>NZ_CP169638.1:2393750-2702500 GCF_042134605.1 Flagellimonas alginilytica | reverse complement strand
CTCGCTTTCGCTACGGCTGCGCACCTGAAGTGCTTAACCTTGCCGGTAAAAGTAACTCGTAGGCTCATTATGCAAAAGGCACGCCGTCACCAATAAATTGGCTCCGACCGCTTGTAGGCGTATGGTTTCAGGGTCTGTTTCACTCCGTTATTCACGGTTCTTTTCACCTTTCCCTCACGGTACTGGTTCACTATCGGTCTCTCAGGAGTATTTAGCCTTGGCGGATGGTCCCGCCGGATTCACACAGGGTTTCACGTGCCCCGCGCTACTCAGGATACCACTATCTTTAACGCTCCTTGCCCGTACGGGACTGTCACCCATATCGTGCAGCTTTCCAACTGCTTCCGGTTCGTCGCGCAAAGAACATTGTGGTCCTACAACCCCGTCATTGCCGGAACAACAACGGTTTGGGCCGATCCGATTTCGCTCGCCACTACTCTCGGAATCACTCTTGTTTTCTCTTCCTCCGCCTACTTAGATGTTTCAGTTCAGCGGGTTCGCCCACCTTACGGTGTGACTGGCCTTCAACCAGCCGGGTTGCCCCATTCGGACACCCACGGATCAATGCTCATGTGCAGCTCCCCGTGGATTTTCGCAGCTTATCACGTCCTTCTTCGCCTCTGAGAGCCTAGGCATCCCCCATACGCCCTTCTTTTGCTTGTCGCACCTGTACCCTAAGATACAAATGCCCTCTCGTAATCCTTAATGTTCTATTCTACTTCGTGTTTCTTCTTTGACTTCGCACAGATCGATATAAATCAATCCTGCTCCGTCCCAATATGTCAATGAACTTTTTAACAGTCTTGAGATGTTAGATATTAGACATGAGATGAATCTCACTTCTAAAATCTGGACACCCAATACTATCCAGTGGAGAATATCGGAGTCGAACCGATGACCTCCTGCGTGCAAGGCAGGCGCTCTAGCCAGCTGAGCTAATCCCCCATTATCAGTTGTCAGTTAACAGTTATCAGTTAACAGTACTATATAACGGTAACCCAACATCTAGAATTTCCTAATCTCAGTACTCAATGAACTTATCATCGTAGTCTCAGGCAGACTTACTTCGACTGCGCTCAGCACAGGCTTCTCGTCTTTCTTTCGACTTGTAGTCTCAGGCAGACTCGAACTGCCGACCTCTACATTATCAGTGTAGCGCTCTAACCAGCTGAGCTATGAGACTGTCTTGGCCTATTGCCAGTATTTGTAACATATTATGAACGACAGCGCAATACTATAACAACCACCTCGTGCAGGACCCGATATTCCGGGCGTCTCTTTCTCTAGAAAGGAGGTGTTCCAGCCGCACCTTCCGGTACGGCTACCTTGTTACGACTTAGCCCTAGTTACCGATTTTGCCCTAGGCCGCTCCTCGCGGTGACGGACTTCAGGCACTCCCGGCTTCCATGGCTTGACGGGCGGTGTGTACAAGGCCCGGGAACGTATTCACCGGATCATGGCTGATATCCGATTACTAGCGATTCCAGCTTCACGGGGTCGAGTTGCAGACCCCGATCCGAACTGTGACCGGTTTTGTAGATCCGCGCCCCCTTGCGGGGTGGCTTCCCTCTGTACCGGCCATTGTAGCACGTGTGTAGCCCAGGACGTAAGGGCCGTGATGATTTGACGTCGTCCCCACCTTCCTCACGGTTTGCACCGGCAGTCCCGTTAGAGTCCCCATCTTGACATGCTGGCAACTAACGGTAGGGGTTGCGCTCGTTATAGGACTTAACCTGACACCTCACGGCACGAGCTGACGACAACCATGCAGCACCTTGCAGGCAGTCCGAAGAAAGGGGTATCTCTACCCCATGCAGCCTGCATTTAAGCCCTGGTAAGGTTCCTCGCGTATCATCGAATTAAACCACATGCTCCACCGCTTGTGCGGGCCCCCGTCAATTCCTTTGAGTTTCATTCTTGCGAACGTACTCCCCAGGTGGGATACTTATCACTTTCGCTTGGCCACGGAGACCGAAGTCCCCACAGCTAGTATCCATCGTTTACGGCGTGGACTACCGGGGTATCTAATCCCGTTCGCTACCCACGCTTTCGTCCATCAGCGTCAGTACATGGTTGGTCACCTGCCTTCGCGATCGGTGTTCTATGTGATATCTATGCATTTCACCGCTACACCACATGTTCCGGCAACCCCACCATGACTCAAGACCTGCAGTATCAAAGGCAATTTTATGGTTGAGCCACAAACTTTCACCCCTGACTTACAGGCCCGCCTACGGACCCTTTAAACCCAATGATTCCGGATAACGCTCGGACCCTCCGTATTACCGCGGCTGCTGGCACGGAGTTAGCCGGTCCTTATTCTTACGGTACCGTCAGACACCTACACGTAGGTGCGTTTCTTCCCGTATAAAAGCAGTTTACAACCCATAGGGCAGTCATCCTGCACGCGGCATGGCTGGATCAGGCTCCCGCCCATTGTCCAATATTCCTCACTGCTGCCTCCCGTAGGAGTCTGGTCCGTGTCTCAGTACCAGTGTGGGGGATCCCCCTCTCAGGGCCCCTAACCATCGCTGCCTTGGTGGGCCGTTACCCCGCCAACTAACTAATGGTACGCATGGCCATCCCTGTCCGATAAATCTTTAACCGAAACATCATGCGATGTAACGGTACCATGGGGCATTAATCCAAGTTTCCCTGGGCTATTCCCCTGACAGGGGCAGGTTCCATACGCGTTCCGCACCCGTGCGCCGGTCGCCGGCAAAAAAGCAAGCTTTTTCCCGCTGCCCCTCGACTTGCATGTGTTAGGCCTGCCGCTAGCGTTCATCCTGAGCCAGGATCAAACTCTTCATTGTATTTCCTTGAATGTCTGTCCGACACCCGAAAACACGAGTCCCCGCATCAAAATGGTTCTTTATAATTCTTACGCTGTCGTTACAATATGTATATGAACTTGTTTGTTTCACTCGAACCGACAATCAAAATCAATTTCTTATCGATTCCACCTCTTCACCTATTCGGTAAAGCGGGTGCAAATTTACAACTGTTTTTTTATTTGGCAAGGTTTTTTTGAAAAAAAATTCAAAACATTTTTTCGACCTCAAAAACAGTGTTTTTACATGAACTTTCCCCTTACACACCTTGGTGTTTTTCGGGCTGCAAATGTAAAATGCTTTTTTTGATTACACAATGCTTTGCTCTATTTTTTTCTGTTTTTTTCTATTGCCAAAAACAGTCTTTCAAAATGCCTGTGAACGTCTCCAAAAAACAAACCCTTTGTTGTTTTTGGGGCTGCAAATGTAACACCATTTCAAGAATAAACAAGATGTTTTTTTAATTCTCCCAACAACATGTCGTCAATCAACTGAAAACAAAGCAGATAAAAATACAATTTTTTTGAAAAATTCAAAAGTTGCATTCGTTTTCAACCGTTTCCTTTTACAAATCGACCACAATCACCTTTTGATACCAAGAAAATTAATGCTTATATAGTAAATAGGTATTGCAGCATCTATACAAGGTATTATCTTTGTCGTCTTGAAAATAAAACTTAGAAGTTTAAACAACATGATAAAGATCACATTGCCTGATGGTGCTGTAAAAGAAGTCGAAAAGGGAACTTCTCCCTTTTCTGTCGCCCAAAGTATTAGCGAAGGGCTTGCCCGAAACGTTATTTCTGCAAAGTTCAATGATACAACGGTCGAGACTTCCACCCCATTGACCACAGACGGTGCATTGACTCTTTACACTTGGAAAGATGCTGAGGGCAAAAAAGCATTTTGGCACTCTACATCCCACGTAGTCGCCCAAGCTTTGGAAGAGCTTTATCCTGGAATTAAGCTAACCATTGGTCCGGCCATTGAAAACGGATTTTATTATGATGTGGATTTTGGCGATCATACCATTTCCGAAAAAGATTTTCCGAAGATAGAGAAGAAAGCTTTGGAAATAGCCCGAGGCAAACACGACTATAAAATGAGAAACGTATCCAAAGCGGAGGCTCTTTCTTATTATAAAGAACAAGGGAACGAGTATAAGGTTGAGCTCATTGAAAACCTTGAAGATGGTTCCATAACATTTTGCGACCATAGCACTTTTACCGACCTGTGTCGAGGAGGGCATATTCCGAACACAGGCATTATAAAAGCAATTAAGCTTTTGAGCGTTGCCGGTGCTTATTGGCGCGGCGATGAAAACAATACACAGTTAACCCGCGTTTACGGTATTTCTTTTCCAAAACAGAAAGAATTAACGGAATATCTTCAGCTCTTGGAAGAGGCCAAAAAAAGGGACCATAGAAAATTAGGGAAAGAACTTGAGCTTTTCACATTTTCACAAAAGGTTGGCCAAGGCCTCCCTTTATGGTTGCCCAATGGAGCAGCATTACGTGAACGCTTGGAACAATTCCTTAAAAAAGCACAGAAGAAAGCCGGTTATGAAATGGTGGTGACCCCACATATTGGCCAAAAGGAACTTTATGTTACATCCGGTCACTATGCCAAATACGGTGAAGATAGCTTTCAACCCATACATACACCAAAAGAGGACGAAGAGTTTTTGTTAAAACCCATGAACTGCCCTCATCATTGCGAGATTTTCAACAGCAAACCATACAGTTACAAGGATCTGCCAAAACGGTATGCGGAGTTTGGCACTGTATATAGGTACGAACAGAGTGGTGAACTGCACGGCCTTACCAGGGTAAGGGGTTTTACTCAAGACGATGCGCACATTTTTTGCACCACCGAGCAATTGAACGACGAGTTCAAAAATGTTATCGATCTTACCTTATATGTACTCAACTCATTGGGTTTTGACGATTTTACGGCCCAAGTATCCATAAGGGATATGGAAAATCCCGACAAATATATTGGTAATGCCGAAGATTGGGACAGAGCAGAGAGCGCAATTATCAACGCTGCCGAAGAGAAAGGTCTAAACTACATAATCGAAAGTGGTGAAGCTGCGTTTTATGGTCCAAAACTGGATTTTATGATAAAAGATGCCCTAGGCAGAAACTGGCAATTGGGCACCATTCAGGTTGACTATAATTTACCGAAGCGATTTGACCTGACTTACAAAGGCAGTGATAATGAACTGCACAGACCGGTAATGATCCACCGTGCGCCCTTTGGCAGCATGGAACGATTTGTTGCCCTATTGCTGGAGCATACCGGAGGAAACTTCCCGCTTTGGTTGATTCCGACACAGGCTATTGTACTGCCCGTCAGCGAGAAACACGAAAAATATGCGGAAAAAGTTTTGAATTCGTTAGAAAATCACGAAATTCGCGCGCTCATTGATAATAGGAACGAGACGGTAGGGAAAAAAATCCGTGAAGCAGAACTCAAAAAAATTCCATTCATGATCATTGTAGGTGAACAGGAAGAAGAGTCTGCTACCATTTCTGTTAGGCGTCATGGCGGCGAAGATTTAGGAAGTCTAAGCGTTAATGCTTTTTCAGACTTGGTAACTACTGAAATAAATAGTACCTTAAAGTCGTTCTAAAAAATTAAGTTTAATTAAAAAGTTTACGTCATAGCAATTAGAAGAAGATTTAGACCCCAACCCAGGAGGGAAAACAAAAACCCTCACAACATCAATGAAAAAATAAAAGCCCGGGAAGTACGTCTTGTCGGCGATAATGTTGAAATGGGTGTTTACCCCATATCAAAAGCTAGGGAAATAGCAACCGAACAGGAATTGGACCTGGTAGAAATATCACCAAATGCCGAACCCCCTGTTTGTAAGGTAATGGACTATAAAAAGTTCCTTTACGAGCAAAAGAAACGTGATAAAGCCATGAAGGCCAAAGCGAGTAAAGTGGTCGTAAAGGAAATTAGATTTGGCCCACAGACGGATGATCATGATTACGATTTCAAGAAAAGACACGCAGAGAAATTCTTGAAAGACGGAGCCAAGTTAAAAGCCTATGTATTCTTTAAAGGACGTTCCATCGTTTATAAAGATCAAGGCGAAATATTACTTCTAAGGTTGGCGCAGGAATTGGAAGACCTAGGTAAGGTTGAACAAATGCCAAAATTGGAAGGCAAGCGAATGACCATGTTCATCGCACCCAAAACAAGTAAAAAATAAAACCGAACATAGTTCGGTCTAATAAGCGGAGTTAAATACTAGGAAAATGCCTAAGATGAAAACAAAATCCAGTGCCAAAAAGCGTTTTAAGCTTACCGGTTCTGGTAAAATCAAAAGAAAGCACGCTTTTAAGAGTCACATTTTGACCAAAAAATCTAAAAAGCGTAAGCTTAAGTTGACCCATTCCACTTTGGTTCACAAAGCGGATGAGGACAACATCAAAGAACAGTTACGTTTAAAATAATTGTTCACCGGTACATTATTTATTAACCATGGAGTCGGGCCAACCAAGTCCTCAAAAATTGAGGCGCCTGCTACAAAAAAATGACACATTATGCCAAGATCAGTAAATTCAGTTGCTTCACGAGCTAGAAGAAAAAAAGTGATGAAGCAAGCCAAAGGTTACTTTGGAAGACGTAAAAACGTTTGGACGGTAGCCAAAAATGCGGTAGAAAAAGCAATGCTTTACGCTTACCGTGATAGAAGAAACAAAAAGCGTACTTTCCGTTCGCTATGGATTACCCGTATCAATGCCGGTGCCAGAATGCACGGAATGTCTTACTCTCAATTTATGGGTAAAGTAAAAGCCAATGGAATTGAACTTAATAGAAAAGTTCTTGCCGATTTGGCCATGAACCACCCAGATGCCTTCAAGGCAATCGTTGAGAAAGTAAAGTAAAAAGTTAATATAAACTTACCCCGCTTATTTTAAGATCCCGCCTCGTGCGGGATCTTTTATTTTATATATGTTCTCCACTGGGCAAAAACCGATACGACTTCATTTATTGACCATAAGCGGTAACCACCAATTGCCGGCCCGAAGCTTGGTTACGATGTTCGCACAGGTAAATACCTTGCCATATACCCATGTTCAATCTACCCTGGGTTATAGGAATCTGTACCGAAGTCCCCATTAGGGAGGCCTTGATGTGAGCGGGCATGTCGTCCGGTCCTTCGTAAGTATGCACGTAATACGGCGCATTTTCAGGTACCATGGTATTCATGTGGCTTTCAAAATCTGTTCGAACCGTGGGATCGGCATTCTCGTTGATCGTTAAACTGGCCGAAGTATGCTTGATAAAGACCTGCAAAAACCCAGTGTTTATCTTTCGGAGTTCAGGCAAGGCATCAAGAATTATATCCGTAATCAAATGGAATCCTCTAGAATAAGACCGTAGTTGTATTTCTTTCTGATAAAAATTCATGCCAAAAAATTCTCTAGCCCGAAATTAATATAAAGTTTACCAAAACTACCGGTGCTATCTGTGAATATAAAATACCTTTGTGGCTTAACTATTTTACATGGATTTATCACAAATTAAGATGGTGGTCACCGATATGGATGGGACTCTATTAAATTCCAACCATGAGGTAAGCCCCCGTTTTTTTGAAATATATCAAGAACTCAAAAAGAAAAATATTGCTTTTGTAGCAGCGAGTGGCAGGCAGTACCATAGCATGGTCGATAAATTGGATTCCATCAAGAACGAAATTTTGATAATTGCCGAAAACGGGGCCCTGATCAAAAAACAGGAACAAACCTTGCTCTCGACCCCAATTAGCACATCCGAAGTACGCCGCATCCTGGACACCGTGCTTCCTTTGGAGGATGTACATCCTGTGCTATGCTGTCAAAACAATGCCTTTGTAGGTGGTACTTCCAATGAGTTTATAGACATGCTTCGTGAATACTATTCGGAGTTTGAAATAGTAGATCACCAAAAACAAGTGGATGAAGAGGTCTTAAAAATTGCCATCTACCATTTTGAGAGCTCCGAAAAGCACATTTTTCCTCATGTAAAACATCTGGAACGCGACTTAAAAGTCAAGGTCTCAGGTGCCAACTGGGTCGATATTTCCGACTTAAACGCACATAAGGGCTATGCCCTGCAAAAGGTAATGGATCAATACAATATCTCTTCCAACGAAATAATGGTATTTGGGGACTACAACAACGACTTAGAAATGCTTCAATTGTCGGATTATAGTTTTGCCATGGCCAATGCACACCCCAATGTGCTAAAAACAGCGAAATACACAACCAGTAGCAACGACGATTATGGTGTGGAGCGCATTTTGGAAAAACTCCTCTAAGATTTTCTGACCGAATTGTATTTTTTATATATCTTTATGATTAGCAGTTGATTACGTCGATTGCAACTTCCCCCGTTTTTTTAAAAAATCAATCGTATGAAAAATATAGCATACGCAGTGGTCCTTGTATTTCTTCTTGCCGGTTGTGACAACAAAATCGTCGAATCCCCAATCGATCATGCCAAAGACTCTGCCCAAATTATTGAAAGTATTGATGCTTGGGATAAAGCCTGGGAATCGAAAGATCTTCAACTTGCAATAAAATATTATGCCGATGAAATAGACTGGACCAATGCCTTTGGTGATAGGGCACGATCCAAGGAAGATTTAGAAAAACTCTTGGAATCGATTTTTGGATTGAATTTTGTTATGTCCGGAGAAAACAATTATGGAGCGAACGATATCCGTTTTCCAAATGATTCCATTGCCACGGTACGAACACAAAACATCCGTACAAATCAAAAATGGCCCGATGGAACACCCATGGACGACAGGATAATCAACCACTTGAGGGTGTATCAAAATATGCAGGGAAAATGGTTGATCACCCATCACATGATCAGTCAAGCATGGCCAAAAAATAAACCAGTGGATAATCTCACCATAAAAAAGTAATCAAAACTATTTCCGGCTTGGCACTGCAGAAGCACTTTCCAATTAATTTTATGATTCATCAATAAGATAATTTGTATCTTAAGAACATTGTTAACCAAACACCAACACTATGGCATCACTAAAAAAAGAAGACATTAAACAAGAGGTTTTTGACCTATACGACAAATATGCCCACAATCAGTTAGATCGTAGAGAGTTTATGGAGAAGCTTTCCGTTTATGCCGTAGGTGGCATCACGCTGGCATCCCTGCTCAGTTTTGTGATGCCCAATTACAAGGACACCTTGACCGTATCTCCCAATGACCCGGAATTGGATTCCAAGTTCATTACTTATAATTCCCCAAAAGGCGGTGGAGAAATCAAAGGGTTGTTGTCCAAGCCAAAAAACAGCTCCGGTAAAATGGGCGGTGTGGTTGTGGTGCACGAAAACCGAGGCCTTAATCCTTATATTGAAGATGTGGGAAGAAGAGCTGCCAAGGCAGGTTTTATTTCGTTGGCTCCGGATGCCCTCACCCCACTTGGAGGCTATCCCGGAAATGATGACGAGGGAAGGGCGATGCAACGGGAAAGGGACCGTAACGAGATGTTGGAGGATTTTATCTCCGCTTACGAATATCTCAAAAACCATGAAGACTGCAACGGTAAAGTGGGGGTAGTCGGCTTTTGTTTCGGTGGATGGATTTCGAACATGATGGCCGTAAAAGTGCCGCAATTGGCCGCCGCTGTTCCTTTTTATGGCAGTCAGCCCAAAGAGGATAAAGAAGTGGCCCAAATAAAAGCCCCCCTATTAATTCATTTTGCAGGATTGGATGAACGGGTAAATGCTGGTTGGGAAGACTACGAGGCCAAATTAAAAAAATTCGACAAAGCATACGAAGCGCATTTTTATCCTGATGTCAACCACGGTTTCCATAACAATACAACACCGCGCTTTGATGAGGCATCAGCCAATTTAGCGTGGGAAAGGACCATAGATTTCTTCAAAAAGTACTTGAGCTAGGTCTTTTGCTTCTTTTTGCGGGCAGCAGGAAACAAAACGTTGTTCAAAATCAAACGATAACCGGGCGAAGTAGGATGCAGTTCCAGCTCCGTTTTTGGGTCTCCTACCCTATGCTGGTAATCTTCCGGATCGTGACCACCATAAAAAGTAAAGAAACCCTTTCCTTTAATACCATGGATATACCTGGCCTCTCCATTGATTTTGTTCTCGCCCAAAACCATAACGGTCGGTTTGATCTGCGCTCTGGTGTAGGCTGTTGTTTGCCCCATAAAACCTTTTACCAAACTTGTATGGTTTTGTGTTAACATAGTGGGCACCGGATCCCATTTTGCAGAAAATTCCATCAACGAAAAGTAATCTGATTCCTTGGGGACATTGGCCCGCTTATTTGTCATATCGATGGATGAAAACTCGTAACGGATGGGGTTTCGTTCTAAAGTAAAATTGGTGAAGGCGAATGTATTGTTGAAATTAAGTTTGGCCTGATAATTCGCATCCGAAGGATCCCCATCGAACATAGGTTCGCAAATATCCACATCTTCTGCCGCCAGGGCAATATCAAAACTATCGGTCGCGGAACACATGGCAAACATAAACCCACCTCCGATAACATAATTTCTTATTTTTAGGGCCACTGCCAATTTCTGATCGGAGACCTTGGCATAGCCGAGACTTTTGGCCAACTCTTCTGCCTTCTCCTTATCTCTGATGTACCATGGTGCTGCACGGTAATGTCCGTAAAATCGGCCGTATTGACCTGTAAAATCTTCATGGTGGAGGTGCAGCCAATCGTACAAGGCCAGTTTATCTCCTAAAACCTCGGTATCATAAATGGTTGTATAGGGAATCTCGGCATAGGTAAGCACCATGGTAACGGCATCGTCCCAAGGTTGGTTTCCCTTTGGGGAATACACGGCAATTTGTGGTGCTTTTTCTAGGATTACCGCATCTTGATTTTGGGAAGGACTGGAAATGTCATCCAAGATTTGCTCGGCCTGTGCGTCGGACAAGATCTCAAAGGAAACACCTCGAATTTGGCATTCCTTTCGAATGGCATCTCCATCGGGCAAAATAAAGGAACCGCCCCGATAATTGAGCAACCATTGCACTTTTTGTTGTTTGGAGAGTACCCAATAGGTTATTCCGTAAGCTTTTAAATGATTTTTCTGCCCTTCGACATCCATTGGAATCAGAATAACGGAAGCTGAAGCTTTAAAGAAAAAAAACAAAATAAACATGTAGGTGAGATTTCTCGCATACGCTCGAAATGACACTTTGGAAAGTAATTTTTTAAAACGGCACGTCGTTATCATCTGGGTCATTACTGTTCATTGCGCTACCGAAAGCATCATCCGCACTCGGAAGATTTGGTGTCGCAAAGGGATTTTCTTCGTCCGCATTCATCTTCGATTGGAATTCGAATGGGGAATCAAAGTCATCCAAGTTATCAAATTTACCCAGAGCACCCACAAATTTTAACCTAATATTTTCTAAACCACCATTACGGTGTTTGGCCACAATAAATTCTGCTTGACCTTGGGTCGGGGTGCGTTCCTCATCGTCCCACTCGTCAATTTTATAATATTCCGGTCTATAGATAAAGGATACAATATCCGCATCCTGTTCAATGGCCCCGGATTCCCTCAAATCGGAAAGAATAGGTCTTTTACTACCTCCACGGGTCTCCACCGCCCTCGATAACTGGGACAGTGCTATTACAGGAACATTAAGTTCCTTGGCCAATGCCTTTAGGTTACGGGATATGGTAGAAATCTCCTGTTCACGGTTTCCTCCTTTTTGGCTACCCCCTGCGGTCATCAACTGCAAATAATCTATTATTATAAGTCTAATTCCGTGTTGGGATGCCAATCGCCTGGCCTTGGCACGAAGGTCAAATATGGACAACGAAGGGGTGTCGTCTATAAACAAAGGCGCCTTTTCCAGGGTCTTTACCTTAACGTTCAATTGTTCCCACTCGTGTTTTTCCAATTTACCGGTCCTCAATTTTTCGGAGGACAATCCTGTTTCGGAAGATATTAAACGAGTAATCAACTGTACGGAGGACATCTCCAAGGAGAAGAACGCCACTGGAATTTCGGAATTCACGGCAATATTACGTGCCATGGAAAGCGTTAATGCCGTTTTACCCATACCAGGTCTTGCCGCAACAATGATCAAATCACTGGGTTGCCACCCAGATGTAAGTTTGTCCAATTTATCGAATCCAGATGGGATACCGCTAAGCCCTTCCTTATTGGAAATTTCCTCAATTCGTTTTTTGGCCTGTATTACCAAATTCTGTGCAGTTTCCGCAGAACGCTTTAAGTTGCCCTGCGTTACCTCGTACAATTTTGCTTCGGCACTGTCCAACAGATCAAAAACATCGGTTGCATCGCTATATGCCTCTTCAATAATGTCGTTGGATATTTTAATCAGGCTTCGTTGGATATATTTTTGAAGGATGATCCGCGCGTGAAACTCGATATGTGCGGATGAAGCGACCTTTTGGGTCAGTTTTATCAAATAAAAGTCCCCGCCTACCGCTTCTAGTTTCCCATCTTTCTTTAACTGTCCCGAGACCGTTAATAAATCCACTGGTTCAGAAGATTCGAACAACTTGAAGATGGCTTCATAAACATATTTATGGGAATCCTTGTAGAATACGTCTGGGTGCAGAATATCGATTACTTCATCAACTCCTTTTTTATCGATCATCATAGCCCCTAATACAACCTCCTCTAAATCAACTGCTTGAGGTGGTATTTTACCTCTTTCAAGATTGATCAGGGCAGATTTGTCCACTCGATGTCCTACGATAGGGCTAGGTTTTTCCATGAATGCGAAAGTAGCTAATTAACCTTAAGTTAACTTTAAATTAGATGAATACGATTTCCACAGGTACTCAACAATTGGATTGTTAATAACTTAAAATACCTGTTAATAACATAAAAAAAATTGAGGATAAAACCTAAAGAAAAAGGTGAACCCCTGAAAAACAAGATTTATTCACTAAAGACACCCATATTCGCATATTTATCCATGCGAGCTTTCACCAATTCTTTTGGTGATAACTTTTTGAGCTCTTCGAAATGTGACGAAATTTTGTTCGCGACGGTTTCAAATGTTTTTTCTCTATTGGCATGTGCTCCGCCCAATGGTTCTTTCACTATCTCATCGACCAGCTTTTGTTTTTTCATATCGGTTGCGGTCAACTTCAGTGCATCGGCGGCCTGCTCTTTAAATTCCCAACTCCTCCAAAGTATGGATGAACAGGATTCTGGGGATATAACGGAGTACCATGTGTTCTCCAACATAAGTACTTTGTCTCCTACTCCAATGCCCAGTGCACCTCCCGATGCTCCTTCACCAATAATAATTACGATGATCGGTACTTTAAGTCGGGTCATCTCGAGAATGTTGCGGGCTATGGCCTCACCTTGCCCCCTCTCCTCTGCCTCGATACCTGGGTAGGCTCCCGGAGTATCTACAAAACATACTACTGGGATTTTGAACTTTTCTGCGGATTTCATCAATCTGAGCGCCTTTCGGTACCCTTCCGGATTGGCCATACCAAAGTTTCGGTACTGGCGCGTTTTTGTATTGTACCCTTTTTGCTGACCAATGAACATGTAACTCTGGTCCCCTATTTTTCCAAGTCCGCCCACCATCGCCTTATCGTCCTTAACATTTCTGTCACCATGGAGCTCCAAAAAGGTATCTCCACAAATGGCTTTAATGTAATCCATTGTATAGGGTCTACTGGGGTGTCTTGACAATTGTACTTTTTGCCAAGCAGTTAGGTTTTTATAGATATCCTTTCGGGTCTGATCAAGTTTCTGTTCGATCTGTGTGCACGTTTCGGACACGTCCACATCACTTTCCTCCCCTATGATCATACACTTTTGAAGTTGCTCTTCAAGTTCTTTGATGGGGAGTTCAAAATCTAGATATTCCATGGGAAGTCATTTATTTTCACAAAAAACAATGGGGACAAATATATAACATTATGGCTTACTCGCATGAAATATGCAAATGTTTTAACTTCAGCCCTATAGATCAAATTTGATGGTTTATCGCTTAGCTTTCATGAGCATATAAACGGCAAAAACACCAAAAAGTAAGTTGGGAATTACCACAGCGAGCAATGGTGAAAAACCAGATTGTTCCGCCAGGGTCCCAAATACTTTATCAAAGAAAATATATACAAAGGCCACTCCTATACCAAAGGCCAGGTTAAGCCCCATGCCCCCTCTTCGCTTTACCGAGGAAACGGCAACGGCTATTACGGTAAGAATAAAAGCAGCAATGGGCAAGGCCCATCGTTTGTATTTTACCAGGACATAGGCATTAATATTGGACGCTCCCTTTCTACGCTGATCTTCAATAAATTCGTTCAATTCAAAAAGGTTTTTGGTCTCGGCCACGTAAGAAACTGGCGTTAAATCGTCTATTTTGAAGGAGAAAACCGTATCGAGTCGCCTTTTGGCATCTATAAACTCCCTTTCGTTCAATATGGTTCGTTTTTCGTAATTGGTAAGTCTGTAGATACTATCGTCCTCGACCCATCTAATGTTACTTGCGAAAATTTTGTAGTCCAACTTTCCAATGGAATCAAAATGCTCGTAGGTAAAATTGTAACCGATCTGACGGTTGGGATCAAAACTGCTAACGTAGATATAATCGTTCTCGTTCAACTGGTTAAAGATGTTCTCCGTTACCCGGTCTCGTTTTCCCTTTTTAAAATATTTATATTCAAATTCGTTGAACCCGATACTGGCATGGGGCACAATGAACATACCCATCATAAAAATAAGAATGGCCACCAAGGTAGCGCCCACAAAATAAGGGCGCAAAAACCTCCAAAAAGATACGCCTGAACTTAAAATGGCCACAATTTCGGTGTTGCTTGCCAGTTTGGATGTAAAAAATATTATGGACAGGAAAAGGAATATGGGCAACAGAAGGTTGCCGATCACTAAAGTGAAATTACCATAGAATACGATGACCTCGGACAATGGTGCCTCATTATCTATGATCTTACCAATCTTTTCGGCTAGGTTGGCCATGATCCCGATAGGCACAAACAACAAGAGCATCCCCATAAAGGTGATCAAGTAGCGCTTTAAGATGTATCTATCGAGTATGGTAAACATTACAATCTTTTATCCATTTGACGGACCATTTTGGTTTTCCACTCCAAAAAATCTCCGGCTAAAATACGTTCTCTAGCGGTACGTACCAACCATAAATAAAATCCAAGGTTGTGAACCGTGGCAATTTGTTTGCCCAAATATTCGTTGGCAGCAAATAAATGGCGCAAATACGCCTTGGAATATTCGGTGTCCACATAGGTAATTCCCATTTCATCAATAGGCGAAAAATCGTTTTCCCACTTTTTGTTCTTGATGTTGATGGTACCATGCGCCGTGAACAACATTCCGTTCCTTGCATTTCGGGTGGGCATAACACAATCGAACATGTCCACTCCCAATGCAATATTCTCCAATATATTGATCGGCGTACCAACACCCATCAAATACCTTGGTTTATCTTCTGGCAAAATATCACAGACCAATTCTGCCATTTCGTACATTTCCTCTGCAGGCTCTCCCACGGATAAACCACCGATCGCATTTCCCTCTGCTCCTACGGAAGCAATGTATTCCGCCGATTGTTTTCTTAGGTCTTTATACGTGGAACCCTGCACAATGGGAAAAAAACTTTGGGTATAATCATAGCTGTACGGCAACTTTTCCAGATGATTGATGCATCTGTCCAACCACCGGTGCGTCATGTGCATAGATCGCTTCGCGTATTGATAGTCACAGGGATATGGCGTACACTCATCAAAAGCCATGATGATGTCGGCTCCTATTGTACGCTGTATCTCCATTACATTTTCAGGTGTAAAAAAGTGGTTGGATCCATCTATATGGGATTTAAATTTTACGCCTTCCTCTTTTATTTTTCTGTTGCCCGATAGTGAGTATACTTGGTAGCCACCACTATCCGTCAATATAGGCCTGTCCCATCCCATAAATTTATGGAGTCCCCCGGCCTCTTCCAATATGGTGGTTTTGGGTCTTAAGTAAAGATGATACGTATTCCCAAGGATAATATCGGGGTTTATCTCGTCCCTTAATTCTCGCTGGTGCACGCCCTTTACGGTGGCAACCGTTCCTACGGGCATAAAAATAGGGGTCTGTATAGTTCCATGGTCAGTTTCCAGTTTACCTGCCCTGGCCTTGGTCTTGCTATCCGTTTGTAATAGGGTAAAATCCAATTGTTTGTTTTAAAACCGCAAATATAACCAACTCAGTTTCGCCAATCCTTAACAAAAAAATAAAGTTTCCAACCGCTTATATGCCGACCATTGTGTTTTAGGCACTTGTTTTCCACAAATAATGCCAGTACATTTGATGCTTAAATTAGAGACACCATGCCGAATACGCAAGAATTACAGGACCTGGTAGTACAGGTAAGAAGGGATATTTTAAGAATGGTGCACAAGGTAAATTCCGGACACCCCGGGGGATCTTTGGGCTGTACCGAATTTCTTGTTGCCCTCTACAACGACATTATGGATTTAAATGATGGTTTTGATATGGATGGAATCGGAGAAGACCTTTTCTTCTTGTCCAATGGCCATATTTCACCGGTCTTTTATAGTGTTTTAGCTCGGAGAGGATACTTCCCTGTTGAAGAATTGAACACATTTAGATTAATCGATTCAAGATTACAGGGCCACCCCACCACGCACGAAGGATTGCCTGGGGTCCGTGTGGCGTCCGGATCTTTGGGTCAAGGCATGTCGGTAGCCATCGGTGCCGCACTTGCAAAAAAATTAAATGGTGATGATCATTTGGTATTCAGCCTTCATGGCGATGGAGAACTACAGGAAGGACAGAACTGGGAAGCGATCATGTATGCGGCCGGAAATAAGGTCGACAATTTGATCGCTACCGTTGACCGCAATGGCAAACAAATAGATGGTGAAACGGAAGACGTACTTCCGTTGGGCGATGTAGCAGAAAAATTCAGGGTATTTGGATGGGACGTCATCGAACTGGAAAACGGCAACGACCTTGAAGCCGTAATTGCCACCTTGAACCAAGCTAAGAGCAGAACTGGAAAAGGAAAGCCTGTTTGTATTGTGATGACAACCGAAATGGGCAACGGTGTAGACTTTATGATGCACACCCATGCATGGCACGGTAAAGCTCCGAACGATGAGCAATTGGCAAATGCATTGGAACAGAACCCAGAAACTTTAGGCGATTACTAATCTTAGAAACAGAAACAATGACTAAATATACAGATCAAGGAAAACAAGATACGAGAAGCGGATATGGCGCTGGTATGACGGAATTGGGGAGAACCAATCCAAATGTAGTAGCCCTCTGTGCTGACCTTGTAGGCTCCCTTAAAATAGAAACTTTTATTAAGGAAAACCCTGAGCGTTTCTTTCAAGTAGGTATTGCCGAAGCCAATATGATGGGAATTGCTGCAGGTCTGACCATCGGCGGTAAGATTCCTTTTGCATCCACGTTCGCAAATTTTGCAACAGGGCGGGTCTACGATCAAATTCGACAATCCATCGCATATTCGGACAAAAATGTAAAAATATGTGCCTCTCACGCCGGACTAACCCTAGGTGAAGATGGTGCCACACACCAAATTTTGGAAGACATAGGCCTTATGAAGATGCTACCGGGAATGACGGTCATCAACCCATGCGATTTTAACCAAACAAAAGCTGCCACCATTGCCATTGCCGAGCACCATGGTCCGGTTTATCTCCGTTTTGGAAGGCCCAAAGTGGCCAACTTTACTCCAGTGGACCAAAAATTTGAAATTGGAAAAGCTCTAATGCTCAACCAAGGGTCCGATGTCACCATAATCGCAACGGGACATTTGGTTTGGGAGGCCCTAATAGCTGCCGAAGCATTGGAAAACCAAGGTATATCGGCAGAAGTGATCAATATCCATACCATAAAACCTTTGGATGAAAAGGCAATTTTGGATTCCGTTAAAAAAACCGGATGTGTGGTAACGGCCGAGGAACACAATTATTTGGGAGGGCTTGGAGAAAGTGTTTCCAGAGTTCTGGCATCGCATAATCCTGCCCCACAAGAGTTTGTGGCAACTCAAGACACTTTTGGGGAAAGTGGCACTCCAGATCAGCTTATGGAGAAATACGGATTGAACAATAAAGCCATTGAAGCAGCCGTTTTAAAAGTGTTGAAGCGAAAATAGTTTCGATACGATATTCCTTTGGAATATTTTTTCAACCTTTTAAAAAACAACACTTATGAAAAAAACTTTTTTAGTAGCAGTTTTTGCTCTAATCGGAACAACGGTAATGGCCCAAAGTGGCTCTGGTTTTGGTATCAAGGCCGGTTTATCCTACAACAAGAACGGTGATTTGATCAGTTCTGTTGGGGATGGCGGTTCCGACATTGTGGAAGGAGCCGAAGGTAAGGCCGGTTATCATTTTGGATTTTGGGGCAAATTGGATTTTCCTAAAATCTATTTGAGACCTGAATTGGTGTATTCCAAAACCAAGAGTTCGTACGAGGTCGCAGGTGATTCCCAGGATTATGATGTCTCCAAATTGGATATGCCCGTTCTTTTAGGATATAAATTGATAGGCCCACTACATATTTTTGCCGGTCCTGCTTTCCAATATACGTTGAACAACGATTTGGGCGATCTTGAAATTGAAGATGTAAAAAATGATTTTACCGTAGGTTTAAATGCCGGTGTCGGCGTTAATTTGGGAAAATTGGGACTCGATGTTAGATATGAAAGAGGCTTCTCCGAAAACGAAGCTGAATTTATTGATGCAAATGTTGCCAATGTCGAAGGAAGGGTAGACTCCAGGCCTTCCCAAGTTATCTTTGCACTATCGCTCAAATTATAGGAATTGTTTTGACCATATAAAAAAAGCCCTGTTGGTATCAACAGGGTTTTTTTATATTCTATTTACATCTACTACCGATCAATTGATATCGGGATCTAAATAATCCGGTGTACCATCACCATTCGAATCGGGATAGGGCAGTATAATATTGCCGTTCTCATCAGAAATTTCCTTTCTGGTCGAAACTCCGTCGCCATCATCGTCCGGGTCACGGAAGTTGGCAACCGGACTAAATCTTTCTTCATCGGCATTGGTATTGTCATCCAGCAAATAACCATTTCCGTTCACATCTTCCAAAATAGACGGAATGCCATCATTATCGCTGTCGGTATCTTCCACGTAAAGGCCTAGTTCTATTTTAAAAAGCACCGGCGCATAGGTTCCAGCGGTTCCTACTGTACCATTGAACGCGGCCAAACCAGATGGCATAACAATAATGCCCAAACCACTATTGTTGATTTGATAGGTACCATCGGGATTATCCACCACTTGGTCGGTAGTCCCTGCTTTCATATTGGAAATGCCATTAGCGTAGCCCCTGTATGTCGAAGGCAACTCCTGCCACGTAAAATCTTGATTTTCATCGAACAGCTCACCATCCAAGGCAGAACCTTGATATCTTACCAATGTTGAATCTGCATAGGTGGGGCTCCCCCCCTCGCCTTCACGAACCTCAATATAGTAATAGGTGTGCTCTACATCCGTTTCTTCTTCGCTCAAACCAAATTGGTTGGACGACACCTTTATGGTCAACGGAACCGCATCTTCCATTAATGGTTTCTTGCCCGCATTCTCACCAGCAATGGTATCGATAACAATTTTATAATCGAAATCTGAAGGAGGGGTATCAAAATCCTCGTAGTTGTAAAAGTGGGTGTTCAAAAACTCTTTGATGGTTTCGTGATCTTCGGTCGCTACTTCGGCCAATAACCTAGGTGGCACCTCAACTACACCGTCATCGTCATCATTGTTACAGGATACGAGAGCGATCGCAAAACATAAGAAAATTGTAATTCCGTACCTCATCAAGTCAATTATTTAGGCGCGCAAGATACAATTTTCCGTTATTTTTGCTTTGTCCATTAACAAAGATTTGCGAAGACATGCGGATAGACAAGTTCCTTTGGTGCGTTAGATACTTTAAAACCCGGAGCATTGCATCCAATGCGGTAAAAAAAGGTCATGTAAAGGTAAACGGAAATGCTGTGAAGCCTTCCCGAGAGGTTTATCCCATGGATAAAATATTGGTCCGAAAAAACCAGATAGATTACCAACTTACCGTTTTGGACCTTCCGGATAGCCGCGTTGGCGCAAAACTGGTGGATATTTACCGAAAGGACACCACTCCCAAAGATGCTTTTGAACACAGCGAACTACTTCAATATGCAAAAAAACATTACCGTAAAAAGGGATTGGGAAGACCTACAAAAAAGGACCGTCGCGATTTGGACGACTTTATGGACGAACCGGAATAAACCGTTTTTATATCTTTGAACCAAGCATAATTTACCATGATAAACCGCATTCTTACCCACGACCAAATTCAGCATATTGCCAAACGAATCGCCTATCAGATCTATGAGACCAATGTGAACGAAAAGGAAATTGTTATCGCGGGCATAAATGGAAGTGGTTTAAGTTTTGCGAAAAAAATAATCGCCGTACTCAAAAAGATTACAGATTCGGAAATTGTGTTGTGCAAAGTGGATATGAACAAAAAAAATCCGTTGGAAAGTGGCGTGAGCACTTCACTTCCCGAAGCGGATTATCTTAACAAATCCATTGTATTGGTGGACGATGTACTTAATTCCGGAACAACGTTGATATATGGAACCCATCATTTTCTTAAAACGCCCATAAAACAGCTTAAAACAGCTGTATTGGTGAACAGAAATCATAAAAAATACCCTATTAAGGCCGATTTTAAGGGCATTTCCCTATCTACCTCTTTGAACGAGCACATTAAGGTGGATTTTGAACCCAAAAACAACGCGGTCTATTTAGAGTAGCGAGCGTATTTTATTTACCGTAGTATCCGGGTCGTCCCCATTGCAATCCAAAATATGTTTGGCCTTGGCGTAATAGGGTCGGCGCTCGAACAAATGTTTTCCCACAAACTCCGGAAGTTCCGCATCTTCTATATTTTTGACCAGCGGACGCTTGTCCTTGCCCTTTACTATTCTTTCCACTAAATTGGGAATGCCCAGGTTTAGGTAGATGGAATGATCGGATTTATTTAGGATCGTTTCCATATTATTTCCATAGCAAGGTGTTCCTCCTCCGGTAGAAAGTATGATGGATTCATCTTTATCCAATACTTCGGAGAGTAGTTGATGTTCCAGTTTTCTAAAAAATATCTCTCCGTGTTCAGAAAAAATATTTTTTATCGATTTTTTTTGATGTGCCTCGATATACTCGTCCAAGTCGATAAACTTAACATCTAAATGCCTGGCCAACAATCTTCCAACGGTCGACTTTCCACTTGCCATATATCCTAGTAAAACCAATTTCATGTTTAAGAATTTTATCTGATTTTAAAAAAACACAAATTTATCATTAATTCACCTTGGAAAATAGATTATTGATGTTATATTTGCACCCGCTTAGCCAAACAGCTGGGCACTTAATGAAGACCTGATAGCTCAGTTGGTAGAGCATCTCCCTTTTAAGGAGAGGGTCCTGGGTTCGAGCCCCAGTCAGGTCACTTTAAAAACATTTTGCTTTAAAAAAGTCTGCTGATCATTAGCAGACTTTTTTATTTGGAATCGTTTTCAACTGAAATTTGGATTTTCTGTACCAAAACTTGCAATAGATTAAACAATCAGACAACCGACCACAAACCATTCATTGGAAAAAAAGAGTACAACTTCGCTACATCCTCGATCAAATCCTTAATTTTAAAGAACGTACACAAAACTATCTTCACCTTGGAGCACCCACATCAACTAATTATTGATAACGTATGTAGGTTCATTGATTTGACCGAGCTCGAAAAACAGAAATATACTTCTTTGCTTACAAAAATAAGGGTCAGAAAAAAAGCCTTTTTATTGCAAGCGGGGGAAATTGCCCGGTACGAATATTTTATAACCAAAGGTTGCCTAAAGGTCTATACTTTGGATAAAGAAGGTACTCCACATATTTCTATGTTCGCCGTTGAGGATCATTGGACGGGCGACATGGCCAGTTTTATGACCAAGGCCCCATCTCATTATTTTATAAAAGCTACCGAGGATTCTGAGTTATTGGGCATTTCAAGGACCAATTACGACCTTCTGTTTAAAGAGGTTCCAAAATTCGAACGTTTCTACCGAATACTCTATCAAAAATCACTCATAAGCTATATAAAACGTTCCAACCAGGGTATATCCTTGACCGCAGAGGAGCGTTATATCGAATTTAAAC
Organism: Flagellimonas alginilytica; assembly: GCF_042134605.1. Lineage (GTDB taxonomy): Bacteria > Bacteroidota > Bacteroidia > Flavobacteriales > Flavobacteriaceae > Flagellimonas > Flagellimonas alginolytica. The sequence continues at coordinate 2,680,409 of NZ_CP169638.1, read as the reverse complement.
GGAAATATCCCAACATTGTACATCGAATCACCCAAAAGGACCTCGCAGGCTATATTGGCATTACCCCAGAGTTTATGAGCAAGATCATCTCTAAGGTCAACCGGATGTAAAAGTCTTAAACTAGTTTATTTTTTTTCGTGCGATCCTCTCGGAATTTTGAAGCATGAAAAAAATAGTCACACTCACTTCGTTGATATTCACTGTATTTGCAGGAGTCTTGAATGCGCAATTTACCCAAGTAGAACTGTTTTCAGGTTTGGACAAGACAGACTTCACGATCTATTCAAGTTATCCCATCAATAACAAAAATACGCTCAGTATCGTTACCCTTGCTTTCTTTCAAAAATTCAGAAAAAACGAGAACTCAGTTTTTGATGAAGTAGGCGTGCAGCCCACGTTATTTTGGAACATCAATAAGCACATAGGAGTTGGCCCATCAATTTATTACAACAGTTTTGCCGGTTATGCGGAACGCCTTTCCGCAAGGCTCATTCTAAAAAATTCACAGACACTGTTTGTACTTATTCCAACGGTTGCCCACTCCGAACAAAAAAGGGTTGGTTATGCCGAGGTGTTTGCACAGTTTCAGTACAACTCACCTATAAACGACAAAGCTTCCCTTTGGTTAAACGGACAATTTTTAACTATCTGGGACAAGTTTAAAATGCACTCAAGAAGTTTTCAGCAGTTACGCGCAGGAGTATCGTTTACAGGGCACCAAATTGGTATTGGCGTTGACTATGACCAATATGGTCCCGACCCCATTGAAAAAACATCTTTCGGTCTGTATTACCGAAAAACTTTATAAATCCTATTAATCCAAAAACTATAATCATGAAAAAAATCATCACAATTGCGGGAAGCAACAGTCAAAACTCCATTAACAAAACCCTGTTGACCTACACGGTCAGCTTTCTTGAAAACGTAGAAATTATCCCAATCGACCTCAACAATTATGTTTTGCCCATTTATGGGGTTGATTTTGAAACTGAGAACGGTATACCTCCTGCGGTCAAGAAACTGAACAGAATATTTGATACTGCGGATGGCTTTCTGATATCACTCGCCGAACATAATGGCTCATATGCAGCTGTGTTTAAAAACATCTTAGACTGGTTATCCAGGTCAAATATAAAGGTATGGAGAGAAAAACCCATGCTCTTGATGGCCACCTCACCTGGCACTCGAGGTGGAGCGACCGTATTAGAATCCGCAAGGGGCTACTTTCCGTTTATGGGTGCAAAGGTTACGGATACTTTTTCGTTGCCTTCTTTCTATGATAATTTTATTAACGGTACGTTGAACTGTATAAGTTCCAAGAAAGAGATCCAGTCCAAGGTCACCAAATTCGAAACCACAGTCAATTCTTGAGCATATTTCCTTTTTATCGGACACTGCCCAGCATTTATAGCTTCTCGACGAACACCGTTCATTGGTTTTTGTTTTAAGATCAACCCATAAAAAAAGCTGGTCGCTTTGCACAACCAAAACGACCAGCCTTTAATTCAGAATACCTACCCCTAGCATATTAAATTTCGTGGAGAAGAAGTATTCCCTAATGTTTATTTACTCAACAAAATCCTTTTTTAGTCGAATAGGCGTATCTGGAATGCGATTGATCAATTGTTTCTTCTCCCCTTTTTTGATCAAATCGAAGGCATCGTACAAAGTTCCGATCGGTGTGTAGGCTTCATAGCTCAACTTATCCCCTTTTATGGTTATGATCTGGAACAATTGGGTAAATTCCCCTCTTCTTTCTATCCAGTCCTTATTGGTGGATTCGTACATTTTAGGACCACTAACGGATACTGCGTAGATTGTTCCTGCGTCGGACATGGTGGTTACCCCAGAGCTTTCGTTACTGATCTGTCCTCTTGCATAAGTATGATCGTGCCCCTGCAAAACAAGGTCTACCTTATATTTATCTATCAATGGTTTAAGGTTTTCTATCAAGGCGGCATTATCTTCTCTTCTTTGGGCAGGGGTGTACAGGGGAAAATGCATGGTCAGAGCTGTCCATTTCTTGGTGTTGCTGGCCAAAACAGAATCTAGCCATTGAACTTGTGGCTCCCTGGATTCTTCATTCCTATCAAAAAGTACTGCGTCTATGGAAACTATTTTCAAATCTTGATAATCCAAAACATATGTGGTCTCTGAAACCGATTCCAAACCTTTAGGGCCATTTTTGGGCAGATTAAATTGGGGCTTCCATAAAGTTGTGAGCTCTTCACCCCTATATTCATGGTTGCCCGGAGTCATCATGCTTGGAACAGTGGCATGGATAAAACTTCCGGCATGGAACCACTCGCCCCACTCCAAATTGGAATCTTGACTGTTGATCAAGTCCCCTGCATGTAACATAAAATCCACAGACGGGAATTTCTTATACGAATTTCGGATTACACGACTCCACATGGATTTAACATCGTTCTGTGCATCACCAAAATATATGAAACTAAATTCCTCCCCTTCTTTATCGGAAGCTGTAGTATACTGGAACCATTCACTCCAAAGTTTATCACCATCTGTTCCGAACATATCGGTTCCCACCCGGTATACATAAGTGGTATTGGGCTGTAAATCCGTTATACTGGCCGAGTGAAAATTGGCCTTCACCAAAGGTTCATTGTGCCTTTCATGCTTATTTTCAAATTTTTGGGTAGATGCATTTATACGTTGAACATCTCCCAATTTAAATTCGAGGCCATCGGTAGCCACCGCAACCTCTAGATAAGCGGTATCTATCTGTTGATTGGTACGCCAGTTCACCGCTAGTGTTGTGGCGGCATTCTCTGGCAAATTGGCAATTACCCTATCCGGGACTTTACTTGGAAATATCAGTTTATGGGAAAGCACCGTATCCAACTCCACGTAGTGTGTGTGGTGGTGGCCATCATTTCCATGTCCTTGGTTATGATGGTCGTTTGATTTGGTATTGGTCTGTTTACACGAAATCGCAAAAATGGACAACATGACCATCAACAAAAATCTACGTGCCGAAAATCTTTGTTTGGCTACCATACTTCTAGTTTAATTTATAAAATTGAATATTACGCACTTCTTTAAATTTATCGATATTATTCCACTTTACCTGTTTGTTAAATAATCGTCTCATTAAAAACAATAATGGAATTGTTCTATTTAGACCAAATGGAATCAACATGGGATTAACTAAAATGGAGAGCAAAACAAACCCCTAAATCATTTCAACGACATACATTTATTGAGCAATGTCATAAAAAATAAGTAGTATTGGTTCTACATTTATGAAAACTAAAAAATGAGGGTATGCTGAATTCTGAGAAAATAGGAAACGAATTTTACCAAAACCTTGGAAAATTATTTTACGCCGTGGCCATGGCAGACAACAATGTTAGGCCCAAAGAAGTCGAACGCTTGCGGAAATATGTTAGGCAGTTCTGGTTGGATGTGGACGATGTTGAGGACGAATTCCATACCGATGCGGCCTATCAAATCGAGATTGTGTTCGATTGGCTGGAAGGTGAAGAAAAGGAGGGAGATGAATATTTTAACGAGTTTAAGGATTTTTATAAAGATCACCCCGAAAAGTTTTCCGAAAGTCTTAAAAAACTGATTGTGGAAACTGCCGATTCCATTGCAAATTCGTTTGCAGGAAAAAACAGGTCGGAAATGCTGACGATCTTTAAACTTAAGCAACTCTTTAACCATTAATATGGAATTAGCCGATTTTATAGACCATACCAATTTAAAACCCACGGCCACCGTTTCGGATATCCAAAAATTATGTAATGAGGCCATAAAACATCATTTTTATGCCGTTTGTGTAAATGGCTGTAATGTTGCGGTTGCCAAGAAAGCAATAAAGGAATCACCAGTAAAACTTGCTGCGGTAATCGGATTTCCACTTGGCGCCATGTCCACCAAAGCCAAAATATTTGAAGCAATGGACTGCATAGACCATGGTGCGGACGAAATTGATATGGTGATCAATATTGGTTGGTTAAAATCGGGCATGTTCGATGCAGTTCGTGAAGAAATCAAGGCCATAAAAGAAGCCATAGGGGAAACCGTATTGAAAGTGATTATAGAAACTTGCTACCTTACCGATGCCGAAAAGGAGGAAGCGTGCTCTTTAGCCAAGGATGCCAGAGCCGATTTTGTAAAGACTTCCACTGGTTTTGGAACGGGAGGAGCTACTTATGATGATGTTGTACTGATGAAGAGGATAGTCGGTGACGAACTAAAAATAAAAGCATCTGGCGGAGTAAAAGATCAAGCAACCGCAAAAAAATATATTGAGCTAGGAGTTTCCAGAATTGGCACATCCTCTGGGCCCGATTTAATAAAATAAGTATTCAATGAGCACTCACATAGAAGCCAAACCTGGTGAAATTGCCGAAACCGTTTTAATGCCCGGTGATCCATTACGAGCCAAATGGATTGCAGAGACCTTTCTGGAAAATCCCGTTTGCTATAACAAGATTCGGGGCATGTTGGGCTACACCGGAACTTATAAAGGAAATCGGGTTTCGGTACAAGGCAGTGGAATGGGAATGCCCTCGGCCATGATCTATTTTCATGAACTCATCAATGATTATGACGTAAAAAATATAATCCGTGTAGGTTCGGCAGGATCGTATCAAAAAGATGTAAAACTAAACGACGTGGTCCTCGCGATGGCCGCATCCACCACTTCTGGCATGAACAACTCTAGGTTTATAAATTCGGATTATTCGCCCACAGCCGATTTTGACCTTTTTATAAAGGCCGTGAACTACGCCAGGGAAAACAATATCAACATAAAAGCAGGAAATGTGCTATCGTCGGACGAGTTCTACGGCGATGATCCTGAGGAATACAAGTTATGGGCCCAATATGGTGTACTTTGCGTGGAAATGGAAACGGCAGGTTTGTACACCATCGCCGCCAAATACAATATTAAGGCGCTAACAGTCCTTACCATTTCCGACTCCTTGGTAACAGGTGAACGTCTTCCGGCCAAGGATCGCGAAACCACATTCGGGGACATGGTCCAAATTGCCCTTGCAGCCGCAATAACGTAAAGCTAGGCATTCAAAGTGTCATCGCTAAAATCGACCACATTTTTGGAAACGGGATATTCAAAAAGTTCCAAAGAAAAATAGGGCAATGCCGCCAATAAATGGTCAAAAATATCGGCCAGCACGTATTCATAGTTTTCCCATCTTTTATCAGAACTAAATGCATAGATTTCCAGAGGGATTCCCTGCGGGGTCGGTTGCAATTGTCTTACCATCAATGTCATTTTCTTGTTGATGGCGGAATGATTTTCCAAATAATTGGAAACATATTTTCTGAAAAGACCAAAATTGGTCATGTTCCTGCCGTTCACCAACAGATCTTTATTGATCTGATTGGCTTCGTTATAAGAATTGATCTGATCGTTCCTTGAGGTGATATATGCCTCGACCAAGTGTATTTTCTTAAGTGATTCTATTTCCGCGGGTGTTAAAAAACGGATACTTTTCTGTCGGATCAACAAAGATCTTTTTATTCTTCTTCCGCCCGAGACCTGCATGCCCCGCCAATTTTTAAATGAATCGGAGATCAATGCATATGTTGGAATGGTGGTAATGGTCATATCAAAATTCTGGACCTTTACCGTGGCCAAGCTTATCTCGATCACATCACCATCGGCACCATATTTTTCGAATGTGATCCAATCCCCAATGCGGACCATATCGTTTATGGTAACCTGAATACTTGCCACAAGACCAAGAATGGAATCTTTAAATATGAGTAGAATTACCGCAGAGGCCGCCCCCAACGCTGTAAAAAACTTCCACACCGTTGTTTCCGTAACTATGGCAAAAATGGTAAGTATTCCGATTATCCAGGCAAAGATCATAAATACCTGTACGTAGCTATCAATAGGCTTGTCCTTAAACCTGGGCCGTGTTTTTAGATAACCGTTCACACTTTTGAAAAACTTTCTGAAAATCAAAAGAATTAGCAGAACAAAGAAAATCTTTGTGGTTTTCATGGCTATACCCTGTGCATAAGGAAAGTCCACGAATGCAACAGGAATAAACTCTAGAAATATTACAAAGGGAACTATGTGCGCTACATACCTGGGAACTCGGTGTGTCACCAGAAAATTATCGAAATTGTTCTTCGACTTACGGGCTACCCGAACGGATATGGCGCGAAGTGTCTTCCAAATAAGCAGATCCAATATTAACACTACGACCAGAACACCCAACAGAAGCAATATCAAATTGAGATAAGTGGCCAAACCTTCTACCATGCCAGTTTTTAGAAGATAGTTGTACAATAAGCGACCGAGGTCTTTGTCCATAGTTTCCAATTGAATGAAATACGGTGCAAAACTACGGGATCTAATTCAGCTTTTAAAGGTCAATAGATGGGTCTTTTTATGGAAAACTCCAATAAACCGATCACTCTTTCCGAAGGATCTATTTGATAGGTGTTCTTTAACCGATCGATATCCTTGCGAATGCCACTCAAGAACTTTGCCTCCGTGATATTTCCCTCCTTGTGATGGGCGAGCGCCAGATACCATTTGAAATAGCTAAAGGAAACATAATTCTTCACAAATTGCGATTCCCGATCTTTAAGGCCATATTTCCTGATGGTCTTTTGTATTTGTTTAAACTCCTCCAAATGAACCAAGGTCTCCATATAGGTTCTGAAGAATTTGTTCCAATTGTGCTCCAAAATATCCTTTTCGTACATGTCCAAACGATTTTCGGCATACCTTTTCGCATTTTGGTACTGGCCATTGTCATTGTAACTTTTCATCAATGATGAAATAAATAGTGTTCGATTATATTTATTGGACATCTGTCTGGCAAACGGACGGGCTTCTATCAAAAGGTTGAGTGCCTCTTTTGCCCTTCCCAATTTGGAAAGGTTGAAGGAGTAATTGTTGAGGTACATAATATAGTCGTTACTCTGCTCAGTTATCGACAGTTTTCCATAATACAGCGCTAGATCATAATGGTCCATCTTCATTAATATGAGCTGTTTGTTGCCATAATAATTGAGGAGCAGTTTCTTGGAATAGTAGGATCCATCTTCCAATTTGGGTTCCAATTCTTCATAATGGCCCAGCACCTCTTCCAGGGTATCTTCCTTTAGCAGGGCCACGTAACTCATTAGAATAAGGGTCTGGTACTTATTATAACCATCCAGTCCTTGATCCGACCATAAACGGGTAAGCCAAGATACCCACTTGAGGGAATTTTGAGAAATTTTAAGGTTATGGTAATCCGTAACTATATCCACAGTGGCCTGGGTCATCCTGTTGCTGACCTCTTTGCACCTGGCGTAATCATCGTGGTAATCGTGAACAAAGGTATGTATGAGTTCGTAGTCGTTGAGCCTCACCCTTACCAAGAGAAACATAAGGTAATTCTTGACCACCTCATAAAACCGTATAAAATGAAAATGGTGGGGACGGTAGTGTTTTATCAACTGGAGCAACTCTTTCTCCTCTTCCGAAGAAATGGTGTCCGTTTTGATACGAATATCAAAATAATTGAGACGCTCATAATACCGATCGGTGCAGAATCCGTCCAGTTTGGATTCCATCCAGTTCATCAAGTGGGAATACTTTCGCTTATCAATTCTTGGATTGTATTCCTTGGGTGGTTTACCACTGCACACATTGTGGTATACGGTATTGAAAATATTCTCCCGGTCTTGATCCTGAAATTGTTTAACACTATTGAGCAATATTACCTCATGGGGCAATAGGGAGTCCGTATAAGCTTTAAATTTTTTAAGCTTCATGTATTATTCTCTTTTTAAAAACAATTACACTTGAAATACGGACCCCAACGATAGGGCGTTGATCACATCACCAGTCCGCCATCCACGCTAAGTACCGTTCCATTGATGAAGTTGGCTTCGTCCGAGGCCAAAAACAAATATGCATTTGCAATGTCCTCCGGGGTACCCATTCTTCCCAATGGTGTTTTTTCTTCAAGATTTTGAATCACTTTTTCCGGAATGGTACCGACCATTTCAGTGGCAATGAACCCAGGAGCAACCGCATTTACACAAATTCCTTTTCTTCCAAGTTCACGGGCCCAGACCTTGGTCATCCCAATGACCCCAGATTTGGTTGCCACATAGTTGGTCTGTCCAAAATTTCCATAGAGCCCCACAATCGATGCTGCACTTATGATCTTACCACTTCCCTGTGCCACCATATGTTCTGAAATGGCCTGGGTGCAATTAAAAACACCGGTTAGGTTAACATCGATAACAGATTTCCATTGTTCGGGGGTCATTTTTTTCAAAGTCGCATCCCTGGTGATACCGGCATTATTGATAAGTACATCAATATGGCCATGTTTTTGCATTACTTCGGAAACAGCAGCATCCACAGTATCCCTATTTACTGTGTTCACCTCCTGAAAATCCAATGGTTTATCCTTAAAAAGATTGAGCAGATCGTTTCCTGCCTTTGAATCAATGTCCCAACAAACCACTGTTGCACCTTCTTCCAAAAATTTTTTAACCGTAGCTTTTCCAATTCCTTTGGCACCACCTGTTATGATGGTCACCTTATTTTTTAATCGCTCCATTTGATTTGAATTTTGGATAAAGCTAGTACTAAATGATTGTCCACAATATAATAAATTTATCTTTTTACCTATTGACTTTTTATATATTTAAATCATATATATTTATTTATCAGTTATTTATGACAAAATAATAAATATTGACTTTGATATAAAACTATATTTAAATACCCTCAATAATCATTTAAAAATGTTCATATACCCTTAAAAACATCATTATCATTCAATTTTAATCAAAAAAGTCCACACCATTATTTTAATAAATAATAGATTCTTTATCAAGAAAAAAAATAATATTTAAATGCGGATTTCGCATTATTGAATCAGCATTTTTATTGATTACACATATTATAACAAACATATTTAGCACATCTAAATTATGACCAACAACTATCAAATAACTACCCTTATTGTTCTTCTTGGATTTATGTCCATTTTGTTTTATTTGGTTTACAAGTCAAGGGTATCTTCAGATAGTTTAGAGGTCTATGCCGTAGGGAACAAGTCGTTTTCATCGTTATCGGTCGCATTGTCCCTGGCAGCCTCCATTACAAGTGCGGCCACATTTATAATAAATCCAGGTTTTATAGCCCTTTATGGCCTTAGTGCCTTTATAGCTTTTGGTGTTGTAATGCCCTTTGCCATTTATGCCGCGTTGATCATATTCATTAAGCGATTCCGAAAATATGGCATGAATGTCAAGTCCATATCCATTGCAGATTGGGTGGGCAAACGTTATAACTCCCAGTTTTTAAAAATCCTTTTTGGGATTTTGAGCATGCTATTGGTCACATTTATTGTGCTGATCTGCGTAGGGATGACCAAAGTGGTTTCCAAAGCTTTGGATGTCGACGAACTCACCATCTTAATCATCATCGTTGCCGTGGTATTCACCTATATGATGATTGGGGGCGCCAACACCATGGTCTATACCAACTCGGTACAGGCCAGTTTAATGATCGTGGTGGCCGTCCTACTTTTGGGTTCTGGAGCATTTTTACTGTTCAAAACAGGGGATGAAAGCTTCATAAACCGATTGAACGAAATAGACCCAGCGCTCACACAGACATTCAACGAAAAAAGTCCCTTGTTCAGGGATTTCTTCGAGGTGGTCATCTGTAATGCCATAGTTGGGATAGCCATTGTCTGCCAACCCCATATCCTGACCAAGTCCCTGTTGATCAAAAAAGACGCACAGGTAAACAAGTTCCTGCTCTATACCGTTTTGATATTGATTCTGTTTTTTTCGGTAGTATTTGTCGGGATATACGCCAGATTGAGCTTTCCCGACCTTATGTTCAACGGGACCGCCCTTAATATGGACGGTATTGTTTCCGCATACGTGCTCCATCGGTTCCCGGTCTATGTGGGCATTGTGGTCATCCTTGGCCTTTTGGCGGCAGGACTTTCCACACTGGAAGGACTCATCCAATCGATCCCCACCACAATAACCAACGATTTTATCATGCCGTTGACCAAGATGGCGAAGCTGGATGCCGCCCCAATGAAAATAAACAAGATATTGACGGTCATTGTGGGCATTGTTGCCATCCTATTGTCCTATGATCAATTGGTGAACCCAAGCCTAAGTGTGGGCATCTTCGCCCAGAACGGGGTGTACGCTTTTTTCTCGGCTGCGTTCGTTCCCGTTTTCTTTGGCATTTTCACAAAAACACAAAACAAATGGATCCCAATTGTCGCTTCACTCGTGGCCATCATCACACACTTTAGCGTATACTATCTGGAACTGACCCCCTATATGGAGGGAATGACGGTCAAAAACCCTGCAATTGCATCCGCAATTGCTTTGATACTATCGACCGTTACAGGACTTGTGATTTACGCCATCAAACCCATGAAACAAAAAACACTAGAGTATGCCAGCGCTTAAAACAATCACAAAACAATTCTGGCAAGTGGTTCCGGCCATCATTGTCATTTTATTCACTCAATCGGGTATGGGACAGGAAATAACATCCAAGAAAGTAAAATTGCAGGAACAGGATATGGAAGTGCATTACCTACACACGGGCCATGGAACAACAAAATGGGTCATGGTCCACGGATTGGGAAGTTATTCCAAAGCCTATACCAAAATCCTATCAAACTTACCGGAACATGTTGAAGCCTATGCATTGGACCTTCCCGGATATGGCAAAACACCAATGGGCGACCAACCTATTTCCATGGAAAACTACGCTACCATTGTCAACGGGTTTGTGGAAGAACTCGGATTGGACAAAGTTGTTTTGATGGGACACTCCATGGGTGGGCAAATCGCAATTACGTTGGCCCTAAAAAACCCAAAATGGCTAAAAAACCTGATTCTATTCTCTCCAGCCGGCATAGAACGGTTTTCCATGGAAGATCGCAAATGGTTTGACACGGTCGCCACCGAATCCCTGTACCTCAACTTGACGGATGAACAAATCCGTCAAAACTTCAATATCAACTTTTATGGAAACCAGCTTCCCCAAGATGCAGAATTCATGTACCAAGATCGCCTCAAAATAAAAGGTGACCCTGAAGCTTACAAACAATATTGTTCCACCATCGCGGCAAGTATCAACGCAATGCTTTCAAGTCCGGTATATAACCATCTTGGGGCCATTGAAGTACCAACCTTGGTTCTTTTTGGAAGGAACGACCTATTGATCCCAAATAGGATCTTGCATCCTGACCTGACCATAGAACAACTTATGGAAAAGCTCAACAAGGATTATCCGAACATCCCCAATACGATCATCGACAAAGCGGGACATTTTATCATTTGGGACCAAGCACAGCATGTTATTGAACTAACGAACGAATTCAAAGAAGCACACAAATAATTAATTAACTAAACTTAAACAAACAATGAAACTATTACAGACACTATTGGTATTGTTCATGGGCATGACAGGAATGTTGGCCCAAGAAGTTGCTGTAAGCGGTACCGTTACCGATGAAGAGGGCAACCCCCTTGAGGGCGCGAGCGTTTATGTAGCCGAGATCAGCGTTGGGACGACCACCGACGCCAACGGAAACTATGAGCTCCTATTAAAGGAAGGGAAACACATCATCCAGTTTTCCTATATCGGGTATTCCCCAGTGGCCAGGCCCATTACCTTGGACGCTTCGGGGGCGACCCTCGATGTAACCCTCCAAGCAAGTATGAGCCTGGATGAAGTGGTCATTGTTTCCGGATCAAAAAAAGCTGAAAAAATCACAAGCTCACCCGCAACCGTAGTGACCATCTCCCCAAGGCAGATAAATGAATACGCAGGGAACCCAGCGGAACTATTGGCAAGAAAAAAAGGGATAGACTATTTCAGGGCGGGTATTGCCACCCCCGCTTTCAACATTAGAGGATTCAATTCCAACTTTAACTCCAAAAACCTACAAGTGGCGGATGGTCGTATATCCAGTTTGATTGCCACCGGACTTCCCATGGGGCCACTGACCACAACGATAAAGGAGGACATTGAGCAGATCGAGGTGGTCTTGGGACCCAACGCCACCCTCTATGGGCCAAATGCCCATAATGGCCTGCTCAATACCATTACAAAGGACCCCAGAAGATCGGAAGGCATTACCGTCGCCACGAACCTGGGCGTGAACAGCGACGGGAACGGATACTATTCCGGAAGATTGCGGATAGCCAAAAAACTTAGTGACAAATGGGCGTTCAAGGCCACTGGGGAATACACCAAGGCCACGGAATTCATATATGCGGACTCCGTTTACATCGACCGGGACTTGGACGGTGTCACCGAGGGATACCCCGAATATGACCTGGACAACGATGTCAAGTTCTTAAAGACCGAGGCCAGTGCCTACTATTCACCATCCGAAGGTACGGACCTCATTGCCACCTATGGGCATAGCAACAGCACCTACCTTTCCCCTACCAATGTGGGCAGGAATCAAATCATTGACTGGAGGATAAGTTTTGGACAACTTCGTTTCAACACCAGGAATTTCTTTGCCCAGGTATACTACACCACCAGTAAGACCGACGACACCTACTCGATTGATGACAGGACCAAACAGTACTATCGCGGTATCGACGCCGGCCTGTCCGAAGAAGAGGCCTCTGGCGAATTTTCATACGAAAGTGGGGCCCGTTTTATCGACGATTCCAAAAGGTGGAACGCCGAAATTCAGTACTCAAACTCGCTTTTCGACGATCGTTTGGACCTGGTGACAGGGCTTCAATGGCAATTGGACAAGGCCAACAGTCATGGCTCTTATCTCCTTGATGAGGATGAGGACGATTATATAGACGTTGCCCAACTGGGTGGATATCTCCATTTGGACTATGAATTCGGGGGCGGGTTCCGGGGTATTGCCGCCACACGTATAGACAATCATGAAATCTACGGGACCAATGTGGTCCCCAAATTTGGGGTCCTCAAAGAGTTTGACAAAGGAACCTTGCGTTTTACCTATGGTCAGGGTATTGCCGCCCCCACCATTCTTAACATGTATGGAGATTTATTCTCCGGATTGATTCTGGGCAACTCCGACGGTTTCACATTGACCGATGGAACCGTAATTCCGGCACAGGGCGTGGAAAAAGTTGATACCTACGAAATAGGGTATCGCGGATCTTTATCCCCAAAACTCTACGGAGATTTTAATGCCTATTACAATGTCAACAAAGACTTTCTAAGTCCGGTCACTGTAATAGGAGTGGCCACACATAGAGGGGACACCCCCATTGAGGAAGTACAGTCCGGGTATGCCATTTACAATGGATTGGTGGCCACCTACATCAACTTTGGACAAGTCAACACCTACGGTGCCGATCTAGCTTTGACCTATAGCATTTCACCAAAATGGAACGTAACCGCCAACTATTCCTATTTTGATTACTCATTTGATGAAAATGACATGGACAATGACTTCAACAATGATGGTGAAGTCAACTTTTTGGACTTTTTGATCAACTCCCCAACCAATAAAATCGGTGCTGGACTAAACTACAACGGAGAAAAATTCTTTGCTTCGGCATTTAGTCGATGGGTAGAGGAGTACAACTATTTCTCCAGCTACCAGATAGCATCAGAAACTTTGCCGGGCTATACGTACAGGGGAACCCCGATTGTTGAGGACTCAAAAAGCACGGATTCCTACAACTATGGGCCTTTGGGAGGCTTCGTGACCTTCGACCTCAACTTCGGCTATCACTTTAATAAAAACTTTACGCTTTCGTTTGCGGCCACCAATCTGTTCAATACGGAAATGAGGGAATTTACCGCAGCTCCCCCGACCGGTGGCCTGTACGTACTGGAAGCAAAATTGAATTTGGATTAACAAAACAACCAAAGCATAAATGAAAAATGCAAAAATTGTATCCTCGGGAATGTATGTTCCCGAGGACATATACACCAATGCTTATTTCAATGGGTTATTGGGCGAGGATGTAGATACCTGGTTAAGGGAAAATGTAGAGATTTTTGAACGAAGATGGTGCAGGGAAAATGAATCCACCGCCGACCTTTGTGAAAAAGCGGCGAATGCAGCATTGCAAAATGCAGGTCTAAAGGCCTCCGACCTGAATCTGCTCATCATCGCGACCGATACCCCGGAATATATATCCCCCTCGACAGCAGCAGTGGTGCAGCATCGAATCGGAGCCGTAAACGCAGGGACGTTCGATCTGAACGCAGCCTGCGCAGGGTTCGTGACCGCTACGGAAACTGCGGCACACTACATCAAAAGTGGCGGGCTGGACAAAATCATGGTCATTGGTGCCTACGGAATGAGCAAATATTTGGACAAAAAAGACAAAAAGACCGTTACGCTCTTTGCTGATGGTGCAGGAGCGGTCATCTTGACCGCTACCGAGGAGAAAAACAAAGGGCACCAAGCGGGCAAATTGATCTCCAAAGGAGAATATGCCGATTGGATGGGTATTTATGCCGGAGGGACCAAAACCCCGATAGACCATGAGGTTATCGAACACAAGAACCATCGCTTAAAGTTTGTAAAGAAATTTCCGCCCGAGCTAAATCCCCAAATGTGGAGCATGTTGGCCAAACAATTGGCCGAACAAATGAAGATCGACATAAGGGAAGTGGACCAATTCCTGATCACACAGATCAATATAAATGCCATTAGGGAAACACTAAAAATATTGGGGGCCCAAGAAGACAAAGCCTATACCGTTATGCACCACTATGGCTATACCGGGTCGGCATGTATTCCCATGGCCTTGCACAAAGCTTGGGAAAACGAACGCATAAAAGAAGGGGACACATTGTTTTTCATCGGTTCCGGAGGCGGATTGGCCTTTGCCGCAAATGCTTTTATACTGTAACTTTAACGTATTATGATCAACACTTTTGATTGGTTCAAAAAATGGGCGGGTTACACCCCTAACAAAATTGCCTTAAAAGATGCTGAATCAGGCACGACACTTACATACCGCCAAATAAACAATGCATCCAATAGTATTTCATACTATCTAAAGGATAAGTACCAGTTAAAAAAAGGGGACAGAATTGCTATCATTGCTGAAAACGACCTTACCCAGGTACTACTTTTTGGTGCCGCACAAAAAATGGGGATAATTCTCGTCCCCATCAATTACCGCCTCGCCCATGCTGAAGTGGAATATCTACTTGGGGATTCCGAATGTTCCCTGGTATTGTACAGTGAAGGATCCTACAATATCCATGGGTTAAAATATGAGGCCACCTATGAACCCATTGCCCCTTTTATCCATTTTATTGATGATGAAAGTCCCGAATACGAGGAAGAGGTAAATGAAGAAGACTCCATTTTTATCCTGTACACAAGTGGCACCACCGGTTTTCCAAAAGGAACGTTGTACACGCATAAAATGCTTTTTTGGAACAGTATCAATACCGCACTTAGCTTGACAATAAGCAGTACCACCAAAACCCTCAACTGCATGCCCCTTTTCCATACAGGAGGTTGGAACGTACTCCTGACACCGGTTTTGCACCATGGCGGAACCATAATCATGTTCAAAAAGTTTGATGCAGAAAAAATATTAAAGTCCATTGTCTCCGAAAAGCTCGACCTTTTTATGGGTGTCCCCACCATGTTAAAGATGATCGCCGAGCTTCCGGAGTTTGAATCAACGGATATCAGCTTTCTCAACTATATCATTGTTGGGGGAGAAAGTATGCCAACACCTTTGATCAGAAAATATCACGACAAAAATGCCCCTATTCGCCAAGGTTACGGTTTGACCGAAGTGGGCCCAAACCTGACATCGCTCCATCAAAAGGAAGCCGAAAGAAAACAAGGCTCCATTGGCAAACCCAACTTTTATGTCCAAGTTCGGATCGTGGACGACCATGGAAACGACCAACCCCCGAACGCCCCGGGAGAACTATGGATATCGGGATCCATGGTAACCCCTGGATATTGGAAAAATCCCAAGGCCACGGCAAACAGTAGGTCGGAGGGATGGTTTAAAACAGGGGATGTTGCCCTGATGGACCAAGAAGGGTTCCTATATATAGTGGACCGAAAAAAACACATGTATATCAGTGGTGGTGAAAATGTGTACCCAGTCGAAGTTGAACGCGTACTGCTTCAGCATGAAGCCATAAATGAAGCTGTTGTTTTCGGAATTCCCCATGAAAAATGGGGGGAATGTGGTGCTGCATTGATCGTAAAAGGAAAAGAAATCAGTTCAGAAGAAATTCGTGACTATTGCATGAAAAACCTTGCCAAATTCAAAGTGCCCACAGAAATACATTTTATAGATTCAATTCCCAAAGGGGATACGGGAAAAATCGATCGGAAAAGCTTAAAGAGCACCTTCATGAAGGAAAGAGACATGGCATAACCCTATGATTTAATTGGAATCAGGAACAAAAACTCAGAACATCAAGCACTGACCCCTCTTTTAGAGGCTCAACATCTTGCTGAACATATCCATGTTCCCGTACCCCCCATTGAAAACATCAGCCTTGGGGGGCACAGACAAACAATAATCTACATTGACAATAAAGATTCTTAAAACATTTTTATTGACCTCAATGATTTTTGTCCAAAGCAGGTAAAGTGGTTATCAGATTAAAACAACCATTATAAAAAGCTCTTAAATTCCTGTCCTTTTGGACAAAAAAATTATATTTGCACACTTAAAATTCCAAAGGCCCACGTGGTGGAATTGGTAGACACGCTACCTTGAGGGGGTAGTGTTCGAAAGGACGTGCTGGTTCGACTCCAGTCGTGGGCACAGAAAAAAACCGCAATAACTTGCGGTTTTTTTGTTTATCAACCTTTCCTGAAAAATCCTGAAACTTTTTCCCAAAAGCCTGATATTACCGAAGTGGATTCTAAAATTTATGATAAAAAACTAGGACAACATTTTTTTAATCGTAAATTTGTTTAACGTTTAAACTCAAACAATGAACAATGTAAAAACATCTTTCAGCATTCGGGATATGGAAAACCTATCCGGAATCAAGGCCCACACTATAAGGATTTGGGAAAAAAGATACAATTTGTTCAGTCCGGAAAGAACAGATACAAATATTCGCACCTACAACTTGGAAAGCTTACAAAAGCTCTTGAATGTAACCTTACTGTACAATAATGGGTACAAAATTTCCAAAATCGCCAAGTTAGGGGACCAAAACATACCATCTTTGGTCAACGAAATCATAGCTAAAAATAGCGAGAAAAGCCACTCCATAAATTCTTTTAAGTTGGCTATGCTCAATTTTGATCAGTCACTCTTCCTAAAAACCTACAACGGTCTAATGGAAGAAAAGTCTTTTACCCAAATTTTCAACGAGGTTTTTATACCACTGCTCAACGAGCTCGGGTTGTTATGGCAGACCAATACGATCAGTCCGGCCCACGAACATTTTATCTCGAACCTGATCAAACAGAAAATATACATCCACACCGAGATGCTCCAGTTTGAGACACCTTCCAGAAAAGACGAAGTGTATGTCCTGTTTTTGCCAGAAAACGAAATTCATGAATTAGGTCTTTTGTACATTAACTATCAATTGGCTTTAAAAGGGTACAAAACCATATACTTGGGACAGACCATGCCCATCGAAAGCTTGGAAGATCTGTTAAAATATTATACCAACATACGCTTTGTTTCTTATTTTACCGTTGCTCCTACAAAAGATGATATGGGGGATTATTTTAATAAATTCCTCAAGGTCCTGAAAAAATCCCCAACCTCCCAATTGTTTGTCCTCGGACATCAGATCCAAGAAATAGGAGAATTAAAACCTAAGGAGCCCATAAAAATTTTCAAGTCCATAGATCAACTTATTGAATCACTTTAAAGACGAATGAAAAAGGTAATAGTAATCGGTTCTGGTTTTTCCTCGCTCTCTGCCTCCTGTTATTTGGCAAAGGCCGGTTATTCCGTTGAAATTTTTGAAAAAAACGACACTGTGGGCGGCAGGGCAAGGCAGCTGACCAAGGAAGGATTTACTTTTGACATAGGTCCAAGTTGGTATTGGATGCCCGATATTTTTGATAAATTCTTCGCCGATTTCGGTAAAAAAACTTCCGATTACTATCAATTGGACAAACTCAACCCCGCCTACAAGATCTTCTTCCAAGACGACACCATGACCATTGGCGACTGTATGGATGCCATTTGTGATGAATTTGAACGTATTGAGTCCGGTAGCAGTCAGCACCTAAAACAGTTTATAGGCCAAGCCCAGGAAAACTATAACATTGCCATTAACAAAGTTGTTCTCAGACCTGGTCTTTCACCGTTGGAATTGGTAACCAAAGAAACCGTTCTAAAAGTCGACCAATTTTTTAAAACCATAAGCCAGCAGGTTAGAAAGCGATTCAAAAACCCAAAATTGGTATCCACGCTAGAGTTTCCCGTTTTGTTTTTGGGCGCAAAACCCAGTAATACGCCTTCTTTCTACAATTTTATGAATTTTGCCGATTTTGGACTGGGCACTTGGCATCCAAAGGGAGGAATGTACGAGATTATAAAGGCCATGAAGAGCTTAGCCGAATCCTTGGGCGTAACCATACACACCAACAGTCCAGCCAGCCATATTTTGGTATCCGAGGGCAAAGTGCTCGGTATCCGAAGCAAGGGCACAAACCAAATAGCCGATTTTGTGGTAAGTGGAGCGGATTACCACCATTCCGAAACCCTGTTGGACAAAAAATATAGACAGTACTCCGAGGAGTATTGGGATAAAAAAACATACGCCCCTTCATCTCTTCTTTTTTATGTAGGATTCGATAAAAAGTTGGAAAACATTGAGCATCACAATCTTTTTTTTGACACTGATTTTGAACAGCATGCCGAGGAAATTTATGATCGCCCACAATGGCCGAGCAAACCTTTGTTCTATGCTAATTTTCCGTCCGTAACGGATGCCTCCATGGCTCCCAATGGCAAAGAAAACGGATTTTTCTTGATACCGATTGCTCCAGACCTTGAGGATACACCCGAACTGCGAGACCAATATTTTGATATAATCATGGACAGATTCGAAAATCTGACCCAACAACCTGTAAAAAATTCCGTAATTTTTAGAGATAGTTTTTGTGTAAACGATTTTGTGGAACAATACAATTCATACAAAGGAAACGCCTATGGTATGGCCAACACTCTGCGCCAGACCGCTTTTTTGCGACCTAACCTTAAAAGTAGTAAGGTCCAAAACTTGTTCTTTACCGGTCAGTTGACCGTTCCCGGACCAGGGGTCCCACCTTCCCTGATATCTGGTAAACTGGTGGCCGATTTAATCATTAAAGAAGAAAAAAGATGAAAACTATTTTTGACGACGTTTCGTATAGTTGCAGTAAGATTGTAACCCAGTCCTACAGTACTTCATTTTCCATGGCGACCAAAATGTTGGCTCCCTCCATCCGAGCGGACATTTACAACATTTATGGTTTTGTTCGATTTGCGGATGAAATTGTGGACACCTTTCATGAGTACGACAAAAAGCAGCTTTTTGATGCTTTTGAGAATGAGATGGATCGTGCTATCGAGCAAAAAATTAGCCTCAACCCAATATTGAACTCTTTTCAGCACACCTATCACAAGTACGATATACCTTACCATTTGGTTGCCTCTTTTATGAAAAGTATGCGAATGGACCTTACCAAAAAGAGGTACGAGACATTTGATGAATATCGCGAATACATTTATGGTTCTGCCGATGTTGTGGGATTGATGTGCCTATGCGTTTTTGTTCAAGGAGATAAAGAGAAATACGAAAAATTAAAAGAATCTGCGATGGCACTGGGTTCTGCCTTCCAAAAAGTAAATTTTCTCCGAGACTTAAAAGCCGATTATGAAGAACTTAACAGAACTTATTTCCCAAATACAGATTTAATGGAACTCGACGAAGCATCCAAAAAACGTATCGTGGACGAAATTAAAGCTGATTTTGCATTAGGGTATTCGGGTATTGTTCAATTACCGGAACAAGCTAAATTTGGAGTCTACACTGCGTATCGCTACTACAAAAAATTGCTTCAAAAATTACAGAGCACCCCCCCGTTGGAAATCAAAAATACCCGGATTCGAGTACCCAATTATCAAAAATTTGGGCTCTTGGCCCAATCCTATGTAAACTATAAATTGCAACTGGTACAATGAAAGTAGCACTTTGGATATTAATATTTTTATCGACCTTCTGCTTTATGGAATTTATGGCGTGGTTCACCCATAAATATGTCATGCACGGCTTTTTGTGGAGCCTTCATAAGGACCATCATAAAAAGGACCACGACTCCTGGTTTGAGCGGAACGATGCCTTCTTTATTTTTTATGCCGTGGTGAGCATGGTACTATTTTATCTGGGCAGCTATACGTCCTTCTGGTACGGCTGGCCATTGGGTTTTGGAATACTTGCCTATGGGATCGCTTATTTTATGGTCCACGATATTTTTATACACCAGCGCTTCAAAATATTTAGAAACGCCAATAATTGGTATGCGCGAGGTGTACGCCGAGCGCACAAAATTCACCACAAGCATCTGGGAAAAGAAGATGGCGAGTGTTTTGGCATGTTGCTGGTTCCCTTTAAATATTTTAAGAAAAACTGATTTTATTCGGCAAGTAGATTATCCAAAAGTGCTCTGGTCTTGTCCGAGTTCCAATTGGCAGCACCTGTTTTATTGACCACAATGTTGCCTTCTTTATCTAAAATATAAGTAACAGGAATTGAGTTGCTTGCCAAAACTTTGGGCGTATAGGAAGCTTGAAAATAAACGGGAAGATCATACTCCTTTTTATCTAAAAAGGCCGAAACTTTGTCTTCGTCATCATTGGCGACAAAAGCAAAAACAACTTTATCGCCATAATCCTTGTACAAATCGGCGAAACCTGGTAATTCTGCTACACAAGGCGGGCACCATGTAGCCCAAACATTGATCAATACAACTCTGCCTTTGTGAGAGATAAGGTTCATTTTATTCCCCTCCCTATCCACAAGATCCCAATGGTAATCTTCCAATACGGACTGCTCGTTTTTGTTTACCGTGCCCGGACTAACTACAACAGCAACCACTTTATTGACCCAAACCCTTACATGAAAACCAATAGGTGTAAAAAGTATGAGCAAGATGGCCAATATCCATATACCATTACTGATCTGTTCTTTGGTAATTTTCATTCCGCAATTAATTCATCCAGTAAATTGTACACCTTTGTAGTGCTCCAGTCAGCGATTCCTTCGTTATGGATTACAATATTTCCCGCTTTATCGATTACATAAGAGGATGGCACTTTACTAGTATCCACTGCGGTTTTTTCCCCAATGATCAAATAGGTAACAGGGAATGTAAAATTGTTTTCTTCCATGAAAGCCTTAACAGGCTCTTGCTCTTCGTTGGTAATGATGTAAAAATCCACCTTCCCTTTATATTTGTCGTATAACTCTTGAATACTTGCAAGTTCAGCCTCGGAGGGCAATCGCCAGGATGCCCATAGATTGATAAGGATTACGTTTCCTTTAGATCTTTTAAAGTTAAAAAAGTTCCAATCTTCATCTTTTAGCTGCCAATCGTAATCGGTTATCTGTTGACGTTCCGACTTTTCTATTACCGATGGTGAAAATGAAAAAGCACGGTTCAACCAAATTTTCCCATAATACCCAATCGGAGTAACAAAAAAAGATAGGATGAAAAGAATCAATATAACATTGAGGATGGTCTTTCTACTGATCTTCATTAAAATGTGTTTCTCAAAAAATAAAAACTCCTGACATCAGTATAACGTCAGGAGTTTTGACAAATTATTTAGATACAATTAAGCATTCTGTTTTTTGATCAAGTTTAAGGCCGAACCTTCGTTGAACCACTTTATCTGGGCATCGTTATACGAATGGTTGGCAATTATGGTATCCTTGCTTCCATCCGCATGGACAACCTCAATGGTCAATGGTTTGTCCGGCGCAAATTCTGCAGCATCCACAATATTGAATGTATCGTCTTCTTGAATCAAATCGTAATCACTCTCATTGGCAAAGGTCAAGGCCAACATCCCTTGTTTTTTAAGGTTTGTTTCATGGATCCTTGCAAAGGATTTTACCAAAACGACCGCAACGCCCAAATGACGTGGCTGCATGGCAGCATGCTCTCTGGAAGATCCCTCTCCATAGTTATGATCACCCACAACTATCGTCATAATCCCATTCTTTTTGTACTCACGTTGCGTATCTGGCACACCGCCGTACTCTCCAGTCAATTGATTCTTGACAAAATTGGTTTTTTGGTTAAATGCATTTACCGCACCAATTAGCGTATTGTTGGCAATATTGTCCAAATGACCTCTAAAACGCAACCAAGGTCCTGCCATGGAAATGTGGTCCGTGGTACATTTTCCGAAGGCTTTGATCAATAGCTTCATACCCTGTAGGTTATCCACGGTAATAGGTGTAAATGGTTCCAAAAGTTGTAGACGTTCAGAATCCGGAGAAACTTTTACAACCACACCACTTCCATCTTTTTGGGGCTCTTCGTATCCGTTTTCCTTTACTTCGAATCCTTTTGGTGGCAACTCCCATCCTGTTGGCTCGTCCAACATTACTTCTTCGCCATCTTCGTTGATCAACTTATCCGTTAACGGGTTAAAATCCAAACGGCCTGCAATGGCTATTGCAGCGGTCATTTCCGGTGAAGCTACGAAGGCGTGGGTATTTGGGTTACCGTCCGCACGTTTTGCAAAGTTTCGGTTAAAGGAGTGTACAATACTGTTCTTTGGTGCATTTTTTGGGTCCTTGTAACGTGCCCATTGACCAATACAAGGTCCACAGGCATTGGTAAATATCTTGGCATCCAATTTTTCGAATATTTCCAAGATACCGTCACGTTCCGTGGTATATCTAACTTGCTCAGAACCTGGGTTAATTCCAAATTCCGCTTTTGTTTTTAGTTTTTTGTCCAACGCTTGTTGCGCAATGGACGATGCTCTTGAAAGGTCTTCATAAGAAGAATTGGTACAAGAGCCTATTAATCCCCATTCCACGGCCAAAGGCCAATCATTGGCTTCGGCTTTTTCTTTCATAGTTCCAACTTCCGTTGCCAAGTCCGGGGTAAAAGGACCGTTCAACAAGGGCTTCAACTCGGATAGGTTAATTTCGATCACTTGATCAAAATATTGCTCTGGGTCGGCATATACTTCTGGATCCGCTGTTAAGTGCTCTTTTACCTTATTGGCCTCGTCGGCTACATCAGATCTATCGGTCGCCCTTAGGTAACGCTCCATGGATTCATCGTATCCAAAGGTAGAAGTGGTTGCACCTATCTCGGCACCCATATTACAAATAGTTCCTTTTCCTGTGCAGGACATTGCGGTTGCGCCAGGGCCAAAATATTCAACAATGGCTCCTGTTCCCCCTTTTACGGTCAAGATTTCGGCCACTTTTAGAATTACGTCCTTGGGTGCTGTCCAACCAGAAAGTTTACCGGTAAGTTTTACACCGATCAACTTTGGGAATTTAAGTTCCCATGCCATACCGGCCATTACATCTACCGCGTCGGCTCCACCAACTCCGATAGCTACCATACCCAGGCCACCTGCATTTACGGTGTGGGAATCTGTTCCGATCATCATTCCGCCCGGGAATGCATAATTTTCCAATACTACTTGGTGGATGATACCTGCTCCCGGTTTCCAAAATCCTATTCCATACTTATTTGATACAGAACCCAAGAAATCAAATACCTCGCTACTGGTCTCGTTGGCATGCTTTAAATCTGCCGCAGCACCATCTTTGGCTTGAATCAAGTGATCACAGTGAACTGTGGTCGGCACCGCCACTTTATCTTTTCCTGCTTGCATAAACTGTAGCAAGGCCATTTGGGCTGTTGCATCCTGACAAGCTATTCTATCGGGAGCGAAATCAACGTAATCCTTTCCTCTTACATATGCCTTTTCTGGATCGCCGTCCCACAAGTGGGAGTATAAAATCTTTTCCGAAAGCGTTAGGGGCTTACCAACCAGTTCTCGGGCTTTTTCCACGCGTTCCCCCATGGAAGCGTAAACGCCCTTAATCATGTCTATATCAAATGCCATTATACAATTGAGTTTTTAGATTTTCGTAATTCGGTAAATTTACTAAATCGTAAAGTAATTTGGAATTAGAATCGTACTAAATAAGTACGAGGAAAATTATTTTATAATAATTCCCCAATAATTTTATCCTCTGTGATACCTTCTGCTTCCGCTTTGTAGTTTTTAAGTATCCTGTGGCGCAATATTCCCAGGGCCACTGCTTTTACATCTTCAATGTCCGGAGAGAATTTTCCATGGATTGCCGCATGTGCCTTAGCTGCGAGTACCAAATTTTGTGATGCCCGTGGGCCTGCCCCCCAATCGATATAATTATTTACATAATCCGATGCACCGTCTTGATTTGGCCGGGTTCTGTTAACCAATCTTACGGCATAATCCACCACATTGTCCGGAACAGGTATTCGCCTGATCAAGTGCTGAACCTCAATGATTTCGTCGGCATTAAACAGGGTATTTATCTGGATTTCATTATCCGAAGTGGTAGATTTCACCACTTGTATTTCTTCTTCAATGGAGGGGTATTTGAGTTCTATGGCAAACATAAAACGGTCCAATTGGGCTTCGGGCAACGGATAGGTTCCCTCCTGTTCTATCGGGTTTTGTGTGGCCAAAACAAAATAAGGCCGATTTAATTTGTATTGTTTGCCCGCAATGGTAACGGCTCTTTCTTGCATTGCTTCCAGTAGAGCTGCCTGGGTCTTGGGCGGGGTACGGTTAATTTCGTCCGCCAAAATAATGTTACCGAAAACCGGCCCCATTATAAATTTAAAATTGCGGTTTTGATCCAGCACCTCGCTACCTAAGATATCGCTCGGCATTAGATCTGGTGTAAATTGTATTCTTTTAAAGTCCAGCCCCAATGTCTGGGCAATGGTATTGACCATCAAGGTTTTTGCCAGACCGGGAACACCGATCAACAGTGAATGCCCCCCTGTGTATATGGATAGCAGTATTTGCTCGATAACCTCTTCTTGGCCAACAATGACCTTGGCGATCTCTTTTTTTAAATCTTGGTGCTTTTTTACCAGGTTTTCAACCGCTGTTACATCCGACATACAATTATTGCTTTACCCAGTTGTTCGCAAAATTGCAGCTTTTACTCTCATCGTCCACATGGATATAAGTGTCTTCGATATGCTCGTCCATCCATTCTTTTATGGCCTTAAACTGTTTTTCCCTTAGGGCGAGCTCTTGGATTTTTAGATAATCCTTGGCAAAATCCGCTTCATGTTCATCGTAACGGTTAGAGATTTTCATGATCTTGAATTTTGGAGGTCCTCCTCTTGGATCATCTTCACGGATGGGCCTTGATATTTCCCCATCCTTTAGGTCCCTAACTTGATTGTAAAGTGTTGGATCCATTTTGGTAAGCTCAAAACGAGAATCAAAATTGATAGGGTTACGCAACAATCCGCCATCGAACTTGGTTTCTTTTTCATCGGAAAAGTTCAATGCTGCCTCTGCAAAAGTGTATTTGCCATCCAATATATGCTGACGAATCGTGTCCAATTCGCTTACTGCTTTATCTATTGCGCTTTGTGGTATATCCGGAATCATGAGAATGTGACGAATATCCCGCTCTTGCCCTCTTACTTTCTCCACGAAAATGATATGGTAGCCAAAAATAGTCTCAAATGGTTCGGAAACTTCGCCTTCATTTAGACTAAAGGCCACATCCTTAAATTCCCTAACAAATTGCGTTTCTTTGGTAATACTGTAAAAACCGCCATTTGGTCTAGAGCCAGGGTCCTCTGAATGTAGAATGGCTTTTACCCTAAAATTTCCGTCGTTTTCCAGAACATCTTGCCTGATCTTGTTCAGCTCATTGATCACCTTTTGTTTTTCTTCTTCTGGTGCCTCGGGCTGTTTTACAATTTGTCCTATTTCCAGTTCCGCACCAAATACCGGGCGTTCATCTTCGGGTATCTTGTAAAAAAACTGACGTACTTCCTCGGGAGTAACTTCGATTTCCTCTACGATCTTGCTTTGCATTTTTTCGGAAAGCATTCGAAGTTTGTTTATTTCAAAAAGCTCTTCACGAAAACTTTCCATATCCGGCTTTTTATAATAGCTGAGCATTTTTTCCACACTACCGATCTGTTGGGTAAGCTGTTGTATCTGTCGGTCACTTTGTGCATTTACCATATCGTCCGATACCAACAAGCTATCCTGTACGGCTTGGTGCGCATAAAGTCTATCCTCCATTAATTTTCCCAAGAGGCTACAGCGTGTAATATCTTCGGTGGAGGCGCCTTGGTTCTTTAAATCGATAAGTGTTTTGTCTATGTCGGATTCCAAGATTACGTAATCTCCTACCACTGCGGCAATTCCATCCAGTTTTATTTTGTTTCCACTAGCCGTGGAGTCTGTTCCAAGTGCTTGGTCCATTTCCTGTGCTTGCACCAATCCTACCATGGCAAAAAATGCGATGGAAAGTCCTTTAATTCTCATTGTCATAAACCTCAAATTCTTTCTTCTTAATGGCTTCATCAATAATATCGGTTTCAAGTTTTTTTACGTAGCTCAATCGTCTTCTGTTCAAGATCAGTTGTTTAATATCGGGCTCAACATAATCAAAAGGAGCTGTTTCATTGACTTCCAATACATTGGTCACCAAGCCCAAATATACTTCTAACGAATCTTGTAACTCAAAAAATTGTGATTTTTTTAAGTGCGTCTCTTCATTGGCACGGTTCAACGGCGGGATTTCTGCAATTACCCTCGAAGCGCTTACCCAGATGGAGTCGTTAAAATGTATTTTTTTAAACTGTACCGCGATAGAATCCAGATATCGCTTATCGGCCTTGTCCCATTTTTTTAATTTGTCCTCCACACCTTTCCTATCCAAAAACTGACTGGACATGCCCACAAACCTCAACTGCACCAACTTTTCGTTAAGTTTAAAGTTTTCTTTTTCCTGTTCGTAAAATTCCAACAATTGGCCTTGGGTAACAGCAGTATCCTGGGACTGGTTCACCAAGGCTTCTATATAGGCCCTTGTGTAGAGATCAGCACGATAATCGGACACCAAACGATCGAATTCTGCCAACTTTTCTCCAGGCAAGTTGATTTTTGACTTGGTCAACAATAATTGTTTGGATGCCCAAGTATTAATGTAGTTGGTAACGAAAATTGTACTATCCTCGGGGGTCATGTCATCATCTACCAACGATGCAACATCCTCTTTGTACAGATAGGCATCCCCCACACGTGCCAAAGGTTCCTTTTCTTCATCTTTATTGAACATACCTTCGCACGAAGAAAAAAGTATGACCAACAATGCACAAATAAGGAAAAGCGTATTTTTTTGGTGCTTAAGCATTTCGCAAAAATAACAATTACTAAATCCCTTACAAGAAGGTTCTCATATCATTAACAGATTTTTTAATCGGGATAGATGTACAGAAATTGCTACTTTAGTGCAAAACCAAACTAAAAATGAAGTACACTACCGAAATTGTTGTGGATATTCCACGGGACGAGTTCATTAAAAAAATGGACGACCCCGAAAATATGAAACATTGGCAACGAGGATTGATCAAGTATGAACAACTGTCCAAGACCCCCGGACAAGAAGGTGCCCAAATGAGCCTCAGCTATAAAATGGGGAAAAGGGAAATGGACATGGTAGAGACCATCATCAAAAGAAAACTGCCCGAAGAAATGCACATGACCTACGACACCAAGGGAGTGCACAACATCCAAAAAAACTACTTTAAGGATGAAGGAGACAAAACCCGTTGGGTTTCCGAAACCGAGTTTCAATTTTCTGGATTTGGAATGAAGTTAATGGGTTTTCTAATGCCCGGAGCGTTCAAAAAACAATCGTTCAAATATATGCAAGACTTTAAAGCCTTTGCCGAAACCGGTAAATCTGTAACCGAATCTTAAAAACAATGGAAAAACTTTTGGATAGAAAAATAAAAATTATTTGGGATTTTAGAGGACCAAGCGCAGCCCATACCGCAGAACACTATTTAAAACACCTAAAAGAGTTTGTTGAAGTCGAGGAATTAAAATACGACCTGGGCGGTATCGAACATTACAGTCCCACGCACAGTATTGCCTTTTTGGTCGTCGCAGAATTTGAGCTAAAGGAAGTGAGAAGCATCCTTAAACCACACAGGGGCCAGGTGTATAACGGTGAAATTTAAATATATGTTACGTAAACTTTCAATTCTCTGTATGCTGGGTTTGATAACGTCCTGTGCAGAGAACGGCCCCAGCGACCCTTTGCAAAAAGCGCTTTCCTCTACCGATCCAAAGATTGCCAATGTTATGCAAAATCTGGATGCCCACGAAGTGCAGATCAGATATACTCAAATTGACCGTAGGAACGACAGCATTATTTTTACCGATTATGATTTTCAGGTAGAAAAAAACAATTATTTCTATCCAGCGAGCACAGTCAAGTTCCCAGCTGCAGTGGCTGCCTTGGAAAAGTTGAACGAAATCGATACACTGAACGCCCATTCCACCTTTTTTGTGGAAGGCGATTCTGTACAAACCACATTCGCAAAGGCCATATCGGAGATTTTTGCGGTTTCGGACAATGTCGCCAACAACAGGTTAATTGAATTCTTGGGTCAGGACGACCTTAATAAAAGAATGTTGGACCGTGGCGTTTCCCCCATTAGGATTTCCCACCGTTTATCCACCAGCAATGCCGACGAGGTCACCACAAAGTCTTTGGTTTTTTACCTAAACGACTCCACGACCACCATGAGCGCTCCTATAGTAAACGACCCGATACTCCCATTGGATTTGCAAAACATTAAAAAGGGAATCGGTTTTATGGGCGATGATAAACTCCAAAAGACCCCGTTCGATTTTAGTTTAAAGAATTACTACCCTATCCAAGCCCAGAGCAACTTATTAAAAAGGGTGATGTTTCCTGAAGCATTTCCTGCAGAAGAGCGTTTTAATTTAAATGAAAAACAATACGAGCTTCTCCACACCGCCATGCACACCTTACCCGCTAAGGTGGGTTATGACCCGGATGAGTATTACGATAGTTATGTTAAGTTTTTTATGTTTGGAGACAATACGGACCCCATGCCAGACCATATAAAAATTTACAACAAAGTAGGCTATGCCTACGGCACCTTAACGGATTGCGCCTACATTAAAGACGCTGAAAACGATGTGGATTTTATACTTACCGCAACCATTTTGGTAAACAGCAATGGCATATTTAACGATAGCACTTATGAGTATGACGAAATAGGAATTCCGTTTCTGGCACAGTTAGGAAGAGAGATTTATGAAATCGAGTTGGAGCGTAAAAAATAATCCATCCCTAAAATATACCATTATAAAAAAGCGGGACATTGCCTCGTAATCTTATCTTACTCGGCAACATCCCACTTCCGGATTAAAATCCTAAAAGTCAAGAAACCTCATCAACCATTTCTGGCTGGATGTTCCAATTATCGTTGGCCAACAGTACTTGGTCAAAATCGACACCCTCAATGGGCTTTAATGTTTGACTGGCTGCATCCCACTCTATTTTTCTGCCCAATTTCCAGGACAAGCCGGCCATGTGTGCCGAAATGGCCTCATCAAAACCTTCTTTAATGCCACAGCTCACATTTCCGCCATTCTTAATTACACTCAGCCACTCCCGCATATGTAAGAAAGTAGAATCTACACGAACACCGTCAATATAGGTCCACATAAGACCCTTATCGGCAAAATATTGCGATGTGGCCGATGAAACCGCATCGGTCGACCCTGCAGCTGGATCATATTGGTAAATGGGCACATTGGGTTTCATTTTCTCAGCCTCCAACATATCGGCATATCGGGTGGATGCGCTATCGGGCCAAACAGTTAATCTATTGCCCAGTTCCATGGTAGCATCGTGTCCCATTAAAATTGTAGGTCGATTAAAACCATTGCCCAAAGTGGCACTGTAACAAAAGGTCATTCCCCTTTCTTTGCCCTTGGTTTGACTGCTTCCGGTACTGAACTCGGGAAATTCCATATTCACCTGGATCACATCCGGAACATTTCTACCATCGTTATGGGTATAAATTCCGCCCGAAGCGCTGACCGCAGTCGGAATACCCATGTTCAGTACACAATTTAACCTGTCGTAATCGTGTGTCAACAAATCGCCCGAAAGACCCGAACCATAGGCCCACCACTTACGCCACCTAAAAAAATGGTTCTTATTGAACGGTACTTTTGGTGCAGTACCTAAAAACTGTTCCCAATCAATGGTTTCGGGGCTGGCTTTCTCATGGAGATCATAATTCCAAGCGCCATTGTCATCATTACGGTTTGTGTTGGTCTGGATCAACGACACATGCCCCAAAGTCCCTTTTTCCACAATATCGCGGGCGGTCCTAAAACTTAGGGTTTGCCTGTGCTGGTGTCCCACAGCGAACACTGCTTCGGATTTTTCGGCAGCATCGCGCAAAGTGTAGGTTTCTTCAACCGTATGTGTCATAGGTTTTTCCACATAGACATGTACATTATGGTTCAAAGCCTCAATGGACATGGGGGCATGCCAATGATCTGGTGTTGCGATCACCACGGCATCCACTTCACCACTTTTGATCATATCCTTATAATTCAAATATCTTTTGATCTTATTGTCCTCCGTGGAGAAAGAGTTGATGAATTTCTCTGCCCGCACATCAAATACATCACAAATGCCCACCAATTTCACGTTGAGACGTTCTTGGGCCTCAAAATCCTCCAGTCTTTTGTTATTGGGGTCTTCTTCGGCAGCCAAGCGCATTTCTTCTTTCCACTCGTCGGTAGCAAAGCCCAAGGCCCTTGTCAATTGCTCTCCACGGATACCAAATCCAATTACCCCTATGCGAACTGGGTCGCCTCCTATCCCGGGAACCGCAGGTGGCAATGATGGTTTTATATTGAGCTGCTCCAATATTTCTGAACGCTTCTTGTGCGAGTTGACCGAGGTTGCCGCTCCTGCCCACCATACAGCTCCAAGTATGGGAAGGCCGCCCAACCCTATCAATAGGTCTCTTCTAGTCCATTTCATTGTTCCTGTGTTTTAAGTTTGTTCTTTCTGAGATAATCCAAGCCAAAGTAACTTCCCGTGGGCAATTGATATATTACAATACAGGCCACCAGCTCAATCAAGTTTTTATTGATGATCCAGTAGTTTCCCTCGACGTTCATTTGGGTGAGTCCTGGGAATGGCGGATGTGCCAAAAAATAAAGTGCCAATAGCCCTACCCCGACAAAGGCACCGATTCGTTCAAAAACCCCCAAGGTAAAGGTTACCCCTACCACCATAAGGGCAATAATGTTCATGGTATCCACCCAACCTATGGTTGCATCACCAATCAACATGGTAAAAAACCATTCAAATGGTCCTTGTGCGGTGGCCAAATACCCAAAAGATGTCCATTCCGGATTATACATCTTCACCACACCTTCAAACAAAAAGTGCCACCCGATAAAGATGCGAAGCAAGGCAACACTGGCTTTCAGTTTATTTTGATTTTGGTTCATAATTGTTATAGTTAATTGTGAATATCCCAGTTCCTCTTTGAAGAAAGCAAGATTTCCTTCTAAGTATTAAAAGTACCCCACAGTAAACCTAAATACCATGACCATTATCAGTTTTCAACAGTCTGAACACAACATGTTCCTGCAGTACGACAAAAGTTAAAAACTGATATATTTTTGATCACTTCGCAATATTGGATTGATCAATAACAAGGCTTAATTTTATAAATATCGCTATCATACCTCCCTCCTATTTTGAAATTGATTTTTATTCCCAAATTCTTTCGTCAACCGCTTTTTTTTGATGAAGTTAACATTACCAACCCACACTTGAAACAGGCCTGTGAACCACATTGAAACGGATATAGTTTATCTAAAAAAACAATTTCCCAACGGTATCCTAAACATACACCAAAAGGGACATGCCATTTGCAACATACACTCCAAAGTGAATACGTTCCGATGGTTACTGCAAGGCACCTTTGACTATTTTACAACAACCAAGGATACGGAGGAAGAGGTTTTGGTCTGTCAAATTTCAGAGCCGATGAGCATTTTGGGCCTAAATGGGCTCAACGATAGAAAAAGGTATACGTACAAGATCGTGGTATCTTCCGATCAAGCTACTTTTTTTGAAGTACCTATTGAAGTAATAATCCATCACCTAGCCCATACTGAGAACAACCAAACCATTCTAAAGATAAGTCGTTCGTTATACCATCAATTGAGGCAAGCACTTTTAAAACAGACCGATTTGTTACAAGCTGCACGTTATCGCTCCCTGAACAATGATCAACAGTTTTTTATGGGCCCGGCGACCGAACAGGCGGAAATAGTCTCCTTGATGCGACGCTCCCCTTTTTTGGACTATTTTGACGATCAGCAACTATCACAACTCGCCTCCATTGCCGAACGACGGGAATATGAACCCGACGAAGTACTTTATATACAAGACAGGCTTACCAACGGGCTCTTTATTTTGATCAGTGGTGAAGTTGCCATCAAACGATTGGAAGGGAACATTGAGATACGCCAACGGTCCATAAACAATCCGGGGTTTATTTTTGGCTGGTCCTGTGCTATGGGAGAAAAGGATATTTGCTCCGCTGTCACTACTCAGAAAACCTCCATTTATTTTATCCATCAAAAGGATTTGCTACAACTGCTGGACAATTGCTCCGTTTTCGCACACAACTTTTTTATGCGGTTGTTTTGGCTGATGGGCAACCAGATCAACGCAGCCTTCGTCCGCTACCTGGGACTTTTGGGCAAGCACAACCTCCAAGCTGTCTATCAATTGATAGAGAACAACAAATCAAGATTGGCCGTATCATCCCCTTTGCATCAGGTCGGGCATTTGCTATCCAATACCAACACCAAACAATTGGGGTACAATGCTCTCTCCAAACTCATTTCCTACGGCTCTCATCTGGAACGACATATCGCTTCGTTGAGCTTGGAGCTTTTGCAAGAAGATATGCAGGAGCTAAAGTTTCTTAAAGGACTTCAGCATATTTATGAAACGGTAGCGGAAAATAAGAACGAAACAGGCATGGATATCCGCAAATCTTGCGCTACTGCAACAAAAAAAGCGTTTGAACACGTGCAGCATAAAATTGAAGGACTTGATAACCTTCCCGACAAAAGTGGCTGTATTTTTATATACAATCATCTTTTCAACCATCCGTTTTATACGCTCAACAACAAATTTCAAATTACATTGGATTCACATTTTATCAGTGCCAAAATATTGGATGATAAATATAACGATCCTGGTATCCGGACGGTGCGCATAGGTCAGGGACAAGAATATGGCCATCAAAACTATTATACCAAGTTGGGATATATCAATGTCTATACCAAAGATTCTGAGTCGGTTGACAAAGAATGTAAAAAGGCAACACGTAGTATATTCTATAGAACGGCCGCAGAATTTTTACAGACCGGACACAATTTGGTCGTTAGTCCGGAAGGAACCTCCTACTCTACCGAGGAATCCCCTGGGCCTTTTAAAATGGGTGTTTTTAAACTGGCCCAATCCATGGAAAACGAACCTTACATTGTACCTATTGTCTTAGTGAATTTTGATAAGCGCATTTCGGACGGCCTTTTTTACTGTAAGATCCACGAACCTTTTAAACTGAGTGACAAACTATTGGAGACTGGGAAAAATTTGTCCGATTTTGTAAAGCATTATCAGTACACCTACGCAG
This sequence comes from Flagellimonas alginilytica, assembly GCF_042134605.1. Lineage (GTDB taxonomy): Bacteria > Bacteroidota > Bacteroidia > Flavobacteriales > Flavobacteriaceae > Flagellimonas > Flagellimonas alginolytica. Next base: position 2,646,630 of record NZ_CP169638.1, on the reverse strand, counting down.
GGTACGTAGAGGAAGCAAAGGAACGTGCCGAAGAATTGCACATGAAACCAGTCCCAAACGTTATCGAAGAACCACCAGAAATATGGCGCAACGAGATCAAGCGTTTAAAAAGAAGGGTAAACAATCTGGAAAACCAGAACGACCTGATTGTTTTTTATGGAAGTTCCTCTGTGCGTCTATGGGTAGGAATGAAAAAGGATTTAACTCCATTTAATGTTCTTAATTTAGGATTTGGTGGATCTACCTATGTGTGGTGCATTCATTATTTTGATGAAATCTTTAAAGGAGCAGAACCTAGCAAAATTGTACTGTACGCCGGTGAAAACGACCTTGCACAAGGCAAATCGCCACAAGAAGTTTTGAACGACTGCAACCAACTGGTTCAAATGATCCTTAAAAAATATCCTGAGGTGGAACTGGCTTTTATAAGCCTGAAACCCAGTTTAGAACGCGAGGACATGATTCCCCAGATCATAGAGACCAATCTATTGTTGTCCAAATACGCAATTGGAGAGCTTAATGCGCAGTATATAAATGTGTTCGGACAAATGATTACTGCGGACAACCGGCCAAAACCTGATCTGTACATGTCGGATGGATTGCACCTAAACAAAAAAGGATATACTATTTGGAGCGAGGTGATCAAAACAGCTTTGCTCTCTTCCGAGAATCCTATGGAAAAAGAATCGTTTGATTTGGCTGCAGATGCTTAAGCTGGCTCCCCAAACAAATCGTAATCCGATGCATCTGTAATCTTGATATTTACAAAGTCCCCGATTTTCACATAATGTTTGGTGGCATCGATCAGCACTTCGTTATCCACATCGGGCGAATCGAACTCGGTGCGGCCCACAAAATGGTTGCCTTCTTTCCTGTCGATGATACAGCGGAAAGTCTCCCCTATTTTCTCTTGGTTCAATTCCCAGGAAATCTGTGATTGGATCTCCATAATAATGTTTGCGCGTTCTTGCTTTACTTCTTCGGGAACATCGTCCTCCAAATTAAAGGCATGTGTATTTTCCTCGTGGCTGTAAGTAAAACAGCCCAAACGTTCAAAGCGCATTTCTTGTACCCATTGTTTCAAGGTCTCAAAATCTTTTTCGGTTTCTCCAGGGTAGCCAACGATCAAAGTGGTTCGAATGGCCATGTTAGGTACGGTTTCCCTAAAATCGTTCAACAGTTTTGTAGTTTTCGCCTGTGTAGTCCCACGCCGCATACTTTTAAGTATGGAATCGGATATATGTTGAAGGGGAATATCTATATAATTGCACACTTTTGGCTCGTTGCGCATTACTTCCAGAACATCCATTGGGAAGCCTGTTGGGAAGGCATAATGCAAACGGATCCATTCTATCCCCTCAACTTTCACCAACGCTTGGAGCAATTCTGCCAAATTTCTTTTCTTGTACAGATCAAGGCCATAATAGGTCAGGTCTTGCGCAATCAAAATGAGCTCTTTTACCCCGTTCGCAGCCAGTTTAGCTGCTTCGGAGACCAAATCCTCAATGGGGGTGCTTCGGTGCTTTCCTCGCATCAAAGGTATGGCACAGAAAGAACATGGACGATCACATCCTTCCGCAATTTTTAGATAGGCATAATTCTTAGGGGTTGTGGTAAGTCGTTCCCCGATGAGCTCATGCTTGTAATCGGCTCCAAGAGCTTTTAATAAATTGGGAAGATCACTAGTTCCAAAATATTCATCAACATTGGGAATTTCTTTTTCCAAATCCGGTTTGTACCGCTCGCTCAAACATCCCGTTACGAACACTTTGTCCACTTCACCTGCTTCTTTTCGCTGTACGTAGTCCAAAATAGTATTGACACTTTCTTCCTTTGCATTGGCAATAAATCCGCAGGTATTGATTACCACGACATTGCCCTCTTCCTCGTGGGCCACTTCTTTGTTGTTGGCGCGCAATTGTCCCATTAACACTTCCGAGTCGTAGACATTTTTGCTACAACCTAAGGTCACCACGTTGATTTTGTTCTTTTTGAGCGATTTTGTGCGCATATTTTCTTTAAATGGAGTGCAAAAATACAACAACAAGGAGCATTACGATCAATTTGGGATATATTTTTGGAAATGAAGGTTTCTACCGATACAATATCCCAAAACGATTACACTAGTCTTGATAGCCTTCTGGTATTTTTCGAGCGTTGGTAATATCCTCAAATGCTTTTCCAATTCGTAATAGCAGGGCCTCGGAAAACGGTTGACCTATAAAGGTTAAATTTTCGGGCTCACCATCTGCTTTATAGCCCATGGGAACGGTAAGGGCAGGATATTCAGCAGCTGCTGCGTAACCTGCATGGTAATTATTGATGCTTAACAAAACATCCAAATCATTCTGGATCATTGGTTCAAAATATCCTCTTCCCGTAAACAACACATCCTCTTTTATTCTTTTTAATCTTTCTTCTGATGTTGAATCACGCAGAATGGATTCAAAACGTAATTGTCCGTATGGAATCCTAACCAACGAATCTTTACCATTAAAACTTACCACGTCTAACACCGAACTTATTTTAACAGCATCTTTATTTTTAACCTGAGTCTCTAAATAAGTCTTCAAGTCGTTCTTCATATCTGCCTCCTATAAGGTGAGAAATGTAGAGGGCAGGTGATAATTTTGGTTTTCAAATGTTACAATCTCTGCTCCAACTTCTTTTAATCTGGCTACTGCAGCGGCATTCAGGGAATCACCTTCCATTAAACTTTGTATCGCCCCAAAACGGATTGACTTTAAAGGCTCCGGATTATTCCACGCGGATAAAATGCCCGGTTCCGCTTTTACCGATTTGTAATCTGTTTCATCCTTACCCAACATGGCATCCAATAAAATGGCATTGTCGGTCACATTTTTTGTCATGGGCCCGGGCGTGTCCAAAGTACTTGATATGGGAACAATCCCGGTTCGGCTCAAGAGACCAATAGTTGGTTTTAGTCCGACCACTGAGTTTTGACCGGACGGGGACAAAATGGAACCCGAAGTCTCCGTGCCCACTGTTGCCACGGCATAATTTGCAGCAGCAGATGTGCCACTGCCAGCACTGGAACCTCCTGTATCAAAAATTCTTCTTCCGTAGGGGTTCAAGGTCTGTCCGCCGACCGCACTCTGCCCGTTCGGACATCCGTCACAAATAAAATTGGCCCACTCGCTAAGGTTCGCTTTGCCCAATATTAAGGCTCCATTTGCCTTCAAACGTTCCACAATAAATGCATCATCGGTTTCATTTTCCATTAAAGCAATGGCGCCTGCAGTCGTTTTCATTCCCGCGGCCCCTATATTGTCCTTTAATAGAATGGGCATGCCATAAATAGGATGATGGATTTCCAGTGATTCGTCTAACTGGCGTGCCTCATGCAACACATTCGGATTTAAGGCGATTATGGAATTTAATGTGGTACTGTTGGGCAATTCGTATTTGTAGATTCTATGCAGATAAAAAAGCACCAACTCTTCATAAGTGAATTTTCCTTGGTCGATATGGCTTTGGATAGTTGGTATGTCCTGCTCCAAAACCAAGGGTCTCATGGCTTCATAACGTTCTTCAGAAAATTTTGAGACTTCATCATACAAAGGAAGAAACACCTCATTTTTATCCAAGACCTTACTTTGAATAAATTTGTAGCGCATTCTCTTATTTTCGTGCTCTGCATTGGCAGCCACTTCGGTGGAATCGTTGTAGGGAGTCCAGAGTACAATGTTTTCGTTGGTCTTGGCCTTGTGATCTTTACAAGAAATGAATCCGATCAACAGTAAAACAAACCAAAGGTACCGGCACATAGCTATATTTTAAAGAATGAATCCACAAACTCATATTTATTGAACACCTGAAGATCCTCAATACCCTCTCCCACACCGATGTATTTCACTGGAATCTGGAATTGGTCGGAAATACCGATGACGACCCCACCTTTTGCAGTACCATCCAATTTGGTCACGGCCAAACTGGTGACTTCGGTGGCTTTGGTAAATTGCTTTGCCTGTTCAAATGCATTTTGCCCGGTAGAGCCATCCAATACCAAAAGTACCTCGTGCGGGGCATCTGGAACCACTTTTTGCATGACGCGCTTTACCTTGGAAAGTTCGTTCATTAAATTGACTTTGTTATGCAATCGGCCTGCTGTGTCCACCAGAACAACATCTGCCTGTTCCGCGACCGCGGAATTTAGGGTATCGAAGGCAACGGATGCGGGGTCGCTACCCATTTTTTGTTTCACAATAGGGACATCCACACGTTTGGCCCAGACCTCCAATTGGTCAATGGCCGCTGCACGGAAGGTATCGGCCGCTCCCAACACCACTTTTAGGCCCATATTCTTAAATTTATGGGAGAGTTTTCCAATCGTGGTCGTTTTGCCCACACCGTTTACGCCCACAACCATGATCACGTAAGGCTTTTTATCTTTTGGAACCGTGGCTTCACTATCTTCACCGGTTTCCGTTTCCGAGAGCAGCCCGGCTATTTCTTCCCGTAAAATTGTATTGAGTTCTTCTGTTCCCAAATATTTATCTCGGGATACCCGCTCTTCGATTCGGTCGATAATTTTAAGTGTGGTGTTCACACCAACATCGGAAGTGACCAAAATCTCCTCGAGACTATCGAGTACCTCATCATCAACTTTGGACTTACCGGCCACAGCCTTGCCCAACTTGCCAAAAAAACTGGTCTTTGATTTTTCGAGGCCTTTGTCCAAGGTCTCCTTTTTGTCTTTTGAAAATATATTTTTGAATAAGCTCATCCTGTATTCTTTGAGAATGGTCAAAGATAGGAAAGTAAGGGGAGTTTTATCAACTCAATATCCAAGTAAAACCCAAAGAAATTTCAATATGAGCTAAAACACAAACCTCAATTAATCAAAGTTTTACAATTGCTTATCATCTCTTTGCAACATTTTTTCGAATGCTTGGCGGACCCTTGCTATCTTTAGGCCGGAGATTAACCGATTAGATATGAAAAATCCGTTGCAAGGGATATTGTTCATAATGGTTACGTTCTTTTCTTTAACCATTTTTGCTCAGGATACATTTTCCGATACTTTTAGCAATGTGTCCTATGCCAACAATGATGGTACCCAAAGTTGGACTACGGATTGGCTGGAGTTTAACGATAACAACAATCCTGCAAACGGATATATCAGCATAAACAACAACGAGTTAAGGTTTAGATACATTTGGACAGAAAACTTGAGGCGTACTGCCGACCTAAGTGCTTATTCTACTGCCAATCTTACTTTTGATTGGAGAACATCGAGCCTTGAACCTGGCGAGACACTGGCCGTTGAGATATCTTCCGATGGTATTAGTTTTACAACCTTGGATATCTTTTCCGGGACCCAGAGCGGAACATTTGATCAAGACATTACTGCCTTTATATCCAATCTTACAACTATACGGTTCAGTAAGGGAGGAATTGATTGGTCCAACAACAACGATAGAGCTTATATAGATAACATAACCATTTCAACCACCTCTGTTCCTCAAACGGATACTGACGGGGACGGCATAATTGATGCGGTTGACCTGGACGATGACAACGACGGAATAACAGATGAGGAAGAGTATTGTTCTACCATAAACACGTCATTCTTGACCTCGTCCAATGTAGGTGAACGTTCTGTTGTTATCAACCATACCGATACAGAATATTTACGGCTTGATTTTTCTTCCATGGACAATTCCTTTCAATTGGACATTAATGGCAGTGTAATCCACCCTTCTGTTTTGGAGTTTGAAAATGGTGCGTTGGATGCCGGGGACGAATATTTTGTATTCCAATCCGATGGTAGTTTTATCAGTCAGCCTTGGGTAGCCAACTCAAATGGGATACCCCGACTGCGCTTAATTGTAAATGAATTGGGGGAAATCCAGTTATATGGCACCAGAAATACCGGCTCTACGACATTGGAACCCATGGAGGCCCAAGGGGGCACTCCGTTCAACACCATTCCATGGATTCCCGCAAACAACAATACCTTTACAATCACCAATCAAGCAGGCCCCGGACCTGAAGGGTTTACAGGCAATCTATTCGCCAGTGCAATTTGTGATACCGATGGAGATGGCATTAGCAATGAGCTAGACCTGGATTCCGACAACGACGGTATTTTTGATATTGTAGAATCTGGTGTTTTGAGTGAAATAGGTGTTACAGATCTAAACAACGACGGCAGAATTGATGGAGCCGTAGCTGGATCTGGAACTAATGGGCTTTATGACACTATTGAGGATACAGACACCGAATACGCCCTCTTGTCCTACTCAATTTTTGATTCTGATTCCGATGGCAGCTACGACGCCTATGTTTTGGATGCAGATGGTGATGGATGCAACGATGTTCGCGAAGCTGGGTTTACCGACAATAACGATGATGGCTACTTAGGCCCTAACCCGGTTACGGTAAATATCGAGGGATCGGTTACCAGTGGATCGGACGGATATACAACTCCGGCCGACAACAATGCGAACACCACATACGATTACAGGGAAATAGGTTCTGCCCCAAACATAACTGCACAGCCTACAAATACAGTTACATGCCCTGGGTGTACCACTGCTTTATCCGCAACTGTAACAGCCGACCAGTTCCAATGGCAATACTATAATGGCACTATTTGGACAAATCTTACGGACGGAGGCATTTACTCTGGGACTACCACTACAACGCTTACCATTACTGGACCAACTACCACCGAAAACAACACCCAGTATCGTTTGGTTGCGAGCAATAACGGATACATATGTGGCATCACAACCTCCGATGTTGCTACACTTACACTCCAAGTGGGCTCGGTAATTACCAACAGACGGATTACATATAGGGTAAATAAAAATTAACCCGTTAATTTTATGCCATAAAAAAAGCCGCTAATCAGCGGCTTCTATAATTTGAATGAGGAAACGTTCCTTATTTATTGCTTGTTCAACCAGTCGTTAACCAATTCTGGTGCCATTACAGACTCTACAAATGTGTAAGCACCGGTTTTGGGTGACTTAACCATTTTAATGGCCTTTGTCAACCTTTTGGATGATGACTGAAGTGTTGCTACTGTTTTCTTTGCCATGGCTTATCTTTTTCTGCTCTTTACTTTGTAAAAAAGCGATTACTTAATTTCTTTATGAACGGTCATACGCTTAAGAATAGGATTGTATTTTTTGATTTCCATCCTATCTGGCGTGTTCTTCTTGTTCTTTGTGGTAATATACCTAGAAGTACCTGGCATACCAGATTCCTTGTGCTCTGTACACTCTAAAATTACCTGAACCCTATTTCCTTTCTTTGCCATTGTATTGTACTTAAAATGCTTTTACAACTTACTTTTTGGAATTGATTTCCTTTAAGACAGCAGAGATTCCTTTTTTGTTGATGATTTTCAACCCACGGGCAGAAACGTTCAAGGTTACCCAACGATCTTCTTCTGGGATATAAAATCTCTTCTTGGAGATATTTGCATCGAATCTCCTTTTGGTCTTATTAATAGAAAAGGAAACGTTGTTTCCAAACATCACCTTTTTTCCTGTTACTTCACAAACTTTAGACATCTCCCTAACTATTTGAGTGATTTTATTGAGGCTGCAAATTTATACCATTTTAATGGGACGTACAAAATTCTTTTTCAGAAATTTAAAATTTCTTTGTACAACAACTCAAAAGCCTTGTTTACAGACTTTTTTACCACCCGTTCCCTATGCTGTCCCATCACGAATTTATGGGCAAACGTACCGGACGGTGTTCCAATTGCTATATAAACGGTACCAACATCGGCATTGGAGTCGCCTTTTGTAGGACCGGCATTACCTGTTGTGGCTATAGAAAAGTCTGTTGCCATTTTGCTTTTCACATTCTCGGCCATGGCAATGGCCACTTCTTTACTAACTACGGAATGCTTATCTATAAGTTCTTGTGGAACGCCCAATAACCGAACCTTCATTTCTGTGGCATAGCATACCAAACTACCCTTAAAATAACTGGAAGCACCAGGAATTGCGGTTATCCGTTCGGCAATACTACCTCCCGTAAAACTTTCTGCAGTTGACAAGGTCATCCTTTTATCGTTCAAAAATGCACCTATCTGCTTTTCTACATTCCCGTTCTCTTCTTCTTCCCCATAAATTATATCGCCGATCAGGGGGTATAATTTTTGTATTTGTTCATCTATAGCCGATATCAACGCTTCTTTATCGTATCCTTTTGCGGATAAGCGCAATCTAACCCTGCCCAGATTGGGTAGGTAGGCAAATTTGATAAAGGAGGGCAAATTATTCTCCCAGTCCTCGATCTTCTCTGCAATTGCACTCTCTCCCAGACCATAGGTCATAAGGGTTTTATGTACAATATGAGGTCGGTTGTATTCTTCGATTATTTTGGGAAGAACGGCTTTGACCAACAGGTTTTTCATTTCGTATGGGACACCGGGCAACGAAATATAGGCCGTCTCTCCCTTTTTCATCCAAATACCGGGTGCTGTTCCAAACTCGTTGTGGAGCACCGTCGCTTTTGATGGCACCATGGCCTGCTCCCTGTTCAAATCGGAAATGGGCGTAGTGATGTATTTTTTGAAAAGTTCCTCGATATGCTTGAGTACAGCATCGTTACGAACCAGCTCATCCCCAAAAAAGTCACAAAGGGTCCGCTTGGTAACGTCGTCCTTTGTTGGACCCAAGCCGCCAGTTAAAATAACCACCGATGATCGCTCACCGGCTTCTTTCAATGATGTCAATATATGCTCCCTATCATCTTGGATCGAAGTTATCTGATAGACAGAAACTCCTATTTTGTTCAATTCTTTGGAAATAAAGGCAGAATTGGAATCTACTATTTGGCCAATGAGAATCTCATCTCCAATGGTGATGATTTCGGCTTGCATCTATAAATTAAAGTCGTTTTTTAATTCCGTGACCACTTGGAGCACATCTTTTTTTAGAATAGGGAAGGTTGCCTCTATTTCTTGCATGCTCCCGGTCGTTTTTCCCAAGGTTTCTATTTCCAGCGCCTTGGCCCTGGTCTGCTCCATGCCCAAAATATCCACATTGGGCTTGATTTTGTGTGCGAGCTTATATATGTTTTCGTAGTCCTTGGAATGAATAGCTTTTTCCAGACTGTCCAAATCCTCCGGCACTTCTTCCAAAAACACAGAAATTACAGAGGTGATAAATTCCTCATCACCTTCCGCCATTTCATTTATCTTATCGAGGTTGTAAATCATTATCTTACATTAATATCAAACATTTTTTCTCCTTCCAATAAACCTACAAGGTAGTCATTTGGGCTTACTTTACCAACACCGGCCGGCGTACCTGTAAAGATGATATCTCCTTTTTTCAACATAAAATACTGGGAAACATGGGCTATGATCTCATCTATCTTCCACAACATTAAAGAGGTATTTCCTGCTTGTACCGTTTGGTCGTTCTTTTGTAATGAAAAATTAAGGTTGTCCATATCCTTGAACCTTTCCTTGGACAGCCACTTTCCAACTATGGCGGCACCATCAAAACCTTTGGCTTTTTCCCAAGGGAGGCCTTTGGCCTTTAACTTGCCCTGTAGATCTCGCGCTGTAAAATCGATGCCCAGCCCTACTTCGTCAAAATATTTATGGGCAAACTCGCGCGAAATATGTTTTCCCACTTTTTTGATCTTGATCAACACTTCTACTTCGTAATGGACATCGTTGGAAAATTCCGGGATATAAAAATCCTGCTCTTTGGGCAAAATTGCAGAATCCGGCTTTATGAACACCACGGGCTCTTCCGGACGTTCGTTGCTCAACTCTTTGATGTGGTCCACATAATTACGTCCAATACAAATCAGCTTCATAATTTGTTCTTCGGGTTTACGAGTATGTATTCTAAAATTTATTGTTGAGCTTGCTCAACTTTATTTGGGTAAGCACTTTCTTAGTGTACAAGGGGAAATCTGCGTTTAGGAGCCATCCAAAGTAACCGGGTTCTTTTTCCATTACCTCGTCCACGGTTTTTCCTTTGTGTTTTCCAAACGAAAATATAGGGTTATCGTTTTCATCAAGCCCTATAAAACCTGCAAAATCCAGATTCTGTCTTCTTGTGGTGAACTCCGATAGTTTTTTTATGTCGTTTTCGAGTTCCGGATAACGCTCCAATTGCGCCAATAACACCTCGTATGTTGCCAGGGTATCGGCTTCCGCACTGTGGGCATCGTCCAGGTTTTTATCGCAATAGAACTTATAGGCGGCTTCCAAGGTTCTTTTTTCCATTTTATGGAAAATGGTCTGTACATCTACGGAAACCATGCTCTTCATATCAAAATCCACCCCAGCACGCAACATTTCCTCCGCCAATAACGGTATATCGAACCTATCGGAATTAAACCCCGCTAAATCGCTATCGCGGATCATTGCGTAAATTTCTTTGGACAATTGTTTAAAAGTAGGCTCATTGGCCACCTTCTCGTCGGATATTCCGTGTATGGCCTCCGATTCTGCCGGTATTGGCATTTCCGGGTTCACCAACCAGGTTTTACTTTCTTTATTTCCATTGGGATATACTTTTAAAATGGAAATTTCTACTATTCTATCTTTTGCGACGTTGGTACCGGTGGTCTCCAAATCGAAAAAACAGATAGGTTTGGTCAATTGTAATTGCATGTGGGGATTATTAAATGAAATTCACGTGACTTCTAAATTAAGCATAGTGACAGGAATATGATCGGTTTTCCGTTATATTTCCCTGTTTATGTCCCAAGCTTCCAAATAATCGGCCACCGATTTTACGAACATTCCTCCCAGAGCACCATTTACCACTCTGTGGTCGTAGCTATGGGAAAGATACATTTTACTGCGTATTCCAATATACTCACCTTGGTCCGTCTCTATAACCGCTGGTATTTTTCTAATTGCCCCCAATGCAAGGATTCCAACTTGTGGCTGATTAATGATCGGCGTTCCAAAAACACTACCGAAAGAACCTACGTTGGTCACCGTGTAGGTCCCATCCTTGATCTCATCCGGTTTTAACTGATTGTTCCTTGCCCTGTTGGCCAAATCGTTGACTGTTTTGGCCATACCCACCAAGTTTAGTTGATCGGCATTTTTAATTACGGGCACGATCAAATTTCCATCGGGCAGGGCAGCTGCCATACCTAGGTTAATATTTTTCTTTTTAATAACATTGTCCCCGTCCAAGGAAATGTTCATCATCGGAAACTTTTTAAGGGCCATGGCCACAGCTTCCATAAATATTGGAGTAAAGGTCAATTTCTCTCCTTCGCGCTGTTGGAAGGCATTTTTCACCTTGTTTCTCCAGTTGACCACATTGGTTACGTCCACCTCGACAAAACTTTGAACGTGAGCCGATGTGGAGATACTTTCCACCATATGATGGGCGATCAATTTACCCATTCGGGAAAGAGGGATTACCTCATCACCTGCTTTAACCGGTACTTTGGCGGCCATCGGCTTATCCGCTGACTTAGTTTGTACTGGTTGTGGAGCGGAAACCCTTTCCTCTTTAGCCTCTGTTTGCTGTGTTGTGGACTGGTTCACCTTATTGCCATTGGATCGATTTTCCAAATAGGCCATTATATCATTCTTGGTTACCCGGCCTTCTTTTCCTGTGCCCACAATAGCTTCCAATTCATCCATGGAAACTTTTTCTTCTTTGGCTATGTTTTTTACCAAGGGCGAATAAAACCTTTCTGAGCTGGAAAAATCGGGAGCGGATGCAGATACGGATTCCTTTACCCCTGCCATTTGAGCTTCCAGTTCCATTGCTGGGGCCTTGGCAGATTCTTCCGCCCGAGCTTCTTGGACACCGGCATCGTCTGCAACGTTGTCCACCTCTCCCTCCACTTGGATCACGGCAACAACTTCTCCTACTTTAATTACATCGTCTACATCGAACCGCTTTTCCAACAACACCCCCTCTACTTCACTGGGAACTTCGGAGTCCACTTTATCCGTGGCAATTTCAAAGACGGCTTCGTCCATCTCTATGGTATCGCCCACTTCCTTAAGCCAAGTAGTCAGTGTAGCTTCTGCAACACTCTCACCCATTTGCGGTAATTTCAATTCAAATTTTGACATATTCGTATTTATCGAAGAGATTTTGATTTATATTTTTCAAAAATACTAAAGAAATCGACTTATTTTTGATTTATGTTCATTAATTTGCTTTAATAGAGGTTTCAAAAGGCACCCTGTTAATGATACTTCTTCCCAAAGTAACCTCATCTGCATATTCCAACTCATCACCTACCGAAATACCCCGCGCAATTGTGGAGGTGGCAACTTCCAGTCCTTCCAATTGCTTATATATGTAGAAATTGGTGGTATCACCTTCCATGGTGGAGCTCAGGGCCAAAATTAATTCTTTCACGGTTCCGTCCTTCACTTTTTTTATTAGGGACGGTATATTCAAATCTTGGGGACCTACGCCCTCCATTGGCGAAATCTTCCCTCCGAGAACATGGTACAATCCATTGTACTGCGAGGTATTTTCTATGGCCATAACATCCCTGATATCCTCTACAACACATACCATGGTTTCGTCCCGTTTGGGGTTGGCACAGATTTCGCACACTTCGGTATCGGAAATATTATGGCAGTTCCTGCAAAAGTTTACTTCGGTTCTCAACTTAAACAAGGCATGGGCCATAAGCTCGGTTCTTTCTTCGGGCTGTTTTAGAAGGTGCAGCACCAATCGCAATGCCGTCCGCTTCCCGATTCCGGGCAATTGGGACATCTCGTAAACCGCATTTTCCAATAGCTTAGATGAAAATTCCATACTAGTATTTCTTTTGCAAAATTACGATTTTACTATTATCAATTTACTTTCTTACTTTGCAAATCAAATTTCAACTATGTCAGCCACCCAAATTCTATTGTTGATAGGCGCGTATTTTTTGGTGCTTATCCTTATCTCTTACTTTACTGGTAAAAACGACTCCAACGCCGATTTTTTTAAGGCGGGCAAACAATCTCCTTGGTACGTGGTCGCCTTTGGAATGGTGGGCGCATCACTGTCCGGGGTTACGTTTATATCGGTTCCCGGTTGGGTCGGTGACAGCCAATTGACCTACATGCAAGTAGTTTTGGGATATCTGGTCGGCTATTTTGTGGTCGCTTATGTGCTTTTGCCACTGTACTACAAGCTGAACCTCACCTCTATTTATGAGTATCTTTTGGAGCGATTTGGCAAAGTTAGCCACAAAACCGGCGCATTTTTCTTTTTTATCTCGAGGGTTTTGGGCGCAGCTTTCAGATTGTACCTTGTGGCCATTGTTCTGCAACAATTCGTTTTTGATGACCTTGGGGTCCGTTTTGAATTTACGGTGGTAATTTCCATTTTACTGATTTGGATCTACACCAATAAAGGCGGCATAAAGACCATAGTTTGGACAGACACTCTGCAAACGCTTTTTATGATCTTGGCCGTAATCCTATCCATAATTATGATCAACCAAGAATTGGGATGGAGCTTTGGTGAGTTTTTAGCCACTGAAGAATTAAAAAATTATAATGATTTTTGGGTGACCGATAGTTTTCTCGATAGAAGTTATTTTATCAAATCTTTTGTTGGAGGTATGTTCGTTACCATTTGCATGACAGGCCTTGACCAAGATATGATGCAAAAGAACCTTACCTGCAAATCACTGAAAGATGCGCAAAAAAACATGGTATCCTTTAGTTTTGTTCTGGTCGGGGTTACATTTTTGTTTATGCTTTTGGGTGCATTGCTCTATATTTTTGCACAGCGAGAAGGTATCGGCATTCCATTGATGGATGGTTCGCCCAAAACAGATTTGCTCTTCCCGGAAATTGCTTTGAACGGTGGGCTCGGCCTGGCCTTGTCCGTTACTTTTATGTTGGGACTTATAGCAGCGGCATACAGTAGCGCGGACAGCGCCCTTACTTCCTTGACCACATCTTTCTGTGTGGACTTCTTAAATGTTCAGCAAATGGGGGATCAAGAGCAAAAAAAGATCAGAAAACGAACCCACATTGTAATGAGCCTGATGCTTATTTTGGTGATCATAGCCTTTAAATATATATTGAGCAGCAACGTAATAGATAGCCTGTTGACCGTTGCAGGGTATACTTACGGCCCTTTATTGGGACTTTTTGCATTCGGCATCTTCACCAAGCACAAGATCAAGGACAATTATGTATGGATCGTGGCCCTCGTGTCCGTTGTATCCATAGTTTGTATCGCCAATATTCCCGCCTCTTACCTAGGAGGATACCAAGTTGGCTACGAACTTTTGCCGCTAAATGGCTTGTTGACCTTTATTGGTTTATGGTTAATACGAAAAAAAGAACCGTTGCCCAACACTAGTACTGCCCAGTAGCAAGCAGCACCAAAGTACAGGCGACCTCCACCTCAACACCCTTATTTTGAAGGATTTGATAAAACTCAGGGTTCTCGGTCCCAGGATTAAAAATGACCCTTTTGGGGTTAAGGTCCAGTATATTTTTATAATATTCCTTTTGGTTATTTGGGTTAAGATATAAAGTTACCGTCTCAATATTTTGAAAATCACTCCAGTTATCCTTAACTTGCACCCCTGATACAGTTCCCCCACGTATCCCAAATGCGGTTGTTTCAATTTTGTTATCGACCAGCCTACGAATTGCTGTGTTACTGTATCTTCTCGGGTTTGTAGAAGCCCCTACAACAAGTGTTTTTTGCATTTGTTAATTTTTGTGTTAAACTTTAATGTAGACTGTAACTTTTAATAAAGATACTCGTCTATTTTTTATATCTTAAACTTCATTGGTAAGACTGTATTTTTATAGTTAATGGTTAGTGTTTAGTATAGCTTATCAATGTACAACCCCGGTAAATTTACCGGGGTTTCTTCTTTTAAGGACCTACCTAATGGTCTTACGAAGACCCAACTCCTTACAAGACCCAAGTTACCTCCATACTTGTTAAAGATTGTTAAAAATGATTTAACGTGTAACAAACCTCGGGCCTCGGCGTCTTAAGTATATCATCAATCAATCTAATCATCAATCAAAAAACGAACTACTCATGAAAAATGTGAGCTTTCTTTTTGCACTTTTTCTGTGCATGGCACTCCCTAAAACTTTATCTGCAAACGACCCTGGCAGCGCCTTGGGTTCCATTAATGGAACCGTTGTCGATGAACTATCCAAACAACCTGTCGCTTATGCGGCCGTGGTAATCAAATCCGAAGATGGCAGCCAGACCATAACCGGTAGCATCACCACCGAAAACGGAACTTTTGAAATAGATAAACTCCCCGATGGCACTTTCCTTTTCGAAGTTCAATTTATTGGATATAAAACCTATTCCCAAAAACTGGTAATTGCGAAAGGAAAACGAAACCTCAATATAGGCACTGTAACCCTTATTGAAGAAACCAAAGAGCTGGAAGGTGTGGAACTGGTGGCCGAACGGACCACCATAGAACAGCGCGTAGACCGAAAAGTTATTAATGTTGGTAAAGATCTGACCACTGCAGGTGCAACCGCTTCCGATATTATGAACAACATACCCTCTGTAAATGTGGATTCCCAAACTGGTGACATTAGCCTAAGGGGAAATTCCAATGTACGGGTAATGGTAGATGGCAAATTGTCCAACATACCAGTGGCGCAATTGCTAAGACAGATTCCCTCCACTGCCATTAAATCCATAGAATTGATCACCAATCCGTCCGCCAAATACAATCCTGAGGGCATGAGCGGTATCATTAATATTGTACTGCACAAAAATGCAAATATCGGTTTTAACGGTAATGTAAATTTAGGTCTTACCAAGGGTATCGAAGCCAAATTCAATAGCTCCATAGATATGAACTATCGCAACGGAAAATTCAATTTGTACGGAAACTACGGAAATAACATTGGCAAATGGGTAAACGATGGAAGCATTCTTCGTACCGAGGAAAACTCACTACAAGAGTTTGATTTTTTCAACAACAACAAATCACACCTTTACAAATTGGGAGTGGATTTTTACCTGAATGATAAAAACACCATATCCTTTTTCACCAACCAAAATATTTTTGAGGGCGAAGGAACCGGAAGTACGGAGGTATCCTATTTTAACGACCCATCTCGCAACGTGAACCAATTGTTCCTGGACGATTCCAATAACCGAAGTGAACAGTACAATTTTGATTACAAACTTGATTTTAACAAAGAGGGGCACAACATTGAACTGGAAATAGACCACAACCAGTTCGAAAGCGAACAAGATGCGGATTTTAGCTCAACCGGCGCATCTACCTATCCAAATTATATGGATTTTGTGGATACGGAGAGAACGCAGACTACGGCAAACTTGGATTACGTTAATCCTTTGGACAGCATTTCCAAGCTCGAACTTGGCCTCGAATCCAGAAACTTTGAGACCGAAGTGGACTACTCCTCTACCGGGCAATCGTTCAATAGCAATGGTAATTTGGTACCCACCCCCTCCACAAAGTTTATTTACGACATGGATATTTATTCCGCATATGCCACTTTTGGCCAATCTTATGAGCGTTGGTCCTATCAAGTGGGTGTTCGCCTAGAAGATGTTCAGGTAAAAGCGGATACCAATACGGTACGAGCCTTTACTGATAAGTACACGGAAATCTATCCCTCGGCATTTGTTACGTACAAGCCCAACGAAAAAGACCAGCTCCAAGTAAGCTATAGCAGAAGGGTAGATCGTCCAGGCCTACAACAAGTAAATCCGATCAGGGAATTTGCCACGCCCCTGATATCTTCCTTCGGAAATCCAAATTTGGTACCGCAGTTCACCAGTTCCTACGAAGCCAATTATACCAAAAGAATAAAGAACGGTAGTGTTACAGGCGGAGTCTTTTATCGAAGTATTACCGACGAAATCAACAGAGCCGTGTACATAGATCGCTTGGATTTGAACAAAACCATTCTGACTTTCGATAATTTTGATAAAACCTCGGCCTACGGAATTGAACTTTCCACCAATTATCGCCCCACTAAATGGTGGAATATAAATGGTAGTTTCGACCTTTTTTCGCAAACGCAAAGAGGAATAACAGAAACCTTGAACGCTACCGGGCCAACACCTAGCGAGGAGGACATCGTGGAACAACGGGTGGAGGTTGACAATACGGCATGGAACCTACGGATGAACAATAGCTTTACGGTAACAAAAAAGCTAACGCTACAAGCCTTTGGTTTCTACCGTGGAAGAAACAAAAGTATACAGTTCGATGCAGAACCCATGTACTTTGTGAACTTGGGAGCTCGCTACAGCTTTGCCGAGGGCAAAGGCACCCTTAGCTTTAATTACAACGACATTTTCAATACCATGCGGTTTGCTTTTGATGGAGATTTTCCATATGCCCAAGAAGGTGGTTTTAACTGGGAAAGCAATAATGTTTACGTTGGACTCTCCTATCGTTTTGGAAGTGGAAAGTATCGTGCCAAGCAACGTAAAAGAAGAGACGACAACACTAAGCAAGGTAGCGGTGGAATCCTATAAACATATTGATGCTCCATATTCGAGTGTTGGTTGGTTATCTATCTTGTGAGAGCATCAATAAAAACCCCGATCCTGGTGATCGGGGTTTTAACTTTTAGTTTAAAAAGGGGTTACCACCGAATTATGGCACTCCCCCACGTAAAACCACTGCCAAAAGCAGCCAACACCACTACATCTCCTTCTTGGATTTTTCCTTCCTCCCAAGCCTCTGTCAAGGCAATGGGAATGGATGCTGCGGTAGTATTTCCATATTTCATGATGTTGTTGAACACCTGATCATCTTTTAGACCAAATTTCTTTTGTATGAATTGTGAGATACGCAAATTGGCCTGATGCGGAATCAGCATATCGATATCCTCTGGTTTTAAATTATTTGTTTGTAATCCTTCCATGATCACTTCACTGAATCGAACCACGGCATTTTTAAACACAAACTGGCCGTTCATATAAGGAAAATATGAAGTATCCTCGGAATCGGCATCTTCGATAATATCGGTAACCCAACGTTTGCCCATGCCAGGGGCGATCAAGGAAAGCTCTTCGGCATGTTGACCTTCGGAATGTAAGTGGGTCGATAAGATACCTTTGGAGGTATCCTCTTCCCGGGTAAGCACGGCAGCACCGGCACCATCTCCAAAAATTACGGACACTCCCCTGCCCCTTGTGGTCATATCCAACCCATGCGAATGCAGTTCGGAACCAATTACAAGTACATTTTTGTACATGCCACTTTTAATATATTGGTCTGCCACGGAGATTCCGTAAACAAAACCCGAACATTGGTTGCGTACATCCAAAGCGCCCACTGTTTTTAGTCCCAGGTCTCGTTGAACCAACACCCCAGGTCCAGGAAAATAATAATCAGGACTCAATGTGGCAAATACAATAAAATCAATATCGTTCTTGTCTATACCGGCACGCTCAATCGCCTTTTCGGCTGCTTTGACCCCCATAGAAGTAGTGGTATCGGTACCTTTGACCACGTGGCGTCTTTCCTTTATCCCGGTACGCTCTTGAATCCATTCATCATTCGTGTCCATTACTTTGGACAGATCATCGTTGGTGACCACATTTTCAGGGACGTAAAAACCTAGTCCAGCAATCTTGGAATTGTACATGTATACTGTTTTGAATAAAAAGATAGTTAGAATTTGAAAATTAGCAAATATACATGCCAAATTTTCAAGAAGTCGGCAAAATAAAACTTTTTAAAAGTTGTACTTTTAAAAATCGCTAAAAATTCACTCATAAAACTTAAAACAAGATAATGAAAAATTACGTTTGGTTATTCTTGGCTGCTTTCGCCATAAGTTTGGCCCAAGCTCAGGAAAAACTCACTTATCAGAAACCGTCAGAAGAAATTTTAGAACTTGTAAACGCCCCATTGGCTCCCAGTGTACTCATCTCGGACAATGGCAAGTATATGGTATTGCTCTACAGGGATTATTACAAAACAATTGCAGAATTATCGGAAACCGAACTAAGACTTGCGGGTCTACGGATCAATCCTAAGACCAATATCGGAAGCCGCACCAATTATTATAATAATATCTTGGTAAAAGAAATTGGTGATAAAGATGGCGTGCAGGTAACCGGTCTGTCGGAAAATCCGCGATTGGCCAATTTTAATTGGTCTCCAGATCAATCTAAAATAGCATTTACAAACACTACCCCAGAAGGAGTGGAGGTTATGGTACTGGATTTAAAATCGGCCTCTGCCAAATCGATAACGGATACCAACGTGAATGCCAATATGCGGGATATCATCAATTGGTTCAAGGATGGAGAGTCCATTTTGGTAAAAATGTTGCCCTCCGACAGAAAACCATTGATCAATGTGGACGAAGCCGTTCCGGAAGGACCAACCATTTCCACCAATGATGGAAAAAAGGCACAGAACAGAACCTATCAAGACCTTTTAAAAAACCCGAACGACGAGTTCAATTTTGAACAATTGGCCCGTTCAGAACTTTATAAAGTGAACATGGACGGCAGTAAGACCAAGTGGAAAGATGCCAATTTATATACAAGCATCAGTTTTTCGCCCGATGGGGAATATGTGATGACGGTAACCTTGGACAAGCCCTTCTCCTATTTAGTGCCCTATTATAGATTTCCGAACACGACCACTGTTTATACGAACGATGGCGGTATGGTTAAAACTTTGTTGCAAGTTCCACTTATAGAAGATCTCCCCAAAGGTTTTATGGCAACCAGAACCGGCATGCGAAACATAAGATGGAGAAACGACAAACCGGCAACCATTACCTATGTAGAAGCCTTGGATGGCGGTGATCCTGAAAACGAAGTACCCTTCCGCGATGAAGTCTTTGAACTCGAAGCACCATTTAATGGTGAGGGCAGGTCCATTTTAAAAACCAAAAACAGGTTTAGCTACATACAATGGGGCAATGACAATTTGGCGATCGCTCACGACCGTTGGTGGAACAACAGAAACACAAAAACCTATGTTTTTGACCCCTCCAACCCAGAAAAAGGAGCTCAAATTATTGAAGATAGAAACTATCAAGATGTATATAGCGACCCCGGAAGTTTTGTTACCAAAAGAAACGAAAACGGCAGTTGGGTACTGTCCTTGGATAAAAACAACAATGCCTTTCTGATCGGAGATGGGTATACCGAAGAGGGCCAGTTCCCCTTTGTAGAAAAAATGGATTTAAAAACCCTTAAAAAAACCAGACTGTACACCTCAAAGCTAGAAGGCAAACTTGAGAACTTGATTGAGTATGACCCTAAAAAAGACCAACTTTTAGTGCGTATTGAATCTGCCAGCGAGTACCCTAATTACTATTACAAAAGTTTGATAAAAAGAAAAGGGCCCGTGCAGTTGACAGATTTTGATAATCCGTACAAAAGCATTCAAAACGTACACAAAGAGGTAATAACCTATAAGAGAGATGACGGATTGGAACTTTCCGGAACCCTATACCTTCCTGTTGGATACGACATGGAGAAAAAAGAAAAAATGCCAATGATCTTATGGGCATATCCAAGGGAATACAAGGACAAGAACAGTGCTTCGCAAAATACCTCGAACCCCAACGAGTTTACATACCCATTTTGGGGATCACCCATTTATTGGGTAACCAAAGGTTACGTTGTATTGGATGGAGCGGCCTTTCCCATTATCGGTGAGGGTGACGAACAGCCCAACGACAGTTTTAGAAGCCAACTAGTGGCCAACGCCAAAGCGGCCATTGATGCGGTAGATAATTTGGGGTACATTGATCGCGAACGTATTGCAGTGGGCGGGCACAGTTACGGAGCCTTTATGGTGGCCAACTTACTATCCCATTCGGACCTATTTGCTGCAGGTATCGCCCGAAGCGGCGCCTACAATAGAACTTTGACACCGTTTGGTTTTCAAAGTGAGGAAAGAAACTATTGGGAAGCCCCTGAGGTCTATTACACCATGTCTCCATTTATGCATGCAGAAAAAATGAAAACCCCTTTACTGTTGATCCACGGGCAGGCGGACAATAATTCCGGTACATACCCTATGCAAAGTGAGCGCTATTTCAACGCTCTTAAAGGTTTGGGCGCCACCGTTAGATTGGTTATGTTGCCAAAAGAGAGTCACGGATACCGGGGCAAGGAAAGTATTTTGCACATGCTTTGGGAACAAGACCAATGGTTGGAAAAATATGTGAAGCAAAAAAAGTAATCTATTACGTATTTAGGCATAAAAAAAATCCCGTTCCAAAAAAATTGAAACGGGATTTTTCTTTCCTAACCAAGAAATCAACCCAAGAACTCTCTGTAAGCATTTACCTCAACCTTGGCTTTTAGGTCGTGCAAGAGGTTATAAAGGCCAAAAAATGTACGGTTGATGTACAAAAAGTGTTTGGAACCTCTGTTTCCGTTCATTTTGCGAATCTGTTCGTCTTTAGAATAACGCTCGCTCAAGTTAGCAATTTTGGTCCAGAAATCTTCATCACCAAAATCAAAGGTTTCCTTATGGAAAGGTGATGTAAAAATCGTCAACATTTCTTTGAACAAGGCCGTAAAAAACCGGAGCTCCTCTTCCGAATCGGTAGGCGTCAGGATTTCGAGCTCATAGAGTTTCTCCATAAAAACCTCATCGTTATTTATATTTTCCGGTTTGGCCAATTCGAAATAAGGCACATAAAATTCATCCGGGATTTGTTTAATGCAACCAAAGTCGATAGCGATCAATTTACCTTCATCACTCACCAAAAAATTTCCCGGATGGGGATCGGCGTGTACCCGCTTTAATTTGTGAATCTGGAACATATAAAAATCCCATAGTGCCTGACCCAAAGTATTGCCCAGTTCGGCATTGAAATCCTTTTGGGTAAACTCTCCCAAATGCACGCCCTCCATCCAATCCATGGTCAAGATACGTTCACTGGAAAGATTTCGGTAGTACTTTGGAAACTGCATATTCGGGATTACGGCACATTCGGAAGTAATTTCACGACTTTGCTCGAGTTCCAATATATAATCGGTTTCTTCCTTTAGTTTATGCTCTACTTCTTTAAAATATTTTTCAGAATCCTTTCCCTTTAAGTTGAACATTTTAATGGCCACCGGTTTTACCAATGCCAAATCGCTGCTGATACTTTCGGCCACGCCCGGGTATTGGATCTTAACGGCCAACTGTTTTCCATCTTTTTTGGCACGGTGTACCTGACCAATGCTTGCTGCGTTTACGGAATCCTTTTCAAATTCGTCAAAAATCTGTTCCGGATATTTATCCAAATATTTTTTGAATGTCTTTCGCACCAAAGGAGCGGACAAAGGTGGTACGGAAAATTGTGACAGGGAAAACTTTTCCACATAGGCCCTTGGCAATAGGTTTTTTTCCATGCTCAACATTTGCGCCACTTTTAGCGCACTCCCCTTTAAGCTTTTTAGGCCATCGTAAATATCTTCGGCATTATCTTGGTTCAAAGTATCCCGTGAGGTTTGGGGATCCACCAGTTTTTTGCCGTAATACTTTACGTAGTTGCCCCCTATTTTTACGCCCGTTTTTACGAGTTTCCCGGCACGTTCTATTTTCCCGGTCGGGATGGTATCGATTGTTTTCATAGGCGTTACACAAATTTTTCTTTATATAGAAACTTTCCTAGATCTACGATTTTTTCCAGTGATGTATTCTCGAAAATCTGAAAAATAGTGGTCACCGACTTTTCAATGGCAATATCTGTTTTCTCCAGTCCGGGAGAACCATCTTCCGCCCAAAATTTTAAAATGAACAAAAATTGCAGCCAAGCACCCTCCGAAAACAATGGCGCATTAAATTTTAAGATTTTTAGATTTTTCTCCTCATTTCTTTCTTCGATCAAAGTAGATGCAAAATCCTTAAAACGTTTACGAAGTCCCTTTAACTGACTTAATCCCTCCATGGAATGCTTGTGCTCCTTCATCATAAAGAGAACATAACTCCTATTAAGTGTCAAATTCTCGAAAAAGGTGTAGAAGAAAGTAAGCATCTTTTCCTCGTTCGTCATCCCCGGATATTCTTTATTTTTTTGGATTAACTCAAAACTATTGTCGAAAAACTTGTTCCATATGGTTTTTTGCAGGGTATCCAAAGAACCAAAAAAGCCATAGAACTCATCCTCCTTAATTTTGTTCTCCTTACAGAATTTATAAACCGAGCCAGGTATTTTTTCCTGCTCCAATACGGACTCCATGAACAAGCCGATTATCTTATCCTCGGTTATTTTGGATTTTGATGTATTTGCCATTTTGGTATGTTTTTAAAAGGTTCTGTATAAAATGTTATTGGCAGGTGATAAAATTGAATTTTTAAAGAAAATGCACTTCCGAGCGAAAGTGCATTTTCACAACCTAACCAATAAATAAACAAACTTGTTATAGTAGTGCTTTTTCATAGCAATTTTCCCATAACAATGTAAAGATACATTTTTTGTTTAATGTTTTTTATAATTAAATAAACAAAATTTTGTTAAAAATGATATCAGGTCATTTTTTTCGTCCAAATGTCAGTTTGTCATATTTATGATTCTGGTATTTTTTTTGACCAGTCAGCAATAAAAAGACTAAAACAACAAAACGATGGCAACAGGTAAAATCAATGTTTCAGTAGAGAACATTTTTCCCTTGATCAAAAAATTCCTATACAGTGATCACGAGATTTTCTTAAGGGAACTTATTTCCAACGCTACGGATGCGACCTTAAAACTAAAGCACCTCACATCCATTGGAGAGGCCAAGGTGGAATACGGCAACCCTATGATCGAGGTAAAAGTCGACAAGGACAACAAACGAATCCATATTATAGACCAAGGTATCGGGATGACGGAGGATGAAGTGAAAAAGTACATTAACGAGGTAGCTTTTTCCGGTGCAGAAGAGTTTTTGGACAAGTATAAAGATGCGGGCAAGGATGCCGGGATCATTGGGCACTTTGGCCTTGGATTTTACTCCGCTTTTATGGTTGCGGAAAAAGTGGAAATCCTGACCAAGAGCCATAAGGATGAGCCGGCGGTGCATTGGAGCTGCGACGGCTCTCCCGAATTCTCCCTTGAACCTAGCGACAAAACAGAGCGAGGAACAGAGATCATACTGCATATCGCCGAAGATTCCACCGAATTTTTGGAAGATGCCAGAATAAGGGAGCTTTTGGTAAAGTATAATAAGTTTATGCCCATTCCGATCAAATTCGGAACAAAAACCGAGACGCTTCCCAAACCTGAAGATGCAAAAGAAGAAGATCCAGCTCCAACCCAAGAGGTGGACAACATCATCAACAATCCAAATCCGGCCTGGACCAAGCAACCTTCTGATTTAAAGGACGAGGATTACAAAAACTTTTACAGGGAGCTATACCCGATGCAGTTCGAGGAACCTTTGTTCCACATCCACCTCAACGTGGATTATCCGTTCAACTTAACAGGTATTTTATATTTCCCAAAGTTGACCAACGACCTCAGTATCCAAAAGGATAAAATCCAACTGTACCAGAACCAAGTGTTCGTAACGGATAACGTAGAAGGTATTGTTCCCGAGTTTCTGACCATGTTGAAAGGTGTCATCGACTCCCCGGATATTCCATTGAACGTGTCTAGGTCCTACTTACAGGCGGATGGTGCGGTTAAAAAGATATCCTCTTACATCACCAGAAAAGTTGCGGATAAATTAAGCTCGCTCTTTAAGAATAATCGAGAGGACTTCGAGCAAAAATGGAACGACATTAAAGTAGTGATAGAATACGGTATGCTTTCGGAAGACAAGTTTTTTGAGAAAGCGGACAAATTTGCGCTCTATCCAACCATTGATGGGGATTACCATACTTTTGAAGAGCTGGAAGCCAAAATCAAGGACAACCAGACCGACAAGGACGATAAATTGGTGGTACTCTACACTTCCGATAAAGAAGCGCAGCACAGTTATATAGAAGCCGCCAAGGCAAAAGGTTACGAAGTGCTCCTACTGGATTCGCCCATTGTCCCCCATTTGATGCAGAAATTGGAGACCTCCAAAGAGAATCTATCCTTTGTGCGAGTGGATTCGGATCATATAGACAACCTCATCAAAAAAGAAGATACGACCATATCCAAATTGTCCGATGAGGAAAAAGACAGTCTAAAGGCTGATTTGGAAAAAGTAATTTCCGATAAGGGCTATACAATTCAATTGGAGGCCATGGAAAGCAGTGCTTCACCTTTTATTATTACCGAGCCAGAATTTATGCGCCGAATGAAGGAGATGCAGCAGACCGGGGGCGGAGGAATGTTCGGTATGGGCAACATGCCGGATATGTACAACCTGATCGTAAACACCAACCACGAATTGGTGGGTGAAATACTGAATACCAAAACAGCAAAAAAGCGGGAAAGATTGATCAATCAGTCCCTGGACTTGGCAAAATTGTCCAAAGGACTCTTAAAGGGAGAGGAACTTACCAAGTTTATTTCCCGTAGCTACGATATGATCAAATAGACATAAAAATCTTATTGATCGTGAAAACCGCTCTAAATGAGCGGTTTTTGTATTTTATGACTATCTTGAGAGGGCAAACCAATTACACCGTGGGCAACAACGATTACAACAGTCCAACTTTTAGAAAACTATTGGATTCCCTTCAACAACAGAGTTGGGAATTGGAACTCATCATTTCTGGTTTTGCCATTTTTGGGCTCTTTACCGCCTACGAACCGCTTCGTATAGAAATGATTAATGCACAAAACGAAGACCAGATCTACCGTTTCGTGGTTTACTTTATCCTTAACATTGCCTGTTCCATTCTGCTGTTCAACCTATTGCTCCACGTTGTTTTAAGAGGTTTATGGATCGGGGCGCTCGGTCTTCGTTATGTTTCCGGAGATATTGAGTTCGAGCGGCTCCGCTATTCCGAACGCTTTACCAAATATTTAAAAAAGCGCATAATTTCTTTTGATCGCTACATCGCCAATCTGGAAAATTACTGCAGTGTATTGTTCGCCATTTCGTTTCTGTTGATTTTTTATGTGCTCGCCATGACCATGATCATCCTGTCGATCATATTGGTGGCCAACTATATTCTCGAGAGCGATGTTTTGCCCGAAGCCGCCGCCAGTATAATAGGGGGTATATTGATTTTGTTCATCATTTTTGGAATGTTCCTGACCTTTATCGACTTTATTACACAAGGTTGGTTAAAAAAAAAGAAATGGGTCTCTCGTATATATTTCCCCATATATTGGGTTTTTAGTTTTCTCACCCTTTCGTTTCTTTATCGGCCATTGGTCTATAATTTTTTGGATAACCGCTTTGGAAAAAAACTGACCTTGCTCCTGACCCCCATCTATATTGCCATTTTGATGCTGACCAGTTTGGAATACCGTCAATCCAACTATCTGGACAAAGAACAGCGATCGTCCAGCATGTTTGCCAAAAAAGATAATTATTGGGACATGATGACAGAGGAAGGAGATTTCCCCGGACGCATGGTGATTCCTTCAAAAGTAATTTCCCAACCCTATCTCCAAGTTTTTGTTCCTTTTTCCGAAAATTTGGAAAATCGTGTATTTGCCTTCAACGATTCTTTGACTCCCAAAGAAGACCGCAGAGGACTTTCCAGTAGTATAAAAGTCAATTCAAACTGGAGCGACGAGATCACGAGCCTCCGTCAAAAGGACAGTATTCGCAAAAAATATTTAAAAACCTTTAACGAGATGTATTCCTTCCGAATCGACACCCTTGATATGGACGAGGATTTTATAATAACTACTGCAATGAACGATATTCTGGGTTTTGAAACCTACCTCAAAATCTCTCAACTGAAAGAAGGGAAACATCTTATTCGTTTGAGGCGAAAACGGAAGGAAAAAGATTCTATTGTAACGGTATCGGATGCTATCTTACCGTTTTGGTACTTTAAAAACTAAATGTTATGATTCCTTGGCACCTCTATGCAATGGCCGGAATGTATGTTTTTGCAGGCGCAATGCATTTTATAAAACCCAAAATCTATATGCGGATAATGCCCATGTATTTGCCAAAACATAAGCTTTTGGTATACTTGAGCGGGTTGGTGGAAATTTTATTGGGCATTGGCGTTTGTTTTGATGCCACCCGAAAACTGAGTTCCTTTGGTATTATTTTAATGTTGGGCGTTTTTCTATCCGTACACTTTTATATGCTCTCGGGCGAAAAAGCATCGGCGGGCATTCCAAAATGGATATTGATCCTTAGGATACCGCTACAGTTCTTTTTGATGTACTGGGCGTATTTTTATGCGTATCTCTAATAACTATTACCGCCCAAATGTTTTTTTAGCCAAGGTACCTGAGCAAAGAACAATAATCCTAGGAACAAAAATGCATACACCATGGTTTTGGGAAAAGAATAACCGCTCATCCATTGCCAGTCCATATGGAACCAAGCATCCATATTGATGTTTTTGAACCAGCCTTGGCCACCGCTCGGTCCTAATTGTGTGCCTAAATAAGCCAAAAGTGCAACAAATGCAATAAACCCGAAGGATAAAACTCTTCCGGATAAAATCGGTTGGTACTTAAAAACCTCTTTTGGGGATTCCGCCTCTATTTGCCGCAGTACATTTTTGGTAAAATCCGCAGAAGGCGATTCGATTGGTGCCTCTGCCATGAATTTATCCATTAAAGCTTCCAGTTTTTTATTTTCTTCCTTATCCATTGCTCTGCAAAATTTCTTTGTTCATACTTTTTTCCATGATCGCAGCCAGTCTTTTCCGGGCCCTGAACAACCTTACTTTTAGTGTATTTGAGGGAAGATTTGTAGTTTTTTCCATTTCTTGTAGATTCTTCTCCTCAAGATAGAACAAAGTAAGGACTCCAGCATCTTCCGAGGATAGCTGTAACAGGCATTGATCTATAATTCTGTTTTTTTCCTCCCTTATCATACTATCTAGGGCCGTATCGATTTCTGCATAGGCAATTTGATCCAATTGTTCTAAATCGTCGTGCAGTCTTGCCTTTTTATTTTGTTTTATCTTATCCAGGCATGAGTTATATGCAATCCTATACACCCATGTGGAAAGTTTAGACCCCCCCTTAAAATTGGGCAAAGATCGGTACACCTTAATAAATACGTCTTGCGAAACCTCTTCGGCCTCCTCCCTATTGGTCAACATTCTTATGCACAATGTAAACACCAAATCCTTATAACTATCCACAAAATCCGAGAATGCACGGGAATTTCCCATGCAAATTTTCGAGATCAGTTCTTTTTCCTTGTTGGTCAGCATTGCTCATTGGACGATTAAACCATTGTTAAGGTTACACAGAAAATAAAATTTATAAAAAAATGTAACCTTACTCAGAAAACCGTCGTCATAGGTTATGAACAAACAAATTATGAATAATCATTAAAACGAATAGTTATGGGATCTGAAGTAATCATATTACCAATCATTTTTGGAGTAATTTTTGCCATTGCCTACCTCTTTTTTTCAACTAGGAACAAAGAACGCTTGGCCTTAATCGAAAAAGGTGCCGACGCCAGTATTTTTATGAAAGGAAGACGGGAAGGCGCCGCTCCTTTCTGGAAAATCATCATTCTAAACCTTTCTTTATTATTAATGGGTATCGGGGTTGCCATTTTTGTTGCCTCCGTTCTTCACTATAATTTAGGGGTGGAGGATGAGGTCGCTTATCCGGGAACCATATTCCTTTTGGCGGGCGTTGGCCTTATGGTAGGTTTTAACATGACCAAAAAATTGGAAAAGAAGGACTAAAACCATCTCTTTTAAAAAGAGGTAAAAGACCACCGCCACAAGCGGTGGTTTTTTATAACTTGCCATTATGAAAATAATATCCACCAATCTCGGAAACCCTACCAAAATAGTTTGGAACGGCAAAGAAACCACCACTGGCATTTACAAATTTCCCGTGGACCAACCCATTTTATTGGAGAGCACAGATGTAAAGGGCGATTCGGTGGTAGACCGAAAGCACCATGGTGGCATCTACAAGGCTGCCTACCTTTTTTCTGCTGACCGTTACGCATACTGGAAGGAGAAATATCCCGATTTAGAATGGAATTGGGGTATGTTCGGGGAAAATTTGACCATTCAAGGTTTGGATGAATCCCAAATTAGAATCGGAAGCATATACCGGCTCGGTACTGCATTGGTTCAAATTACACAACCTAGGGAGCCCTGTTATAAACTAGGCATACGTTTTAAGGACCAGAACATGATCAAACAATTTATAGATCACGGTTTTCCTGGGACCTATGTGCGTGTTCTGGAGAGTGGAACTGTAAAAACAGGTGATTCCATGGAGTTGTCAAAGGCATCCGAAACTCCATTGACCGTGCAGGAATTTTATAAACTTCTATATGCCAAAACCAAGGATAGCCATGTATTGCGATTAGCCTTACAGAATGAAGCTATCCCAAAGAGCAAGAGGGAAAAACTAAAAAAGTGGACATAAAAAAAGGGGGCCTCCCGACCCCCCATGCACATAAAAATTAACTAAACAAACTATCTTACTTCCATAGTTTCCTTGTAGGTTCCAAATTTGTCCACTACAACTATGGTATATTCACCTTCGAATGCTTGCTCGAAGTTGAAAGCTTTTTCCACTACTACTTTTCCGTCGATAGCCTCGTCAAAGACCAATCTATTCTTGCTATCGTATACTTTAAGAAGTACTTTACCCTGAGATATGTTCAAAAGGTTCATCATTACCTTTTGACCTTTTTTGATGAATACTGGGTCCAAGTTGACTTTTACCAAGTTTTTCTCTACCTCGTATCTTTTTACTACTTTTTTACCGAAATCGGCTGTTGCTGTGTTGGCCATCCCGATTGCACTGATCAACAAGGCCGTTGCTACTATTAGGTTCTTTACTGTTTTCATAACACATCGCTTTTTTAAGATTACAGTACAAATGTATGTCGGATTGGAACAGTGGAATACCACCATTTTTTCCACTTTCTATGCTATATTAACATGGCAACACACTTAACATAGCATTAATGATAAAATAGCATAACTTTGCGTTAACATTATAGATATTTGCACTTTACACACAAGTTATTGTTTGTAGAAAAAAGAAAATAGTTGAGTATGATTCAGAAACCGGCATTTGAAGCTATAGCACCAAGTTTTGGCCATTCGTTTACCTTTCAAAAGTTTAACGAAAACCACGAGAACAAGAACTTAGGTTGGCACTACCATCCAGAATTGGAGTTGGTATATGTAAACGGAGGCTCGGGCAAAAGACAAATTGGGAGCCATGTATCCTATTATAGGAACGGGGACCTCATCTTAATAGGGTCCAATTTACCACATTGTGGCTTTACGGACAGACTTACGGGCAATAAAAGTGAGACTTTGGTCCAAATGAAAGCCGACTTTTTGGGAAGTGATTTCTTTAATATTCCCGAGATGAAGAATATCCAAAAGTTGTTCGAAGTTGCCAAAGGCGGAATTGCCTTTTCCGGTAAAACCAAAATGAAGGTTGGCGAAAAAATGGAAATCTTGGAGTATCAGACAGATTTTCAGCGATTATTGTCCATCCTTAATATATTGAACATCTTGGCCACGTCCAACGAAATGAACGTGCTGAACGCAGAAGGTTTCTCCCTGGAAACCGAAGTAAAGGACAACGATCGTATCAATGTTGTTTTTAATTATGTGAAGACCAATTTCAAAGAGGACGTAAAACTTGAGCAAATTGCAGATATGGTAAGCATGACGGTCCCTTCTTTTTGCAGGTACTTTAAAAAAATAACCAATAAGACATTTACTCAGTTCGTGAACGAATATAGATTGGTACATGCATCCAAGCTATTGGCAGAACAGCCCATGAGCATAACCCAAGTTTGTTACGAAAGTGGTTTCAACAACTTTTCACATTTCAATAAATCGTTCAAAGCATTTACCGGACAGAATCCTTCGGAATACCGAAACCAGTTAAAAACGGTCCTGCACTAGTAAAAAACTACCCAAAAATATCGTTCAGTACCTTGGCGAGCCTAAGCCCCCCCTTCTGTAGCTGTGCGAATAAAAGATCATTATGGTCGTAGGAATAACGATAGCCCAGTTTCTCACCAATTTCAACGGAATCATATAAATCCGCACATAGTTCGTGCGATTCGTCCACCCAATCGTACACAGTTCCCAACTGGATCTCCTTTCGCTTTTTTCTACTGACGTTTTGTAGTTCCATGGCAAGCTCGGTATACGTCATACCATAAGATTCTATCAAGTTTTTGTCCCAAACCCGATGTAGATTGCTTCCTTGTCCAAACCATTGGACCTGTATGGTATTTCCCCCTTTGTCCTCGGCCCTGCTCACATGCATGGGCTGATGCAGGTCGCCGATTAAATGAATCAGCATTTTTAAATGAAAAATACGATCTTTCCTTGAGCCATTTTTATCCTTTATAGCGGATTTACATGTCTCTATTGCTGTAATAATATCGCCATACTCGCTTTTATCGGAATCCGCATAGGACATCCCCAATGGGTAGTTGACATAGTGCCATGCCGAGTATTTGGAATAGGCCCGGTCAGCCTTTATATCATCAGCAAATGTAGATACAAAGGCCAAGCTATGTCCATCCAACAGATCGCTTATGGCCCGCTTGGCTTTTCCGGACAAATGGTTTTCTGCAATTTCACCGGTTACCCTGTGTCCCGTTTTGCCCCAAAAGGCGTTACCAAAAACAATTACAGGAAAAAATAAGAATAGGAATAAGGTTTTTTTCATTTTTTAACGTCCCTTAATTAGAAAAAGGCTTAGAAAATTCTTGCCACTAATTTTCGCAATGATTTACCAAACAGCAACATATTTTAAAATTTTAGTAAATTTTTAACTATGTATCTGTTAAATTTGAAACACCAACTAAACTCGACCAATGTTAAAAAAATGTATTGTACTTGCTGCAATTCTTCTGCCTTTCGCCTTACTTTCTCAAACAGACCATAAAAGTTTTACCGTAAAATATGTCGACGACATAGTCAAAGTAGATGGTATCTTAGATGAAAGTGTTTGGGAGATTGCAGAAAATGCAGACGATTTCCATCAATATTTTCCATCCGACACCACCCTCGCCTTCCAGCAGACCCAGATTAAAATGGTCTACAACAACACTACACTATTTATTGGTATTAAATTATATACAGAGGGCGACAATTATGTGATACCCTCACTACAAAGAGATTACAGGGCAGGAGGAAATGACAACATTAGTTTAATGTTCGATACTTTTAACGACGGTACCAACGCATTCCTGTTTGGAATGAATCCTTATGGAGTCCGAAGAGAAGCTTTAATATCCAACGGCGGGTCTGGTCCAAATGGGTTCACCACCTCTTGGGACGTAAAATGGCAAGGCGAAGCCAAATTGTACGATGGCTACTACATCTGCGAACTTGCCATTCCATTAACTTCCTTTAAATTTAAACAGGGTGAGACCAAATGGCGGTTCAACAGCTACCGCTTTGATATGCAGACCAACGAAACCAGTACCTGGATGAAAATTCCACAAAACCAACTTGTGTACAGTTTGGCTTTTATGGGAGATATGGTGTTTGAAAAACCATTGGGAAAATCCAGGACTCCAATGGCATTGATACCTTATGCCAATGGGATAATTGCCAAAGACTACGAAAACAATGAAGATCTAAGCAGAATGGGCTTTGGTGGAGATGCAAAAATCTCCATAGGAAACGGCATGAATCTCGATGTAACCCTAAACCCGGATTTCTCCAATGTGGAAGTCGATAATTTTGTTACCAACTTAACCCGATTTGAGGTTTCTTTACCAGAGAGAAGACAATTTTTTATAGATAACAGTGACCTTTTTGGTTCCTTCGGGAACGAAAGGGATTCCAATCCATTTTTCTCCAGAAGAATTGGAATTGCAGAGGACAAAGATGGTGAAACCATAGAAAATGGGATTATAGGCGGGGTTAGATTAAGTGGGAAGTTGAACAACAACTGGAGGTTGGGCCTACTCAATATCCAAACGGAAGAAGACGAGATCAACGAGATACCCAGTAACAACAACACCGTACTCGCGCTGCAAAAGAAAATGTTTTCAAGATCCAATTTAAGCTTCCTTTTTGTTAACCGACAAACTTTTGGTGATTACGACTTTGTGGACCCCATGGACAGGTACAACCGTGTGGTGGGACTGGACTACAACCTTGCATCAAAAAACAATATATGGACAGGCAAGTTTTTTTACCATAAGGCCTTTGCCCACGATATTGGGGACCGTAACGACTCAGGCGGCATGGACCTCCAATACAACTCCAGATACTTCAACTTTGGGTTACGCGGAAATTTTGTCGGGAATGATTTTAGGTCGGACCTCGGCTTTATCCGAAGAGAGGACATTGTTGCTGCAAGGCCTTTTGTGGAATTTAATTTTTGGCCCAGTAAAGGAAAGGTGAATACCCATGGTTTCCGGTTTAGCCCCAACTTTATATGGAGACCTACCTTGGACTACCAAAATACAGATTATACTATTTTTACCCAGTGGCAAGCAGAGTTTACCTCACAAGAAAAATTGGCCTTTCGTTTGTTCAATCGGTACACTTACCTCACCGACACCTTTGATCCGACCGGCACCGATGGCGGAGTAGAACTTTTAGGGGACAATGGATACCATTATACCAGTTTTGAAGTATCTTTTGAAAGTGACCGTAGAAAAGTCTTTTCATACAATCTTGAACCCGGATACGGCGAATTTTACAATGGAACGCGATATGTCTTCGAAGGGGACATGAGCCTGAGGCTTCAGCCGACGGTATTCCTTTCTTTAGGGGTTATATATAACAGTATAAAATTGCCAGAACCTTATGAGAGCGAGGACATCTTATTGTTAAGTCCAAGAATAAACATTACGTTCAACAAATCCATTTTTTGGTCCACTTTGATCCAATATGGAAACCAATTGGATAATCTTGGATTCAATTCGAGGCTACAATGGAGATTTGCACCGCTTTCCGACCTGTTTCTGGTCTATAACGACAATTACTTTGTAAACTCGTTTATGCCCCGAAGCCGGTCCATTAATCTTAAGTTGACCTATTGGCTCAACATTTAATCAGTTTAAATAATTATTTATTTCTGGCTCCAATGTTTAAATTGCATCGTACAGTTTTTTAATTGTGAATTTGGATAAAAAATGTCGAAGCAAAAAATTGTAGTACTTACCGGAGCGGGAATGAGCGCCGAAAGCGGCCTAAAAACCTTTCGTGATGAAAACGGACTATGGGAAGGACACGATGTAATGCAGGTTGCATCTCCGGAGGGTTTTGCCAAAAATCCGGATTTAGTGTTGGAATTTTACAACCAACGTAGGCGACAATTGTTGGATGTGGCACCGAACCAAGGTCATTTGGCATTGGCACGGTTGGAGCAAACTTTCGATGTTAGTATTGTTACGCAAAATGTTGATAATTTACACGAGCAGGCCGGCAGCTCACACGTGGTCCATTTGCACGGAGAATTGTTCAAAGTAAGAAGTACAAGAAACGAAAATTATATTTTGGATTGGACAGGAGACTTGGTACTAGGGGATTCCGACGAAAACGGACATCAACTACGACCACATATTGTTTGGTTCGGCGAAATGGTCCCAATGCTGGAAAATGCGGCTCAAATTACGCAACAGGCCGAAATTTTGATCATCGTAGGCACCTCCATGCAAGTGTATCCTGCGGCAAGTTTAATACACTACGCCCCCAGCAATACCCCAATTTATTTTATAGACCCAAGGCCCAATATCCGTGCATCGGATTTTGAGAACCTCACTATAATCCCAAAAACCGCTGCCGAAGGAGTTCCCACTTTAGTGGAACATCTTTTTAATAGGTAGCCCTGATCTTTTCTGCCCAACTTACCAATGCACTGATCTGCTCCTCGGACAATTTGGCATCGGCATGTGTCCAAGTGTACTCGTTCAACGGCATACTGCCCCGTTTTACTTCCTCTATGAGCTCTTCCAATTTGTGGTCTTTTTTCTTCTCGTCATAATTCTGCCAATCGGAAAAATCCAAATGTTTTTTGCCATCTTCAATATGGTCGGCCAGCCAATACGAGACCGGAGCAATAGTATTGTACCAAGGGTACTCGGTATTCGCACTGTGACAATCGTAGCAAGCTGTTTTCAGAATTTGCTTCACCTCCCGGGAGGGCTTTGTTTCAGCTTCAAAGGCGGCAACATAGTCCCCTTCGGAGATATTTTTTTCAGGACGATAAAATTGCATTCCTATCAAAACCACCAATAGGGCAATTGCTATTTTTTTTACTATTTTCATCATACAGGATTTTAGTAAATATATCGATTTTTTTGTGACCGAAACCGAGCTCCATATCGCACTTAATTCCGGTAGGATATCAAAATCACAAATAGATGATTTGGTATTGCAATTACAGCAAGCGCCCCAATTGGCCAAAACGCTTTATAAAGAAATAATAGCGGAAGACAAGGAAGGTACCTTTAATGCCAGCTGGACCTTTGATCATTTAATGCGCAAAAAACTGACCTATCTCCTCCCTTTTTTTGATGATTTTGTAAACGGCCTTGCCCAATTAAAGACCGAATCGTGCATTAGGCCCGTTGCCCATGTTTGCGAAATGGTCTGTGAAGCGTATTTTAAGAAAAAAGACCCTGTTTTTATTGAAAATATTACCCATGATCAACTGGAAAAAATATTGACCGCTTGTTTTGATTGGTTAATAGGCCCAATGAACATGGCGCCCAAGGTATTTTCCATGACCAGTCTATATTATTTGGGGCTACGCTTTGATTGGGTACACCCCGAGCTCAAACTAGTTCTGGAAGATAGTTACGCGACCGGAACCACAGGGTACAAAAACAGAGCAAAAAAAACTCTGGATAAGTTGGCCAAATTAGGTGTCTAAACCGCAGCGTTTAAGTATCTTTGATGCTTTCAAAATTTTCCTGACCATGTCATTGACACCACTAAACGCCATTTCGCCGATCGACGGTAGATATAGAAATAAAACCGAAAGTTTAAAAGATTACTTTTCCGAAGAAGCCTTGATCAAATATCGCGTCCAGGTAGAAATCGAATACTTTATTGCCCTTTGTGAAATTCCATTGCCACAACTGGCTGATTTCAACACCGCTTTGTTTCCCCAACTACAGAAGATCTATCAAGAGTTTTCTTCGGACGATGCCCAATCGATCAAGGATATTGAAAAGACCACTAACCACGACGTAAAGGCCGTGGAATACTTCATCAAACAAAAATTTGATGGATTAGATCTCCAAAAATACAAGGAGTTTATCCACTTTGGGTTGACCTCGCAAGACATTAACAATACGGCTGTTCCCCTCTCCATCAAAGAAGCCATGAACAATGTGTACGTGCCATCATATTTAGAGGTTTTTGATAAATTGAAGGAGCTGGCCAAGGAATGGGAAAACATCCCTATGTTGGCACGCACGCACGGACAACCTGCCTCCCCTACGCGTTTAGGCAAGGAAATCGATGTTTTTGTAGAGCGTTTTAAAGAGCAGTTCAATTTATTGAACGATATTCCAAGTGCAGCCAAGTTTGGTGGTGCTACAGGAAACTATAACGCTCACAAAGTTGCTTATCCAAACAACGATTGGAGGGCATTCGGAAAACAGTTCGTGCAGGAAAAACTGGGGTTGCACCACTCCTTTCCCACCACCCAAATTGAACATTACGACCATATGGCCGCCCTGTTCGACTGTCTTAAACGAATCAACACTATCTTGATTGATCTGAACAGGGATATTTGGACCTATATTTCCATGGATTACTTTAAACAGAAAATCAAAAAAGGAGAGGTTGGCTCATCGGCCATGCCGCACAAGGTAAACCCTATTGATTTTGAGAATTCCGAAGGTAACTTGGGCTTGGCCAATGCCATTTTTGAGCATTTATCTGCTAAATTGCCAATTTCACGCCTACAACGCGACCTTACGGATAGTACGGTTTTAAGAAATGTGGGAGTCCCTTTCGCACATACCATTGTTGGTTTTCAATCCACTTTAAAAGGATTGAACAAATTGGTGCTAAATCAAGCTAAGTTTGAGCAGGATTTGGAGGATAACTGGGCCGTGGTCGCAGAGGCCATTCAGACTATTTTACGAAGGGAGGGCTACCCGAACCCCTACGAAGCTTTAAAAGGTCTGACCCGTACCAACGAGAAAATCAACCAGAAATCCATTGCCGATTTTATAGAAACCTTGGAGGTATCGGAGGCCATTAAAACTGAACTGAAACAAATAACCCCAGCGAATTACACCGGGGTTTAAGTTTGTGTCAGTTCGAGCGCAGTCGAGAACCAACTAAGACAGCTCGACTGTGCTCGATGTGACAAAAATTCTTATGCTTCTTTGTGGATTTCCACCTGGTGTGGATAAGGAATTTCGATTCCGGCTTCATCCAAGGCAATTTTGCAATTTTCATAGGTTCCAAAGTACACATCCCAATAATCTTCGGGCTTACAAAAAGGACGTACGGCAAAATTCACTGAACTATCGGCCAGTTCCATCACATTAACCGACGGTGCAGGTTCTTTAAGTACTTTTGGGTTGGAAGTGAGCACGTTCAACAGCACTTCTTTGGTTTTTTTGATATCCTCACCGTACCCTACTCCAATAACGGTATCCACTCGCATTTTACCCTCCGCGGAATAGTTGATGATGTTGCCGTTGGCCATAGCTCCGTTCGGGACAATAGCCAGTTTGTTTTGTGGTGTTACCATTTTTGTGGTGAAAATTTCTATCTCCTTTACCACTCCAAGAACGCCTTGGGCCTCGATAAGGTCTCCAATACGGTAAGGTTTAAATATCATGAGTAGTACACCTCCAGCAAAATTGGACAGCGAACCTTGCAACGCCAAACCTACGGCAAGACCTGCAGCTGCGATTACTGCAGCAAATGTGGTAACATCTACCCCTAGTCGAGAGATAACGATAATGATCAAAAATATTTTGAGCGACCAAGACAGTAGGTTCAACAAAAATTTTTGCAGGGATTCATCATATTTACTCTTTGACATTACCTTTCGGGTTCCACCGATGATTTTCTTTACCACCCACATCCCCACAATGTAGATAAGAAGTGCTGTAATTAGTTTAGGTCCGAATTCTTTGGCCAGTTCAATACCGTAGTCGAACCATTCTTGTGCTTTTTCCATGATGCTATAGTTTTGTTAGTGTTCTTGTTGTTAGACACTAAGATACTAAACTAGGTCACTTTTTTATGTATCGAATCTTTATCGTAAAAAG
This sequence comes from Flagellimonas alginilytica, assembly GCF_042134605.1. Taxonomy (GTDB): domain Bacteria; phylum Bacteroidota; class Bacteroidia; order Flavobacteriales; family Flavobacteriaceae; genus Flagellimonas; species Flagellimonas alginolytica. Next base: position 2,608,432 of record NZ_CP169638.1, on the reverse strand, counting down.
AAAAAGGGCGACAATTGTCGCCCTCATTGGATTATATAATGATTGGTCTTAGCCTTTTAGAAAATCACCGATTTCACCCAGCCCTTCGCCTTTGTAATCGGATTTTTGAATGGCCTGCATTAATTGTATGATATGTGCCGGGTTCATATCCTTGCCGAGCACACGGACCAGGGCAAAGCCTTTGTCCTTACTATCTCCATAAATAATCACTTCATCAATGGCATCCTCATCTCCCAAATATTTGATAACCCCCTTGCCGTACTTGGAGTTTATCTTCATGAGTTCAACAAAGTCGTCCCCTTTTAAGATTTGGCTCACTTTCTTTTTTTCGATCTCGTATTCGGCAACATTGTCCTCATTCTTTTTAAAGGCCAATAAATTGAACTTTCGCAATGATTCTATGGCCTCTTTTTGAGTCGGGGTCAGCTCCACCTCATCCATTTTGAGAATGCTTGCCGGTACATCGATGGACAAAAAATTCGGGTTTTCCGAATTGTCCACATAATACTCCTGCAAAGTGGGCTGCGACGCGCACGAAGCCAAGAACAATGCTCCGATTGCCATTATGGATTTAATTAAATGTTTCATTTTTCTATTCTTTTTTTGATTGATAGTGTCAACTGATTACCGGTTGACAATAATTAGTTGGAGGGTTTTGTATTTTGTTACAATTTCCAACCGATTATTGCCAACCGATATTCTTATCTAATTTTTCTTTCCTGCTTCGTTAAGCTCTTCTGGCAAGTTCATTTTTTTGGTCAAAGAACTTATGTTGTTCAAATCTATATCGCCGGTTAGAGAAAGGATTACCGTTTCAAACTTTTGACCATTGGCCTCCACATTTTTCATTCCGGTAATGAACATCAGCAGCTCGCTTACATGATCGGCATCTTTACCTTCTTTAATGTAGAATTTTACATTGGCATCCTTGTCTTTGATTCGCATCAACTCCTCCATTTTTGAAGATCTTAGGTAGCTATCGACAGAAGATTTCATGTCGTCGCCAATTTTCTTGTTCTCGGTGGTAAACACCTTTAAACTTTTAAGACTGCTGGCAATTTCCATAAAATCGCGTGCCTCTGGATCATCCACTTCAACATCTATTTTTGCCAATAAATTGAACATACTCTTGTTCACGATCACTGTGGTCACATCGTCCAGATCTTCAAACTTGTCAAAAACGGACTGAGAGAATCCTGCCAAAGGCAACAATGCCATTACTGTTATTAAAATATACTTTTTCATTTTTGTTACGCTTTTTAATTGTTATTGTAAATTTTTTGTTTTGCATCTTCAAACTCTTTTAAGTAGGCCACTTTTTCCGTACCTCGGTTAAAGTTCACTGCTAAGAGTTCGAGTGCTTTTTTGGTTTCCTCGTAGGCAAACTCTGCCTTTTCTTGCTCCAAACGCTTTGTTTCTTGGTACTGATTACCAAAATAGATGCCAAAGGTCAAAACTACTGCCGCTGCAACGGATAGCCACTTGTAATAGTTTACTCTAGGTTTTAATGGTACCTGCTTGGTGTACTTTTCTTCCTTGGCCATGGAAAAGTAGTTGAACATGGGCTTGTACTGCTCCAAGTGAGGTGCGACCTCCTCTTGTGAAAAATAGGCCCTAAGTGTTCTTTCTTCGTCCACTGTAGCAGTGGCCTCGAAATACTTTTCCAATATTTTTTCTATGTTACCCAATTCCATAGTTATGTTTTTTTATCAATTCTTCTCTTACTGTTTTTCTTGCCCTCGACAATGCTACGCGCACAGCTGTCGGTTTCATGTCCATGAGCTCGCATATTTCGTCGAACTCGTATTGCTCCACATCGCGCAGTTGCAATATCATTTTTTGTTGTTCTGGCAGGTCTTTTATAATTCGTTCCATCCAGTTTACACTGTCTTCTGCCTCCAATTGTTTTTGTAAGGAGGTGTTTTCATCACTGTAATTACTGTGAACCAATTTTAGGTTTCCTGCTTGTTTGGACTTTAAGCGGTCCAAACAAAAGTTTTTGGTCATGGTCATGGCAAAAGCCTCTACATTTTTGTACTTCCCCATCGACTCGTTCTTAGACCAAAGCTTCAACAAAATTTCTTGAGTGGCGTCTTCCGCTTCTTCTCGGGAGACCAATAGGCGCTTGGCGAGCCTAAAAAGTTTATCCTGAAAAGGCAAAACCACATTTAAAAATTCTGCTTGTTTCATTTGGTTGTCTTAGTTATTTTAAGGCCTTTCTTATCGACCTACACTATCACGACGATACATATCGAATATTGTTACAAAAAATTTGCGATTTCCTCAGATAAGCCTATTTTGCAAGGTAAATTTATTTGATATAACGTTTGGTTTTACTCTTACCCACCCCAGTTTCTTAGAGTTTGGAACAAAATTTGAGTAAATTCAAAAAAAATTAAGCTATGAAAAAGTACCTCTATCTATTTTTTGGAGCAACACTCCTCTTCACCTCTTGTAGTAGTGACGACAATGAAATCAATAATGGCCCTACACCCGACCCAGAACCCGGTGCGGATGTTACAGCACAAAATTTTATGTGGCAGGCCATGAACCTTTGGTATTTTTGGCAAGGGGATGTAGAGGATTTGGCTGATGACCGATTTTCCACAAATGCCGAGTACACTGCTTTTTTAGAGGCCAATTCAAATGCCGAAAACTTTTTTTATAGCATTTGTAACAGGCATGAGGAGATTTTTGGGGATGACAACGCAATAGATCGATTTAGTTTTGCCAATGATGACTATTCGGAACTGGTAAGTGGCCTATCTGGAATATCCCAAAGTAATGGGGTCGAATTTAGATTGAGCCTGATTGGCGGTACGGAAAATGTTTTTGGCTATGTACTTTACATATGGCCGGATTCCGATGCCTCGACCAAAGATATACAACGTGGCGAGTTTTTCACTAGGGTCAATGGCACCCAACTTACCATTAACAACTACAGGAATCTTTTGTTCGGTGATAACAGCACTTACACGCTTGGAATGGCGACCGTTACCGACAATACCATCTCTGATAGCGCCAAAGAAGTAGAACTTACCAAAATAGAAAATCAAGTCGAGGACCCCATCTTGATTGCCGAAACACTGGATGTAAACGGGACTAAAGTTGCCTATTTAATGTACAACCGTTTTTTAAGCAGTTTCGATGAAGATTTGAACGCTGCCTTTGCCAAATTTGTAGCCGACGGAGCAACAGAACTTGTTTTGGACATGCGCTACAATCCGGGAGGTTCCGTAAACACATCCCGTTTACTGGCCAGTATGGTCTATGGAACCAACACAAGTGAGGTATACATAAAACAAAGGTGGAACGATAAAATACAAGTACAGTTCAGCGAAGAATTTTTAACCGATTATTTTGCAAATTCCACAGGCACCAGCGCCATTAACTCCTTAAATTTAGACCGTGTTTTTGTTATTGCCACAGGTGATTCTGCCTCGGCAAGCGAATTGGTAATGAACGGACTTGACCCTTATATCGATGTAATCCATATTGGAGAAACAACTCGTGGTAAAAATGAATTTTCAATTACCTTGGTAGATGACCCAGAAAACTCTTTTATTTATAATAGTGACCGTGAGGGCAATATCAATGCTGAAAATTCTTGGGGATTACAACCTTTGGTTGGAAGGAACGAGAATGCCGATGGGTTTTATGATTACACCAATGGTTTGGCGCCAGACATTGCCCTAGAAGAAGATTTAACCAATTTTGGAGTCTTAGGCGATGTAAACGAGCCTCTCCTGGCCCGTGCTCTACAAGAAATTACAGGTAGCTCTGCCAAAATAGACTTTACCGTGGAAATGCCCGCAGAATCTTTTACGTCATCTAGATTGGAAACTCCTATAAAGGACAATATGTATTTGGAAAAACCACTACAGTTAAACAACTAATAAAAAAGCGGCCGATCGGCCGCTTTTCTTTTTTTAAAGGTTCAGGCTGAGGCCGACCCTAAAGTTTCGTCCTCTGGTGGTGAACCCAAGCAACTCCCTATAATCCTCATTCAACAAATTATCCGCGTTCACAAAAACATTTAATTTGTTTTTGATCAACTCATGCTGAACAGAAAGATTCAATATTGAAAACGGGTCAAGGGCTACATCGGTAAAAGTTGAAAAATCAGTATCAAAACGCTCACCGGTATAGGCATAGCTCAAAGATGCATTGGTACTTTCACAAAACTGATACCATACAGAAACATTGGCCTTGTGCTTGGGAATACGTATGGCATTGTCGCCTTTCCGTTCCGTAAAGGTATAATTGGCATTTACCCTAAAATTGCTCAAAGGCAACCAAGTTGCTTCCACTTCCACCCCGTTGGCATCAATCTCATCGGCAACATTTATCGTTGTAAAGTTAGCATCGTAACCAATGGCATTTGTTTCGTTTCTATCAAAATAAACCGTACTGATTCTTAATGTATTGTTCAATTTAAACTCCACGCCCGCCTCAATAGTGGTATTTTCTTCTGGCTCCAAGTCTGGGTTTCCACCAAAAGCACCGAACAACTGGGTCAAGTTCGGTGTAATATAAGAGGTTGCATACGATCCCATCAATTTTATATACCCTTTATTCGTATCAAATACATAAGATGGGTTCAGGTTGTACACAAAATGGTTTCCATATTCGGAGTGATTGTTCAAGCGGGCACCTGCATTCAAATTCAATCCAAAATCCGAAACATAGACCACATTGGCATAAGGATCTACAATGGTAAAATCAACCTCCTCCGCAAAAATAGCCTCGTCCTTAATATAGTTTACTCCAAGTATCGTATGGAACTGCTCTCCAAAAACATATTTATGGTACACATCCAATACCCAATTGTTGCCTTCGGTAGTGCTTTCACCAAAAGTATCGTTGGCCATGGACTCGTAATCTGTATAGGCCGCATTTAAGTGAACCGATCCTTTGCCATACTCAAATTCAGAGGAAACCCCAACCCTTTGCTGCTCGTTCTTCCCTACATTTGGAGCTTCGGCCAAAGAAGCATCATATTCATTCCTAAATTTGGTTTGATTGCCATATAGCTGAACGCCGAACCTTTCCGTAAATTGATAGCCAAACCTTACATTGGTGCTGTAATTTGAAAAAACATCCTCTTCATTTTCAGGTGTCACAGCAGCAGACAATCCACTTTTGTACCGATTGGAAAAATCCACCCCATAATTGAACTTGCCCAATGTGCCATTTACATTTGCGGAATTTTGAATGCTACCTATATTATAATTCTGGTCCTCCGAAGTTTGATTGGTCCCAACACTGGTTTCAAAATTACCGGCCATCTTCTTTTTGGAACTCTTTTTTGTTGTAATGTTGATCACCGCAGTAACTGCATTGGTTCCATAAAGTGTGCTGGCCGCTCCTTTAATGATCTCAATGGACTCAATTGTACTGGGAGACAGTAGACGTAGATCATATTCGGCAGAAAATGTGGATGGGTCGGCCACACGAACGCCATCGATAATGATCAAGACCTGTCTGCCACGGCCACCCCGGGCGTAAACCCCGAGCACATCGCCATCCCTGCCCCGGCTACCGGCAATCTCGATACCACTTTTTGTGTTGATGATCTCGGCAACCGTTCTGCCTTGGTTTCGTTGCATTTCCTCAGCTGTGATCTTGATTACCGTTTTTCCTGAGTTTTCACGCTTCAATTCAAATTTTGAGTCGCTAACAACAACCTCGTCCAGTTGTTGAACTTTAAGTGAATCTTGCTGTATCTGTTGTGCAAAGATCCCCTGTCCCGCAAATAGAGCGGTAATTAACCATAAATGATTTTTTTTCATTTCGTTTAATTGAATAAACGGGAGAATAGTATGTGTTGCATACGTAAACCTTTATCCCGAAAGTTTAACAATGTTTGTTTGAATGTGGCAGGTCTCCTGGCTTGTGTTTTGCCTCCTACCTTCCCGCCCATTGGACAGTGGTTTTAGAAGATGAGACAAACGCCCAATACTTACTTTTAAAAAAACAGTAATTCTTGGGCACAACTTACAGTTGCGGGAACAGCTCCGGATTTGCACCGGATTCCCTTTTAATCCCACGGAAAACCGTGAGAACCAAAATTCGAGGCCAAAGCTAATCAATCTGTTTAATCTTTTTCCTCAAAAATTAAATAATCTTACTTTTGGGCCATGGCAAAACAACAATGGTCAATTCTAGTTTTAGGATTTCTTTTGATGACTTTGGTAGGTTGCAAACAAGAAAAAAAACAGCAACCTTCCCAAAATCAAGAATTAGATTCCAAAGTAAAATATGCAACCGGATTTAAAGTAACCAAAGAGACCGATCTTACAATAATAGAGGTCACCGGGGCTTGGCCCGGGGCAAAAAGTTTTAAATATGCGTTGGTTCCCAAGGAAAAATTACCGTCCATTACTCTACCAAAAGATGCATACGATGCCATTATCGCCACCCCAGTAGAAAAGGTGGTGCTTACTTCCACTACCCACATAGAACCCTTACAAAAACTTGGGGCGTTAAATACCGTAATCGGCTTTCCAAATACGGACTACATTTCAACACCCGAGGCCAGAGAGCGAATTTCGGCAGGGCACATAAAGGATTTGGGAATGAATGATGTTCTCAACACAGAAATGGTACTGGCCCTAGACCCCGAACTTATTTTTGGATTTAGCATTAATGAGGAGAACAAGGCCTACGATATTTTAAAACAGGCAGGAATTCCAGTAGCCTACAATGGTGATTGGGTGGAGCATACCCCGCTCGGTAAAGCCGAATGGATCAAGTTTTTTGCTCCATTTTTCAATAAGGAAGCCCTGGGAGATAGTATTTTCACAGAAGTAGAATCATCTTACAAACAAGCAAAAGAGATTGCAAAAAAAGCAAAATCCAAACCTACCGTGCTAACCGGGGGACTTTACAAGGATGTGTGGTATGTGGCTGGGGGCCAAAGTTGGATGGCCCGCTTTATAAAAGATGCAAATGCCGATTATGCGTGGGCTTCCACACCCGAGACCGGAAGCATTGGGCTAAGTCTCGAATCGGTTTTGGAAAAAGCCCAAGATGCCGAATTTTGGTTTAACCCATCAGCACAAACCACTTACGACCAAATAAAAGCCGCAAATACACATTACGGCCGGTTTTCTGCTTTTACGAACCAAAAAGTATATTCCAATGCCATTGAAAAAGGCGAAACCGGTGGACTTATTTTTTACGAATCGGCACCTCACCGACCCGATGTGGTCTTAAAGGATTTTATTAAGATATTGCATCCGGAATTATTACCGGAACACCAGCTGCAATTTATCAAACCCATAAAATAATGCCATTCACAAGAACATATCGCATTTCCTTTTTGCTATTGTTGGTTGCATTATTATGTTCTTCGTTGTTGAATATTAGTTCAGGATCGGTTTCCATCCCCTTTGCCGACGTGCTATCTATTTTGCTTGGAAAATTGCCAAAGACAGACTCTTGGGAATATATTATATGGAACTATCGGATTCCAAAAGCATTTACCTCCATATTGGTTGGCGCAGGATTATCCTTGAGCGGTCTTTTAATGCAAACATTGTTTAGAAATCCATTGGCCGGACCTTTTGTTTTGGGAATAAGTTCCGGGGCCAGTTTGGGTGCCGCACTACTGTTAATGGGCTCAACATTTTTGACCGGTTTTGCTACCTTTTCTTTTTTGAGCGATGTTTCCCTTGCCATCGCGGCCAGCATTGGAAGCTTTTTGGTTCTCTTTGTTGTCATGCTTGTCGCACAACGGGTAAAGGACACCATGGCTTTACTGATCATCGGTTTGATGTTCGGTAGTATTACCTCGGCCATAGTCAGTGTGCTCGCTTATTTTTCGAGCGCAGAAAATTTACAACGCTTCATTTTTTGGTCCTTTGGAAGTGTGGGCAATCTCTCCACTAACCAACTGCTTTTATTGGGAAGCATTGTAGCTTTGGGCGTTTTACTGAGTATTATCTCCATAAAATCCTTGAATGCTTTTCTTTTGGGAGAAAACTATGCGCAAAGCTTAGGGGTTTCCTTGAAAAAATCACGATTGACCATCATTATCTCCACTGGATTATTGGCTGGGGGCATCACAGCTTTTGCCGGCCCAATAGCCTTTGTTGGCCTGGCCGTTCCGCACCTTACCCGTCAAATTTTTGATACCATGGAGCACAAAGTATTGATCCCGGCCGTAATGCTGTACGGGGCCATTTTAATGTTGTTGTGCGATACCTTGGCCCAATTGCCCAACTCCGCTAGTGTATTGCCCATAAACGCCATCACCTCTTTGGTCGGTGCACCGGTTGTTATTTGGATTTTGGTCCGTAAACGCAAAATGATGTTCTAATGGCTAAAGTTGACGAAAACATACTATCCATAAAGGATTTGGCCATTGGATACGATTCAAAAGTCGTAGCGGAACATATCAATTTTGACTTAAAAGCTGGAATGCTCTGCGGAATTGTGGGCATAAACGGTATTGGAAAATCTACTCTACTTCGCACTTTGGGCGGGTTTCAACCCAAAATTTCCGGTGATATAATTTTGAACCATAAAAACTTGAAAGATTACACCGCTTCCAATCTATCCAAAGAACTTAGTGTGGTATTGACGGAGCAACCTGCTTCTAAAAATCTGACCGTTCAAGAATTGATTGCCTTGGGCCGCCAACCGTACACCAATTGGCTGGGCTCACTTACCGAACTGGACAAGGAGCAGATACGATCAAGTGTGGCCGCTTTTTTGCTAGAAGATCTTAAACACCGAAAATGCCACGAGCTCAGCGATGGCCAAATGCAGAGGGTACTGGTGGCCCGCGCCTTGGCACAGGACACCTCCATAATTTTGCTTGACGAACCTACCACCCACTTAGACCTGTACCACAAAGTACAGATTCTTAAAATGCTCCAGGAATTGGCCCACAACAAACATAAAACCATACTTTTTACAACCCATGAAATAGAATTGGCCATCCAACTGTGCGATCGAATATTAATTTTGGACGGTAAGGACCAACCCTTTGGCGACCCCTGCAAATTGATAGAAAAGCAGCACTTTGACCGTCTTTTTCCATCGGAAATGGTAAAGTTTGATGCTAAAACCGGTACGTATAAGGTTTCAAAATAGGAACAACATTCCTGATGCACAAAACTGCTTTTTTAAATCAAAAACAGTCAATATTTATATTGTGGATTTCCTACAAAGCCCGAATGACATTTTATCTTTGTAATCCATTATCTTTATCTTCAATAAACAATTTAATGAGCACAGTATTTATCTATTTGATTATTGGCTTAATAGCAATGGCCCTAGGCCTTTTTGTCGGTATTTATATCCAAAAACTGAAAACCAAATCGAACGAAAGTGTTTGGGGGGAGCGGGAACAACAACTAAACGCCACTATCACATCCCTAAAAGATAGAATACAGCTAAACGAGGAGGACCAAAAACAGTTGCAACGGGAAAAAGAACAGCAAAGCAATCAAATTGTTCGGTACCAAGCAGATTTGGAGAACCTTCAAATAAAGAACAAAGAGCAGAAAGAAGAAGTTGAAAAGCTACAGGAAAAATTCACAAAGGAATTCGAAAATTTGGCCAACAAAATTTTGGACGAAAAAAGTGAAAAATTCACCAAGAGCAATAAGGAGAACATAGAAAACATACTTACACCTCTCAATAAAAAGATTAAAGAGTTCGAGGAAAAAGTTGAAAAATCCCAAAAGGAAAACATTAGCATTAACTCTTCCCTAAAACAACAGTTGGAAAGTCTTCAACAACAAAACTTAAAAATTACCCAAGAAGCCGAAAACTTGACCAAGGCCCTAAAAGGCGACAGCAAAATGCAAGGTAACTGGGGCGAATTGGTATTGGAGCGCGTTTTAGAAAAATCCGGCTTGGAAAAAGATCGGGAATACAGTGTGCAACAAAGTTTTAAGCGTGAAGATGGCAGCAGGGTTATGCCCGATGTGATCATCCACTTACCTGACGGCAAAAAAATGGTGGTAGATTCCAAGGTATCGCTTACCGATTACGAACGTTTTACCAATGCAGAAGAAGAGGATAAAGCTAAATTTTTAAAAGACCACATTAATTCACTGCGCAGGCATGTGGAACAACTCTCCTCCAAAAAATACGAGGATCTCTACGAAATGGAAAGCCCTGATTTTGTTTTAATGTTCGTTCCGATAGAACCTGCATTTGCCATCGCCATTAATGAGGACAATTCTCTCTACAATAAAGCCTTTGAACAAAATATTGTTATTGTTACCCCGTCTACCCTATTGGCTACCCTTAGAACCATAGATTCGATGTGGAGCAATGAGAAACAACAACGAAACGCTATTGAAATTGCACGCCAAGCAGGTGCACTTTATGATAAATTCGAAGGTTTTGTATCGGATTTGACCAAGGTGGGAAAAAAAATGGACGAGGCGAAGACCGAATACCGTGGTGCTATGAATAAACTGGTAGAAGGCCGTGGGAATATTGTCACAACTATTGAAAAATTGAAAAAGATGGGCGCGAAGGCAAAAAAGTCACTTCCCGAACCCATACTAAAACGCGCCCACGAAGACGATTTTGAAGAACTAAACTAGAGAACGAACCATGAAAAAATTCCTTACCATTTTTATTGCTGTCATTGTAATTGGCACATTGGGATATTTTGCATTTGTATATTACGTTCCCTATAGCGAGGGATACCGTTCCGGGGAACTGATCAAGTTCAGTAGAAAAGGTGTATTGGTAAAAACATGGGAAGGACAGATAAGCCAAGGATTATCCGGGACCAATGTATTCTCCTTTTCGGTGGAAGATGGAGAAAAAGAAATCATTGAAAAAATGAAGGAATACCAAGGACAGTATATTAAAATGACCTACAAGGAGCGCTACGCCACCTTTTTCTGGTTGGGCGACACCAAATACTTTATCACCGAGGTAAAATCCGAAAAATCACCCATTTTTAGAAATTAAAGCTATCTTTTTACGACCGCATACAAAGGAAACCAACTTTTCTCTTTGAAAAAACGAGATAATTATAAGCTATGAAAAAGTTCAAATCATCCAGAGAAAGTAGAGTGTCCATCACAGAACTCATGTTGCCCTCCCATTCCAATTTTGGAGGAAAAGTACACGGAGGGCACATCCTAAACCTTATGGATCAAATTGCATTTGCCTGTGCGTCCAAGCATTCACAAAGCTATTGTGTTACAGCATCGGTAAACCGGGTGGATTTTCTTAACCCGATCGAAGTTGGCGAACTGGCCACGCTAAAAGCGTCCATCAACTATACCGGTAAAACTTCTATGGTGGTGGGAGTACGTGTTGAGTCCGAAAATGTAACTACGGGAGAAGTAAAACATTGCAATTCCTCTTATTTTACCATGGTCGCCAAAGGAAAAGATGGCAAAAACAAAGCAGTGCCCGGACTTATCCTAAAAACAAAGCAGGATATACGCCGCTTTGCCCGCAGCAAGGAACGTAAACAATCAGCGTACAAACGCGATAGCAAGTACGAATCCAACAACTTTAAAGTAAACGAATATTTAGAGTTTTTGGAAGGAGAAAATGTTAAGATGGATCTTGATTGAGCTTGGCCGCTGCTTCCTCGTCCAAAAACCAAACTAAATTTCCTGATGCAGGATTCACCAAAGAGGCAGGGTAAACTTCGGAGCCTTTGGTTTTTTCCACTACCACCTTCACTTTTTCGGCTTTTGATGCCCCTGTGACCAAAAAGGCCACCTCTTTGGCCGCATTGATCACCTTGCCATTTATGGATACCCTTTTTTGACCGGACTCTGGATGATTGGCAACTACACAATGGTCATCGGAATCCCAAAGTTCTATCTCGTGCGGAAATATTGATGCTGTATGCCCATCATCCCCCATGCCCAATATTACCAAATCAAATTGGGGAACCCCTTGCACCCTATCGAGATCAATTTCCAATAGATTGGCATATCGCATTGCTTCGTTTACGGGATCCTTTTCGCCCAAAATACGATTGATGTTCTCCTTGGGCACCTCTATTTTAGAGAAAAGATGCTCAACCGTCATTTTATAATTGCTCTGATCATCGGTCGGCGGCACACAACGCTCATCGCCCCAATAAAAATTTACTTTGTTCCAATCCACTGTACCTGCATATTTCCGGGCCAATAGATCAAAAACTATTTTTGGCGTACTACCGCCGGACAAGGCCACATGAAAAGCACCTGCCTCTTTTACTCTATTTACAAAATAGTCCGAAAAATTTTCGGCTACTTCCTGCTTGTCCCTATATATTTTTAACTCCATCTTAATTTAGTTTTCAGTTCTCGACTTTTAGTTCGGCTACGCCCAGTATTATAATTATAACAGAGAAGTATTGACCATTGCCGATTGCTTACTGCCTACTGCCTACTGTATTTAACAAATCACACAATATCCCGGGTCGTCGGCTAAATTCTCGCTAGGATTGCGCCAGTATCCTTCTTCTTCAATTAGGTCATCGGCATTTTCAGGTCCCCAGGCCCCTGCACCATATCCGTACATACGAACATCCTTGCCATTTTTCCAATAATTTAGAATCGGATCTACAAACTCCCATGCCGCTTCCACCTCATCCGCTCTGGCATACAAGGTTGCATCACCTTGCATACAATCCAGCAATAGGCGCTCATAGGCCTCCATTACATAGGTTTCGACCAAGCTGGAGTAGTAAAAATCGAGATTGGCCCTTTCCACCTTGAAGCCTTGACCCGGTACCTTGACCCCGAACTTGATCAGTATTCCCTCATCTGGTTGTATCCTAACAATGAGTTTATTGTCCATTTCCTGCATTTCGGAACCTTTAAATATTTGGTGGTGCGGTTTTTTGAAATGAATAACGATTTCGGTCACCTTTGTGGGCATACGTTTGGCCGTACGCACATAAAATGGAACACCGTGCCAACGCCAGTTATCCACGTAGAATTTTACTGCGGCATAGGTTTCTGTGGTCGAATTTGGGTCCACCCCATCCTCATCACGGTACCCTTTTACGGTTTCGCCTTTAATGGTAGACCCGACATACTGGGCGCGAATGGTGTTTTCTGCCAATTCTTTTTCGTCGGTCATTATGCGCAAAGACTTTAAGGCCTTTACCTTTTCGTTTCTGATCTCTTCGGCCTCAGAACCAATTGGAGGTTCCATAACCACCAAGGATACAATTTGTAGAAGATGGTTCTGGAACATATCGCGGAGCGCACCGGACTTGTCATAATATCCACCACGTTTTTCAACGCCAACGCTTTCCGCATTGGTTATTTCGACATGTTGTATGTAGTTGCGGTTCCATAAAGGTTCAAAAATACTATTGGAAAATCGGGTCACAAGTAAGTTTTGTACCGTCTCCTTGCCCAGATAATGATCTATTCTATAGATCTGATTTTCCTTAAAGTACTGGTGCAACCCTTTGTTCAGTTTTTTTGCGGTTTCCAGACTGTAGCCAAATGGTTTTTCCACGATCAATCGTTTCCAACCATTGTTTTGGGTATTCATCCTCACTTCCGAAAGTCTATGTGCAATAGTCTCGTACAAGGTTGGCGGGGTCGAGAGGTAATATATGATGTTTCCCGAAGTACTGTGTCTATCTTTAAGTAATTCGACACGTTTTCGCAGGTTGGAGTAGTCCGTATCATAATCATCCCCTATATCCTCATAGTAGAGTTTATCGGCAAAGCCCTTGAGTTTAGCCTCATCGATATTCTTGGTCTTTTCGGTCAAAAAAGAACTGTTGTAAACAACCCGTTCACGATAGGCTCCGTCCGAAAGATTGCTCCGGCTTACACCAAGTACCACATAGTTTTTTGGCAACTGGTCGGCCATGTATAGATTAAATAGCGATGGAATAAGTTTTCTAGCGGTCAAATCACCTGATGCCCCAAAAATCACGAGCATCTGATTCTCTGTCTTTTTCATATATTTTTTTGTTTTCTGGCGAGTATTGCATCAAAGGTTCTTACCCTTTTTCAAGTTGGTATCATTATCTTTGAGCATCACGAAGATAAGGTTTATTTTAGGTTCATAATTCAATAAACATCAACCTTAGTGTTGTCTTAACAATAAAAAAGAGCAGAAAAATACATCATGGCAAATACATACGATTTTGGTCTTGTTGGCCTGGGAGTAATGGGACGTAATTTTATTCTTAATGTGGCGGATAACGGATTTACCGCATTCGGAAACGATTTAGATGAAGAAAAGGTGAACGCCCTGATAGATGAAGGTGGAGATGCGGCCAAGGTCAATGCTACCTCCGATATTAAAACCTTTGTACAATCCCTGACCATGCCTCGCAAAATTATGTTGTTGGTACCGGCAGGTAAAATTGTGGACAGTGTAATCGATGGGCTTTTGCCCCACTTGGACAAAGGTGATATTATCATTGATGGTGGAAACTCGTTCTACACCGATACGGATCGCCGTGAAGCTTATTTAAAAGAAAAAGGCATCAACTTTTTTGGAGCTGGTGTTTCGGGAGGTGCCAAAGGTGCTCGTAAAGGTCCAAGTATTATGCCAGGCGGTTCCAAGGAAGCTTACCAGCACGTAAAACCCATTTTCGAAGCTGTTTCCGCCAAATACCAAGGTGAACCCTGCGTAACTTATTTAGGTCCAAAATCTGCCGGCAACTATGTAAAAATGGTGCACAATGGCATTGAATATGGATTGATGCAGCTTACCTCGGAAATATACGATCTGCTTAAAAAGGCAGGGGGACTTTCCAACAGCGAACTGCACAACACATTTTCTCAGTGGAACAACGGAAGGTTACAATCGTTTTTGGTCGAGATCACTTCCGAAATATTTGCCCAAAAAGATGACTTGACTAACAATGATCTGGTAGACATGATTTTGGATAAGGCCAAACAAAAAGGAACGGGCAAATGGACCTCTCAAAACGCAATGGATTTGGGAATTCCCGTACCCACCATAGATATTGCCGTGAGTATGCGAGAGATTTCCGCATTGAAGGGTGAACGCACAAAAGCGGACGAATTGTATGATCGCCCTCTCCCAAAAGCTGTAAACAAATCCGAATTTACCAACAAAGCGGAACAAGCTTTATATTTTGCCTTTATTATTACTTATGCTCAGGGGATGCACCAGTTATCCGATGCCTCCAAGGAATATGGTTACGAATTGGAACTGGGGGAGATCGCCAAAATATGGCGCGCCGGGTGTATTATCCGTGCCGCACTATTGGCCGATATCACCGAGGCCTACCAAACCGATAAAGATTTACAGAACCTATTACTTTCCCCTTCTTTTGTGGAAAAAGTGAAAAGCACTGTAGATGCCGCAAGAGAACTGGTAAGTTATGGTGCCGAGAATGGTATCCCGTTACCTGGATTATCCAACGCACTCACCTATTTCGATGCCTATACCAGTAGCCGTTTGCCATTAAATTTGATTCAGGCACAGCGCGATTATTTTGGCTCGCATACCTATGAGCGACTGGACCGTGAGGGTATTTTCCATACAGAATGGGAAAAATAAAATGTGGGTTATGAAAAAGGTATTCCTGTTAGTTGTATGCTCCTTTTGCTTTTCCACCATAAATGCTCAAAAGAAACCATACGTTATTTATAACGCCAAAGGCAAAAAGGTCTCTTACAAAAAAATGTTGAAGACCATGGAAAAAAAGGATATGGTATTGTTCGGTGAACTGCACAACAATCCCATTGCGCATTGGTTACAATACGAGCTCACTACCGACCTCCATACCAAACGGCCACTTATTCTTGGAGCAGAAATGATCGAAGCCGATAACCAAAAGGAGCTTAACGATTATTTGTCCGGAACAATAGATTACAAAGCATTGGATTCCACCGCAAGACTTTGGAACAACCATAAGACCGACTATGCTCCGTTGGTCGATATTGCCAAGGATAATGATCTTGTTTTTGTAGCATCCAATATACCTAGACGCTATGCTAGCATGGTTTACAAAGGTGGTTTTGAAGCATTGGACACATTGCCCTCCAGAGAAAAGGAATGGATTGCCCCCTTGCCCATTCCATACGACCCCGAATTGCCAGGATACCAGAATATTCTAACCATGATGGGCGATCACGGTAGCCCCACATTGGTAATGGCACAAGCGATCAAAGATGCTACCATGGCACATTTTATTCTTAAGAACTATAAAGAGGGTTCTCTTTTTATACATTACAACGGAGCCTACCATTCCAACGATTATGAAGGTATTCTTTGGTATTTACAATTGAACAGACCCGACTTGATCTACGGAACCATCTCGACCGTTATGCAGGAGAATGTGCATCAACTGGATGAAGAAAATATAGGAATAGCCGACTTTATTATTTGTGTGGACAGTAACATGACGACCACCTATTAATTCATTACCGAGCAGCAGAGAACAGTCAACATTTCTCTAATTGACCCCATACATTTCCGATAAGGCACGGTCCATTTTAAGTACCATCTACAACTATTGCCACATACCAACCCCAACCCCTGGATAAAATCCTTATTTTTAAGACACTAATCAACCCGTAATCATGAAAAAAATCATCGCTACCTTATTATTGTTTGTGGCCATAAACCCATTAGGATTTGGTCAAGTACAATCAAACCTTGAATTGTTGGATATCTTTAATATGGAATATGTATCCGACCCTCAAATTTCTCCCGATGGCTCCAAGATCATCTATGTCAGAAACTTTAAGGATATTATGACAGACCGGAACCTCTCCAATCTTTGGATCATTGATTTTGACGGTTCCAATAACCGCCCGCTCACCACGGGCAACCATAACGATTTTGCCCCAAAATGGTCGCACGATGGCAAAAAGGTCGTTTTCAAATCCAATATGGCAGATGACAAAATGAAACTATATCTGATGTGGTTGGATACCAAAGAAACCTTGGCTTTGACCAATACTCCCCAGTCGCCTGGACAGGTATCGTGGTCCTATGATGATTCGTATCTGGCATTTAACATGTTTGTTCCCGAAGCCAACCAATCCATTATTAAAATGCCGGCAAAACCAGAGGGAGCCAAATGGAACGCTCCCCCTAAGTATATTGATAAAATGAACTATCGCGGAGATGGTGCGGGCTATTACAAAGGAGGCAACTCCCAACTATTTACTTTGCCCATTTCCGGTGGAACGCCAAAACAACTTACGTTTTCCGAGTTCGACCATGGCGGCCCTATCTGGTCCAAAGACAACTCCAAGTTATATTTTAGTGCCAACTTCCATAAAGATGAAGAAATGGAACCTGCGGATAGCGAGATCTATTCGATAAAAATCGATAATGGTGAGATAACCCCATTAACCGATCGTTACGGACCAGATGGCAATCCAGTGTTATCTCCCGATGGTACAAAAATCGCCTATCTCGGATACGATGATCGTTTACAGGGATACCATGTAACCCGACTATATGTGATGAACTCGGACGGTTCAGATGCTAGAGTAATCTCTCAAAATTTTGATAGAGATATCGAAGATATGGCGTGGAACAGCAAAGGCAACGGCTTCTATTTTACATACACTGACCAAGGTATGGGAAAATTGGCATCCATTGATCTTTCTGGCAAAGTGGGGGATATCACCGATGGCTTGGGTGGTCTTTCCTTGGGCAGACCCTATAATGCTGCCAGTTTCTCCGCTTCGGCCAACAATAAGTTTGCCTACACTTTAGGAAACACCGACCATCCGTCCGATCTTGGAGTTGCCGATACCCGAAGCCATAAACGATTAACCGCTTTGAACAACGACTTGTTCTCCTTTAAAAAGTTGGGCAAAGTAGAAGAGATGTGGTGGGAGTCCTCCTATGATCAGCGAAAGATACAAGGTTGGGTGGTTACACCTCCCGATTTTGACCCCAACAAAAAATACCCTATGATCCTGGAAATCCATGGAGGGCCCTTTACGAGTTACGGCGCCGTGTATTCCGCAGAAATTCAGGCATACGCTGCAGCAGGCTATGTAGTTTTATATACGAACCCAAGAGGCAGCACTAGCTATGGAGAAGAGTTTGGCAACCTAATTCATCATGACTATCCCAATCACGATTACGACGATTTAATGTCCGGCGTGGATGCCCTTTTGAAAAAAGGCTATGTGGACGACAATAATTTATTTGTGACCGGGGGATCCGGTGGAGGAGTGCTTACCGCTTGGATCGTGGGCAAAACAGACCGGTTTAAAGCTGCAGTTGTTGCAAAGCCCGTTATCAATTGGGCCAGCTTTGTCCTATATGCCGATGGGGTACAGTTTTTCTCCAAATACTGGTTTGGAAAAAAACCATGGGAGGATCCAGAAAACTATTTTAGACGTTCTCCGTTAAATTATGTGGCCAATGTAAGTACTCCGACCATGTTATTGACCGGCGAAGAAGATTATCGGACGCCAATCGCCGAATCGGAACAGTTTTATGCCGCTCTAAAATTGGAAAATGTGGAGACCGCGATGGTCCGAATTCCGGGTGCATCTCATGGTATAGCCAACAAACCCAGTAACTTAATTGCCAAAATAGCAAGTGTTTTGGCATGGTTTGATAAACATAAGGCAGAAAACTAATTCAAGTACCTCGTCCTTTTTTCCAACTGTAAACAGCACGAAAACATAGTCGGCCATAACCTAAGGCCTGAACGATTTTGCTATATTTGGGATTTTTAGCTATAAAGATCTATGGACCAATTACCGTTTACCAACGACACCGTGATATTTGGCTTGCTTTGCCTTTGTTTAGGTTTTGTTTTTTATACATCATCCATAAAAACTGGATTTTGGGCAAAGTTTTATCGCTTGGTCCCTACCCTGTTAATGTGCTATTTGTTACCGGCCATTTTGGCCAGTTTTGGCATCATTGACGAAGCATCGTCCAACACCTATTATGTGGCAAGCAGATATCTTTTGCCTGCTGCTCTAATTTTAATGACGCTGAGCATAGACCTTAAAGCTATCCTAAATTTAGGCTCCAAAGCTTTGGTCATGTTCTTGACCGGCACCGTGGGCATTGTTATCGGAGGCCCCATCGCTATATTGATCGTATCCATTTTTTCACCGGAAACTGTTGGAGGTATCGGCCCCGACGCAGTTTGGAGAGGCCTTGCCACAATTGCCGGAAGTTGGATCGGCGGTGGTGCCAATCAAGCTGCCATGCTCGAGGTTTTCCAGTACAATCAGGAAAGTTATGGTGGTATGGTCCTCATTGATATTGTGGTGGCCAATCTTTGGATGGCCATAATCCTGTTGGGCGTTGGCAAAACAGAAAAAATAGACCGTTGGCTCAAAGCGGACACTTCCTCCATTGAAAAACTCAAGGAAAAAGTTTCCACCTATACCGAAAAAATAACAAGGGTAACGACCTTGAACGATTATATAATGCTGTCCTTCTTTGCCTTTACCGGTGTTGGTATTGCACATTTTGCAGGACATCATTTTTCGGCTTTTTTACAGAACAATTTTGAAATTGTAAGAAATCCGGAGAAAATTTTATCCTCTCTGGGTTCACAGTTTCTTTGGATGGTAGTTTTTGCCACGGCCATTGGAATTGGTCTTTCTTTTACCAAAGCAAAAAATTATGAAGGCGCAGGAGCCAGCAAAATTGGAGGTCTCTTTATATACATTTTGGTAGCAACCATTGGTATGAAAATGGATTTGGGCAAAGTAATGGAAAACCCGGGCCTTATCGCTATCGGATTGGTATGGATCAGTATCCATGCGGGTTTACTTATCCTAATGGCTAAAATTATAAAAGCCCCTTTCTTTTTTCTCGCCGTGGGCAGCCAGGCCAATGTCGGAGGTGCGGCTTCGGCCCCGATTGTTGCTGCAGAATTTCATCCATCGTTGACCTCTGTAGGCATTCTTTTGGCTGTTTTTGGTTACGTAGTGGGTACAGCCGGAGCATATTTATGCGCTTTGTTGATGGAAGTCGCGTCGAATGTTTAAATATTTTCAGAAGATTATGCATATTTGCCCATCTAAAATTATATGATGAAGCGGATATTGTTTGTATTGCTATTTGGAATTACCCTGGTTGCCTGCGAAAAAAGCACGGAGAACACCATGATCGTTAATGGGAACATTAAAGGATTAAAAAAAGGAACCCTTTATTTACAAAAACTTCAAGATTCCACCATTACCAATGTAGATTCGTTGGAGATCAAGGGTGACGGAAAATTCAGTTTTAGCACAGAGGTCGGCGACCCGGAAGTGTTTTATCTCTACCTAAAAAAGGAAGACAACAACGACATTAACGATCGTATCAACTTTTTTGGCGAATCTGGTACTATTGTGATCAATACAGCTTGGAACACATTTGATACGGATGTAAAAATTTCGGGTTCCAAATCTCACGAAAAGTTATTGGAATTTTATGATATGGTATCCAAATTCAATATTCGGGAACTTGCCCTGGCACAACAAGCCGTTCTACCCGAATATCAAGAAGATAGCGTGGCTTTGGATTCCATTCAAAGCCTAATCAATAAGAATACCGTAGGTAGATATCGATACGCCCTTAATTTTGGATTGAACAACGGAGATTCTTATGTAACCCCGTACATTATGATTACCGAAGCCCGAGAGGCAAACCCAAAATATCTGGATTCCATTTATAAAGGTTTAAGCCCCGAGGTAGCGGCATCCAAATACGGTAAAAAATTCAAAGCCTTTTTGGACAATAACTAAGACTCAAGGCTATTGAGCTGTTCCACCAGTTTGGTAGCCTTTTCTTCCAGTTCCCTTCTGATGGAATTAAAGTGGGATTTCGCATCCTCCACCTTTTTTTGATGGATTTTATCCATCAAATTATCATACACCTCAATGGCTTCGTCGATAATGACCGTACCTTCTTCAGATTCCTTGTTGCCAGAACCTGCTTCCCAAATGTAGACAGCTTCAATTATATCTCCGAGGACAAAATTGACATCCTTCTTTAAATCGCGAATACTTGGCATAACATAATGTTTTGATTAAAGATACCATTAAATGGTAACTTCTAAAAGTTTAGCTTTTTGGGCACTGATGTCCACATAAGTGCTCGATGCAGGCACTAGAACCGTTTCTCCTTTTCTTATCTCCGTGCTTCCCCAATCGTTGGTGATAGTGGCTCCTCCGCCCACACACATATAAATGGTAAACGAGTCACGTTCGGATAGATCTTGCTTTAAAGGCTGTATCAATTCCAAAAAATTTGTTTTAAAATAGGGGCAATCTACCATTGGGTTCGTTTCGCCCTTGTTCTTAGGGTAGTCCACTTTAAAGTCATCCTTCTTTTTGTAATCGATGGCGTCTACAGCCAAACCTGTGTGCAGCTCTCGCAGGTTTCCGTCCTTATCCTTTCGGTTAAAATCGAAAACACGATAAGTTATGTCGGATGTCTGTTGAATTTCTGCCAAAAGTACGCCTGCCCCAATGGCATGGATTTTTCCAGTATTTATAAAAAATGTATCACCTTCGCTTACTTCTTCATAGTTCATTAAATCCGTTAAGGTACCATCCTCTATACTTTTTACATATTCCTGCTTTTCCACATCTTTATTGAACCCTACAATGAGTTTTGCTCCCGGGTCGGCATCCATAATGTACCACATTTCGGTTTTTCCAAAGGAATTATGGCGTTTTTTGGCCAATTCATCATTTGGATGGAGCTGTATGGATAGGTCTTGTTTAGCATCTATAAATTTGATGAGTATGGGAAACTCCTTGCCGAATCGTTCTACCACACTTTTGCCCAAAAGTGCTTCTCCTTGGGAATCCATCAATTCCTGAAGCGATGTACCTTCCAAGTTTCCGTTGGAAATCTCGGATATATCGCCGGCCACTCCCGAAAGTTCCCAACTTTCGCCGGTAATATCGCTATCTATAGGTTTGTTCAAGACTTCTTTTAGTTTGGTACCGCCCCAAAGTCGTTCTTTTAGTATCGGTTTGAATTTTAATGGGTAAAGATTCATTTTTATCCTGTATAGGTTACAAAGTTCCTTGGTGTTTCGTAGAGTACGATCTCCAACTCTTTAGATTTACTTATATGGGGTCTTAGCTTGTTCCAGATTACTACGGCAATATTCTCGGCCGTAGGGTTCAACTCCCTAAACTCTGGAACATCGAGATTTAGGTTTTTGTGGTCCAGTTGGTCCTCCACATGCTTTTTGATCAGATCCTTAAGCACCTTAAGATCCATTACAAATCCAGTTTCCCGGTCTATTTCGCCAGTTACGCTAACAATAAGGTCGTAATTGTGACCATGGTATCTTGGATTATTGCATTTGCCAAAAACCTCGTTGTTCTTTTGGTTGTCCCAATCTGGTCTATATAATCTGTGTGCGGCATTAAAACTTGCCTTTCTGCTTACTTTTACTTTCATCTTACGGCTGGATTTTCCATGAGATGATCGTAAAAGCGTTCAAATATTATCTTGAACCATGCGGTGTAATCATCTGGATTAAGCGATATATCTTTTTTGATATCCTCTGGATACATCCATTTCCAATCGGCCACTTCTTCAGGATTGATCTTGGGTTCATCTTCAAAATAACCCACCATTACGTGATCAAACTCATGTTCGGTAAGTCCATTATCGAAAGGGGCTTTGTATACAAAGCTAAAAAGCTCTTTCAGTTCGGTGGTAAAGCCCATCTCTTCCATGAGTCTTCGTTTACCCGCATCGATATTGCTTTCGCCCTCCCTTTGGTGGCTACAGCACGTATTGGTCCATAACAATGGGGAGTGGTATTTGTCCTTGGCCCGTTGTTGGAGCATGGTTTGCCCTTTATTATTCATCACAAAAACAGAGAATGCCCTGTGCAAAAGGGCTTTTTCGTGGGCTTCCATTTTTGGCATTAGTCCAATTGGTTCGTCCTTTTCGTTTACCAGTATCACATTTTCCTCTCTCATATGGTAAAAATATGACCTTTGGTGTAATTTATGGGGATATCAATGTTTAATTTCTTGCTAAAAGAAACGTGGGGATTTTAAGTTTCCAATATTTCTGATGAAGTCATACCTCAGAATTATCTCAAAGGAACCATCGTTAAAAGTGGCGGCACCGAGTTCTGTAGTCTCGCGATCATAGGCCAATCCCAACATTAACTGATCGGACAGCATAAAACCGAACAGTCCACTAAAGGCAGCATCCCAACGGTAAGCTACTCCTCCAATAAACTTTTCGTTGAACATAAAGTTGGCAGAGAGGTCCACTTGTAAAGGTGCTCCTTGAACTGCTTTTGTCAACAGCGTGGGTTTAAATTTTAAAAAAGGGTTAAGGTCCCAGACATATCCCGTAATCAGGTACAGGTTGATCTGTTCTTTTGCGGTTGATATGGAAGAGGTATCAAAATGTGTCGTCTCCAGGATTCTTGGTGCAGAAAGACCTGCGTAAAATCTATCCGTATGGTAGTACACTCCGGCACCTATGTTTGGCGAAAACTTATTCTGGATATCCTGCTGTGATTGTAATTGGGGGTCTATCTCGAATTCGTCCAATTCGGAATAACGTATGTCCAACATATGGGCACTTGCCTTTAATCCAAAACTTAGACGACCCTCCCAAGAGGTTTGTATGGTATAGGAGAAATCAACATCAAAATAGGTTTCGGATGTTGGCCCGATCTTGTCATTGACAATGGACAGCCCAAGACCCACACCACGATAGCCTACCGGTGTGTGCACATTGAGGGTTTGTGTTTCGGGTGCTCCATCGAGCCCCAACCACTGGTTCCTATAAAGTGCGGCTATACTTAAATGACCTCTAGATCCTGCGTATGCCGGGTTTACACTGACCGTATTGTACATATACTGGGTATACTGTGCATCTTGTTGTGCATGTATGTTTGCCAACCCCATTACAAAGAGGGCCAGTATCCATTGGATTTTCACCTTATACATCTTATTCTCCACAGTTACCATTTTATCTATTTATATATATATAACCTGTCAGCTGTTTCATGTTACCGCCATTATCTTGGTAGTCTATCACATAGAAATACGTACCTACCGGTAATTTATTGTCCTGATCTACGGTTACCCTACCTTGAGAAGTACCATCGAATACATTTCCACTGGTGTTGTATGCTTTGGTCTGGTAGACCATTACTCCCCACCTATTGTATATTCTAACGGTATTGTTGGGATAATTTTCCAGTCCTCGGATTTCCAGCGTATCGTGTACGCCATCTCCGTTAGGTGTAATTACGTTCACCACATCTACTTCCTCTTCACCAACGGTCGATTCACCTAAATCTGGATCCAAATAATTCGGAATCCCGTTTTCATTGGAATCATCGTTGGCGTAATTCCCGTCTCCATTAAAGTCTTCGTCTATGGTTTCGATACCGTCATCGTCATCATCAGAGTCCCTAAAGTCCGGTATTCCATCACCATCGGTATCAGGTAGATCTGAACTTGGGCTGTTTATTTCATCATTTACATCGGTATCTATGACGGTCTCACCTTCGAAAGCATCATCCAGACCATCGTTGTCCTTATCGGAACCAATAAGTACTACATCGGCAATTCCGTCTTGATCATGATCATGGCCTTCTATGGCATCGGGCACATTGTCGTCGTCGCTGTCTTCATCTACATAATCAGGTATACCGTCATTATCAGAATCAACAGGTATTAAGCCTAGATTTCCGTCATTATCGTAGGCATCATCGATTCCATTGCCATTATTATCCACCATACTCGGTGCAATGTAATCCAAGGCAAATTGCGCCTCAACATTGTCGGGAATACCGTCATTATCGCTATCTATATCCAAATAATCCGGGATACCATCACCATCTGTATCAGTTGGGTTCGTAGATGGGTCATTGTCATTGTCGGCATTTAGGTCTTCAAAACTATCGGCAATACCATCATTGTCGCTATCCAAATCAATTCCTGAAGGACTTACGATTACCGTTATCGTTGCTGTATCGCAATTGCCATTGGTATCACAAACGGTGTAATCGAAAGTATCCGTTCCAGAGAATCCTGAATCTGGGATATAGGTAATATCATCATCAGATGGATTGTTTGCGGTCCCATTATCGTTCAAGACAACTGTTCCATTTGATGGATCGGTTGCTGAAATAGAGCCAGTGGTCGGAATATCATTATCGTTGGCCCTCCACGAAACTATGGCATCGACACCTATATCGGTAGATACCGAATCATCGTTAGTGTCCACAATTGGCAGTACATCTACCGTAACGGTTGCCGTACTGCAATCCCCAAAGTTGTTACATAGGGTATAATCAAAACTATCGTTTCCGTTGTAATCTGGATTGGGCGTATAGGTAACTATATCGTCCGTTGGATCGTTAGCCGTTCCATTGTCGTTAACATTCACCACCCCGTTTGCAGGGTCTGTAATCGTTACTACTCCAGCTGATGGCAAATCGGAATCGTTGTCAAATATTGGAACCGCTATCGATGTATCCTCATCCAGGACAATCAAATCATCCATTAAATTGGCTGCTTGACTCATACAAACCACAGTAAATCGCGGTAATTCGGTGCTATGTCCCACCTTGGTAATCGTTGCCACATACCGCATTACGGTTTGTGTACTGGTTACCATGGGTCTGGATTGATCTCCCGGAAGAGCTGGGTTCCAACTGACCGTGGCTCCGGATGGAACACTGGCTGAAATATCGAGGACCACCTCATTGTTCGGTGCTTCACAATCGGTCAAAATAAAATATCCCGTTGCGTTGGAACCACATAAGGTGCCATCATAAGTGGCAAAATATACACCTGGCTGGGTCGCCTCATAAAATGAATTGGTTCCCAAAACAGTTGATGTATCTGATGCTTCGTACCACCGATAATTGTTTTCATCTCCAGTGTCCGGAGCTTGTAAAAGAAACTGAGCGCTCGCAAGATTTATTCCTGCAAAGAAAACTACCAGTCCTATGAATAAAGACTTATATGAGGTGTTTGATTTCAAAATCTATCCGTCTTTATACATTATTATTTTACCACAAATACCACATTGATCAATGCATTATAATCTGCTGGCTGTCCTATGATATCATAAGTTAGAACACCGTTGGCATCTATAGTCATATTAGCAAACACTGTTGGGTCCGCATAGGTCACATAGTAATATAATTCGGTTGCACCATAGGTTGGAATTGCTGCTGGAGCACCCGCACTTCTCACAGTCGGAGACCCATATTGTGCCAAATATTGAGAATATAAATTGATTGTTCTCCCCGCACCATTGGTCGATGCATCTATTGCGATGGACGGTGGGTAAAATATTCTCGCTGCTTTGGATGTGATTCGTGCAATATCCTGTATAACATCTTCAACAGTTGATTCAGTATTCCCATCACCATCTACATCTACTGGAGAATCAGAGTTCACTTCTGATGCATCTTGATTATTTATATCTGCTAGAGGAACTTGTAATGTACCGTTACTATCCTCAATTTCAAGGTTAGCACCGTTAACCTCGAAGCGAGTGTTTATTTCGTTCGTATCCGATAGGTCTCCATCGGCTGAGATATGGTTGGCCAGGTTCGTGGCATTGGTGGCTATATCGGTAGTGTTCGTTGCTATCGCACTCGCATTGTTCGAAATGTTCGTAGTGTTGTTGGCAATGTCTGCGGCATTGGCCGCTACTCCGGCACTATCGTCCAAAGAGGATAGGTCCGCAGAAAAGCTTGTACCGCCCTCGCTTACCGTTACCTCGTTGGTCCCGCCATCGAAGCTCACTCCCGTAATATCGTCATCGGCCACGCTGTCCACATAGGCCTTTGTAGCGGCATCGCTACCAGCGGTCGGGGCTCCAAGGCCCGTCAGCACTAGACCGTTCGCATCGTTCCCGTCAGTCAGCACTTCCTCGATGTTCTGGATCTCGTTGGTATCCGATAGATCTCCGTCGGCCGAAATATGGTTGGCCAGGTTCGTGGCATTGGTGGCTATATCGGTAGTGTTCGTAGCTATCGCACTCGCATTGTTCCCGATCGCCGTTGTGTTGTTGGCAATGTCTGAAGCGTTCGTTGTGATGTTCGAAGCATTGTTACCAATAGCCGTAGTATTGTTGGAGATATTGGTAGCGTTGTTCGAAATATCCGTGGCATTGTTACCGATTGCAGTAGTGTTGTTGGCAATGTCCGCGGCATTGGCCGCTACTCCGGCACTATCGTCCAAAGAGGACAGGTCCGCAGAAAAACTTGTACTGCCCTCGCTTACCGTTACCTCGTTGGTCCCGCCATCGAAGCTCACTCCCGTAATATCGTCATCGGCCACGCTGTCCACATAGGCCTTTGTGGCGGCATCGCTACCAGCGGTCGGGGCTCCAAGGCCCGTCAGCACTAGACCGTTCGCATCGTTCCCGTCAGTCAGCACTTCCTCGATGTTCTGGATCTCGTTCGTATCCGATAGATCTCCGTCGGCCGAGATATGGTTGGCCAGGTTCGTGGCATTGGTGGCTATATCGGTAGTGTTCGCTGTGATGTTAGTAGCATTGTTACCAATAGCCGTAGTATTGTTGGAGATATTGCTAGTGTTGTTCGAAATATCCGTGGCATTGTTACCGATCGCAGTAGTGTTGTTGGCGATGTCCGTGGCATTGGCCGCTACTCCGGCGCTATCGTCCAAAGAGGATAGGTCCGCAGAAAAACTTGTACCGCCCTCGCTTACCGTTACCTCGTTGGTCCCGCCATCGAAGCTCACTCCCGTAATATCGTCATCGGCCACGCTGTCCACATAGGCCTTTGTAGCGGCATCGCTCGCAGCGGTCGGGGCACCAAGGCCCGTCAGCACAAGACCGTTCGCATCGTTCCCGTCAGTCAGCACTTCCTCGATGTTCTGGATCTCGTTCGTATCCGATAGATCTCCGTCGGCCGAAATATGGTTGGCCAGGTTCGTGGCATTGGTGGCTATATCGGTAGCGTTCGCTGTGATGTTAGTAGCATTGTTACCAATAGCCGTAGTATTGTTGGAGATATTGCTAGCGTTGTTCGAAATATCCGTGGCATTGTTACCGATCGCAGTAGTGTTGTTGGCGATGTCCGTGGCATTGGCCGCTACTCCGGCGCTATCGTCCAAAGAGGATAGGTCCGCGGAAAAACTTGTACTGCCCTCGCTTACCGTTACCTCGTTGGTCCCGCCATCGAAGCTCACTCCCGTAATATCGTCATCGGCCACGCTGTCCACATAGGCCTTTGTAGCGGCATCGCTCGCAGCGGTCGGGGCACCAAGGCCCGTCAGCACAAGACCGTTCGCATCGTTCCCGTCAGTCAGCACTTCCTCGATGTTCTGGATCTCGTTCGTATCCGATAGATCTCCATCGGCCGAGATATGGTTGGCCAGGTTCGTGGCATTGGTGGCTATATCGGTAGCGTTCGTTGTGATGTTCGCAGCATTGTTCCCGATCGCCGTAGTGTTGTTGGAGATATTGGTAGCGTTCGTTGTGATATTCGTTGCATTGTTCGATATATCAGAGGCATTGTTACCGATTGCCGTAGCGTTGTTGGCAATGTCCGCGGCATTGGCAGCTACTCCGGCGCTATCGTCCAAACCTGAAATGTCAACAACCGGATTATTGCCCAATTCATTGGAGTATGTCAATTCTCCAGTTGCATCGTTATAGGACAAGGAGGTATTGGTCTCTGCAATGGATACCGAGGCAACATTCAAATATAGCGCCCCATCTGAACCAAAGGTTATGTTGTTGTTCAAGTCCGAACTGATCAAATCGATAGATTCAGTCCCGCCCCCATCGGTAATTCCGATAACTCCGTCCGTTATGGAACTTCCCGTGTTATACTCGTTACCAATGTTCATATCGGCATCGGCCGCTATATGATTCGCAATATCCGTGGCATTGTTACCTATAGCCGTAGTGTTGTTGGCGATGTCCGAAGTGTTCGTTGTGATGTTCGCAGCATTGTTACCTATCGCCGCAGTATTGTTGGCGATGTCCGCGGCATTGGCCGCTACTCCGGCGCTATCGTCCAAAGAGGACAGGTCCGCAGAAAAACTTGTACCGCCCTCGCTTACCGTTACCTCGTTGGTACCGGCATCGAAGCTCACCCCAGTAATATCGTCGTCGGCCACACTGTCCACATAGGCCTTTGTGGCAGCATCGCTCGCAGCGGTCGGGGCTCCAAGGCCCGTCAGCACTAGACCGTTCGCATCGTTCCCGTCAGTCAGCACTTCCTCGATGTTCTGGATCTCGTTCGTATCCGATAGGTCTCCGTCGGCCGAGATATGGTTGGCCAAGTTCGTGGCATTGTTGGCAATGTCCGAAGCGTTCGTTGCTATCGCACTCGTATTGTTCGAAATGTTCGTAGTGTTGTTGGCAATGTCCGCAGCATTGGCTGCTACTCCGGCGCTATCGTCCAAAGAGGATAGGTCAGCGGAAAAACTTGTACCGCCCTCGCTTACCGTTACCTCGTTGGTCCCGCCATCGAAGCTCACTCCCGTAATATCGTCGTCAGCCACACTGTCCACATAGGCCTTTGTGGCGGCATCGCTACCAGCGGTCGGGGCTCCAAGGCCCGTCAGCACTAGACCGTTCGCATCGTTCCCGTCAGTCAGCACTTCCTCGATGTTCTGGATCTCGTTCGTATCCGATAGGTCTCCATCGGCCGAGATATGGTTGGCCAGGTTCGTGGCATTGTTGGCAATGTCCGAAGTGTTCGTTGCTATCGCACTCGTATTGTTCGAAATGTTCGTAGTGTTGTTGGCAATGTCCGCGGCATTGTTCCCAATCGCCGTAGTATTGTTGGCAATGTCCGCAGCATTGGCTGCTACTCCGGCGCTATCGTCCAAAGAGGATAGGTCAGCGGAAAAACTTGTACCGCCCTCGCTTACCGTTACCTCGTTGGTCCCGCCATCGAAGCTCACTCCCGTAATATCGTCGTCAGCCACACTGTCCACATAGGCCTTTGTGGCGGCATCGCTACCAGCGGTCGGGGCTCCAAGGCCCGTCAGCACTAGACCGTTCGCATCGTTCCCGTCAGTCAGCACTTCCTCGATGTTCTGGATCTCGTTCGTATCCGATAGGTCTCCATCGGCCGAGATATGGTTGGCCAGGTTCGTGGCATTGTTGGCAATGTCCGAAGTGTTCGTTGCTATCGCACTCGCATTGTTCGAAATGTTCGCAGTGTTATTGACAATGTCCGCGGCATTGTTGCCGATCGCCGTAGTATTGTTGGCGATGTCCGAAGCGTTCGTTGCTATCGCACTCGCATTGTTCGAAATGTTCGTAGTGTTGTTGGCAATGTCAGCGGCATTGGCCGCTACTCCGGCGCTATCGTCCAAAGAGGACAGGTCCGCAGAAAAACTTGTACTGCCCTCGCTTACCGTTACCTCGTTGGTCCCGCCATCGAAGCTCACCCCAGTAATATCGTCATCGGCCACACTGTCCACATAGGCCTTTGTGGCGGCATCGCTACCAGCGGTCGGGGCTCCAAGGCCCGTCAGCACTAGACCGTTCGCATCGTTCCCGTCAGTCAGCACTTCCTCGATGTTCTGGATCTCGTTCGTATCCGATAGATCTCCGTCGGCCGAAATATGGTTGGCCAGGTTCGTGGCATTGGTGGCTATATCGGTAGCGTTCGCTGTGATGTTAGTAGCATTGTTCCCAATCGCCGTAGTATTGTTGGCAATGTCCGCAGCATTGGCTGCTACTCCGGCGCTATCGTCCAAACCTGAAATGTCAACAACCGGATTATTGCCCAATTCATTGGAGTATGTCAATTCTCCAGTTGCATCATTATAGGACAAGGAGGTATTGGTCTCTGCAATGGATACCGAGGCAACATTCAAATATAGCGCCCCATCTGAACCAAAGGTTATATTGTTGTTCAGGTCCGAACTGATCAAATCGATAGATTCAGTCCCGCCCCCATCGGTAATTCCGATAACTCCGTCCGTTATGGAACTTCCCGTATTATACTCGTTACCAATGTTCGTATCGGCATCGGCCGCTATATGATTCGCAATATCCGTGGCATTGTTCCCGATCGCCGTAGTGTTGTTGGCGATGTCCGAAGCGTTCGTTGTGATGTTTGCAGCATTGTTCCCGATCGCCGTGGTATTGTTGGCGATGTCCGAAGTGTTCGTCGCTATCGCACTCGCATTGTTCGAAATGTTCGTTGTGTTGTTGGCAATGTCCGAAGTGTTCGTTGCTATCGCACTCGCATTGTTCGAAATGTTCGTAGTGTTAGTTGAGATGTTCGAAGCATTGTTACCGATCGCCGTGGTATTGTTGGCAATGTCCGTAGTATTGTTGGAGATATTGGTAGCGTTCGTTGTGATATTCGTTGCATTGTTCGATATATCAGAGGCATTGTTACCGATCGCCGTAGTGTTATTGACAATGTCCGCGGCATTGGCAGCTACTCCGGCGCTATCGTCCAAAGAGGACAGGTCCGCGGAAAAACTTGTACCGCCCTCGCTTACCGTTACCTCGTTGGTCCCGCCATCGAAGTTCACTCCCGTAATATCGTCGTCGGCCACACTGTCCACATAGGCCTTCGTGGCGGCATCGCTCGCAGCGGTCGGGGCTCCAAGGCCCGTCAGCACTAGACCGTTCGCATCGTTCCCGTCCGTCAGCACTTCCTCGATGTTCTGGATCTCGTTCGTATCCGATAGATCTCCGTCGGCTGAGATATGGTTGGCAAGGTTCGTGGCATTAGTGGCTATATCGGTAGCGTTCGTTGTGATGTTTGCAGCATTGTTACCAATAGCCGTAGTATTGTTGGCGATGTCCGAAGTGTTCGTCGCTATCGCACTCGCATTGTTCGAAATGTTCGTAGTGTTATTGGCGATGTCCGAAGCGTTCGTCGCTATTGCACTCGCATTGTTCGAAATGTTCGTAGTGTTATTGGCAATGTCCGAAGCGTTCGCTGTGATGTTAGTAGCATTGTTACCTATCGCCGTAGTGTTGTTGGCGATGTCCGCGGCATTGGCCGCTACTCCGGCGCTATCGTCCAAAGAGGACAGGTCCGCGGAAAAACTGGTGCCGCCCTCGCTTACCGTTACCTCGTTGGTCCCACCATCGAAGCTCACTCCCGTAATATCGTCGTCGGCCACACTGTCCACATAGGCCTTTGTGGTGGCATCTTGCGGATTAACTGGAACAGCCAAGTTGGTTATTGTAGCTCCGCCAGCGTCGTTACCTTGCGATAAAACCTCGGTAAGCGTTTGATTATCCGTATTGATCAACGCTGCCAAGTCCACCAACGCCACAGCAAAGGTATTTGCTTCGGAATCAGTGATTACAAGGTTTGTGTTTGTACCATCTATACCAAATGATGCTATGGTTGTATTTGTATCCGTAAAAACATCGCTCAAACTGCTCAAATCAACGTTTACGGTGCCCCCATTTTCCAATGTTAATGATAACGTATTTGTTACACCATCAAAATTGAATCCGGTCAATTGTTGGTCATCTGTAGCGGTAAGTTCCCATGAATCCCCATCCCAAAAATAAATGGTCCCTGTATTGGTGTTCACATAAATATCTCCCAAATCCGCTCCTGTCGGGGTAACCGCTCCCGATGTGGAAACATCAGTACCCTTGAGAACCTCACAATTACATTGGTCCTGAAGGGTAACGGTAGTTTGAGAAAAGGCAATTCCTGTAAAAAGGAGGAACGTTAGGGCTAGAATGCTCTTTTTCATGAGGCTACTATTAGTTGAGAATTTAATATGCTGTGTTTTTGTTGTTCGAAAACATTAAAAAAGGGGTGATTTACCTATAAATGGAACACACCTAATTTTAATCACCCAACAAAATTACCCAGACATATAGGGGTAGAAAATAATTGTTGTGAACGCATTAAATCCTACGGTCTAAGCCCTAATAATTGAGGTTAACCTCTTTTCTTTTTTATCATTTTTTTAAGACAGTTCGCCGATAAGCCCAATAATATCGACCAATGCCAAAAGTGAATTCCAATGAGATTCTGTTACGAATGTGCTTTGGCGGGAAGAATGGGACATTTATAGAAACCGAGCATAATACCCTATAAAAAAACGGCCTTTTTAGTTGTAAAGGGCCGTTTTAATTTGTTTTGAATCAACGTCTACTCATAAATTATGAATTCCGACCTTCTATTGAGCTGATGTTGTTCCTCTGAACATTGTACGCCGTTGGCACAATTGTTCACCAATCGGGTTTCCCCGAATCCTTCTCCTTTCAATCTTTCTGAAGATATTCCTTTGGATACCATATAATCAACTGTTGATTGTGCTCTTTTTTGCGACAACCAAAGGTTATATGCGTCCACTCCTCTACTATCGGTATGCGAGTTGACCTTTATTTTTAAGCTCGGGTATTTTTCCATAGCCACGATTACCTTTTGTATTTCTATTTCTGCGTCCGGCCTGATATTGTATTTGTTAAGATCAAAGTAAATCGTGCTCAATTGAAGTAGCTTTGCCAAATCGTCCCCAAAACCTCCGGTAACCAAATCGCGTTCCAGATAAAAATCGACAATTTTCGGTTTTCCATCGGATATGGGCAAATACTCTTCGGCCGGAACATATCCGTCCCGAGAGGCCCGCACAAAATTGCCTTTGGAACAATCCAATTCCAAAATATAATTTCCGTTGGAATCCGTTATGGTAGAGGAAACCTCATTATTTTCCTCATCAATTATTTTTACTGTTGCCCCTGCCAACACTTCATTGGAAATTCTATCTCGTACGGTCCCGGTAATTTCCTGAATACAATCCAACATTAGAGGTTCGTTCTCCACAAACTCATAAATATCATCGTCTCCCATTCCCCCATCCCGGTTGGAAGAGAAATAACCAGTTTGGTCGCCCGGATCGTATATGTATGAAAAATCGTCCTTGGGGGTGTTAATGGGTCTTCCCACATTGACCACCGGTTGTGTATAATCGTTGTATGCAATCTTGGTCGCGAACACATCCAACCCACCTAATCCCTGATGTCCATCCGAAGAAAAATAGAGCACACCATCAGTAGAAATAAAAGGAAATGTTTCCCTTGCCATGGTATTGATGTTACTCCCCAGGTTCTTGATCGGGCCATAGGTGCCATCACCAATAATCTCGGTAACGAAAATATCCGATTCTCCCAGACTTCCCGGCATATCGGAAACAAAATAAAGTTTCTTGCCGTCGGGGCTTAACATCGGATGGGCCACGGAATATGAATCACTATTAAATGGAAGTTCTACAATATTCGTCCATATACCATCAATATTCTCGGCACTATAGATCTTTAGCCTTATAATTCCTTCTTCATCCTTTTTCTTTCTTCCATCGAAAAAATTATTTCGTGTAAAATACATCGTAGACCCATCTTTGGAAACTACCGAAGTGGATTCGTGCAGTCTGGTATTTACCTCTCCCCCCAACTTTACCACTTTATTGTTGGATATACTGTCGGCATTCACTTTGTAGAGATCCAAAAAGTCCCTGGCGTTCCAAGTATGGCGGTATCGCGCAAAATTACCTGTGTCGCGGTCAGAGGCAAATATGAGTCCTTCTTCGTAATACGCTGCTGCGAAATCGGAATACTTACTGTTATAAGGAAACTGTTTGACAGAATACCTTCCTGAATTCTTTTCAATTTTGGCCATGTAATCTTCGTCATAGTCTACCATGGACGATGTCATTTCCTTGAAACTGGCCATAATTTTTGCTGCATCGTCATATTCGCCTACCGACTTTAAGCTTTGTGCATATCGGAATACATCTTCCACCGACATCTGATCAGGGTATGTTGCCTCCAATTTTTTGTAGATTTCGGCCGCTTCTTGGTATTTAGCGTTGAAGTAATAAGAATTCCCCAGTTTCTTTAATAAATCTGCAGAGGTATAGCCTTTATCCAGCACTTTTTTATAGATATCTATGGCGGGACTAAAGGAATATTGATTGTAGCGTTCGTCCGCCTTTTCCATTATCCGAACCAGTTGTTTGTTGGGGATACTATCTTGCTGGGCCGACACTTTAACAATACCTCCGCAAACGATAATCAATAATGTGAGTAATCTTTTCAGCATTCCGGTCTAAATTAAAAGAATCTTGGTGATATGGTCCTTTGGAACGACTTTAACAATTCCAACCTTAAGAAAACTTCAAATGAACCATCGTTAAACTGCGTTCCGCCCAATTCCGTGGTCTCGCGATCATAAGCCAACCCTAGCATAATCTGGTCGGTAACCTGAAATCCTACCAGGCCACTTACTGCAGCATCCCATCGATAGGCCGCTCCAAAACTGAACTTATTGGCAAATAGGAAACTGGCGGAAAGATCTACTTGCAAAGGCGCACCGCCAACAGCTTTGGTAAGCAAAGCAGGCTTAAACTGCAGGTCGGCACCCAAATCGAACACATATCCGGTTATCAAATAAATATTCATTCGTTCTGCTGAGAGAAAGTTGATACCATCGTCCGAATTATCGTTATCAAAATATTCGGATTCCAACACGTTAGGGGCAGAGACACCTGCATAAAACTTATCGGTATGATAGTAGATCCCCAATCCAAAGTTTGGAGTAAACCTATTATCTATATTGTTCTGGTTGACCACTTCTTGGTCAAAATTCCGCAACCCATTAAAGTCGAGGCTCAACATGTTTCCCCCTGCCTTTAACCCAAAGGATAATTTTGCATCCATGGAGACATCGATCGTATAGGAGACCACAGCATCCAAATAGGTTTCTTGGACCACCCCGTCGCCAATATTGTCGTTCACAATGGAAATCCCATATCCCAACCTACTGTTTCGTATGGGAGAATGCAAGTTCAAGGTAAAGGTTTCCGGTGCTCCATCCAGACCAACCCATTGCGAACGGTACAAACCGGCAAAACTTAATTGTCCTCTGGAACCGGCGTAGGCAGGGTTAACACTCAAAGTATTGTACATGTATTGGGTGTACTGTGCATCTTGTTGGGCCTTTGCGCCTGTAATGATCGCGCCAACAAACAACAATGCTATAAAAAAATGCTTCTTTATCATTCTATCAAAATAGTTACCTGCTTATATAAATGTATTCGGAATCCGTGAAACTTCCTTGGGCCGTTTCATAGTTAAAAATATAAAAATAAACCCCGGCCGGTAGATAATCATTAACGCTAATAGCCGATTTACCTCGAACCCGTCCATCAAAAACATTGTTCACGTTATCGTAATTCGCACTTTCGAAAACTTGGGTTCCCCAACGGTTGAATATTTTCAATGTGCTCGACTTTATGTACTCGACCCCTCGAATAAATAGGAAATCGTTCTTAAGGTCTCCATTAGGGGTCAACATTTGATTTACTTCGATTTCTTCTACAATCACCGTAACTATAGCAGTGTCGCAATTATTTCCGTTTGCAGCTTCGCAAATGGTATATTCTATGGTATATATTCCTATCGGTGTACCAGGGAACACCCTTATACTGCCATCTTCTTCGACAGACAATTCGTTCGTAGGTGTCGATGTGAGTATAACATCAGTAATTGAAACGGGATTGTCATTGAGGGTATCGTTGTCCAGAACATTACTATTTTCTATTGGTCCCCCGCCGATTCCAGTATTATAGGTATCGTCCACTGCATCAATTACATTTTCCATCCCTTCTATAATCTCAACGGCCACTGTTGCTGTATCACAATTATTGACATCCATCACATCGCAAATCGTGTATTCAATGGTATAGGTTCCCGCCTCGGTTCCGGGGACTACGCTGATGGTCCCGTCCGCATTGATGGTCAACTGGTCCGTTGGCGTGGAGGTCAACACCACATCTGCCAAGGAAACAGGTTCTCCATTATATGTATCGTTGGATAGCACATTGCTGTTCGGAATGGTTCCCCCTTCTCCCGTTTCCGCCGTAAACATATCATCTACGGCATCCAGTACATTGCCCGGTCCTTGGAGCACCTCAACGGTAACCGTAGCGGTATCACAATTATTGACATCCATCACATCGCAAATCGTGTATTCAATGGTATAGGTTCCCGCCTCGGTTCCGGGGACTACGTTGATCGTACCGTCCGCATTGATGGTCAGCTGGTCCGTTGGCGTGGAGGTCAACACAACATC
The DNA here is from genome assembly GCF_042134605.1 of Flagellimonas alginilytica. Lineage (GTDB taxonomy): Bacteria > Bacteroidota > Bacteroidia > Flavobacteriales > Flavobacteriaceae > Flagellimonas > Flagellimonas alginolytica. The sequence continues at coordinate 2,571,441 of NZ_CP169638.1, read as the reverse complement.
TTCCAAGGAAACAGGTTCTCCATTGTACGTATCGTTGGTTAGCACATTGCTGTTCGGAATGGTTCCCCCTTCTCCCGTTTCCGCCGTAAACATATCATCTACGGCATCCAGTACATTGCCCGGTCCTTGGAGCACCTCAACGGTAACCGTAGCGGTATCGCAATTGGCGGAATCGGCTACATCGCATATCGTGTATTCAATGGTATAGGTTCCCGCCTCGGTTCCGGGGACTACGTTGATCGTACCGTCCGCATTGATGGTCAGCTGGTCCGTTGGCGTGGAGGTCAACACAACATCTTCCAAGGAAACAGGTTCTCCATTGTACGTATCGTTGGTTAGCACATTGCTGTTCGGAATGGTTCCCCCTTCTCCCGTTTCCGCCGTAAACATATCATCTACGGCATCCAGTACATTGCCCGGTCCTTGGAGCACCTCAACGGTAACCGTAGCGGTATCGCAATTGCCGGAATCGGCTACATCGCATATCGTGTATTCAATGGTATAGGTTCCCGCTTCGGTTCCGGGGACTACGTTGATCGTACCGTCCGCATTGATGGTCAACTGGTCCGTTGGCGTGGAGGTCAGCACAACATCTTCCAAGGAAACAGGTTCTCCATTGTACGTATCGTTGGTTAGCACATTGCTGTTCGGAATGGTCCCCCCATCTCCCGTTTCCGCCGTAAAGGTATCATCTACGGCATCCAGCACATTGCCCGGTCCTTGGAGCACCTCAACGGTAACCGTAGCGGTATCGCAATTGGCGGAATCGGCTACATCGCATATCGTGTATTCAATGGTATAGGTTCCCGCTTCGGTTCCGGGGACTACGCTGATGGTCCCGTCCGCATTGATGGTCAACTGGTCCGTTGGCGTGGAGGTCAGCACCACATCTTCCAAGGAAACAGGTTCTCCATTGTACGTATCGTTGGTTAGCACATTGCTGTTCGGAATGGTTCCCCCATCTCCCGTTTCCGCCGTAAATGTATCATCTACGGCATCCAGAGCATTCGCTCCGATTTCTATATAAATCGTGGCAGTTGCGCACACACTTGGGTCGGGCAGTATGTTGCACACCTGATACACTATGGAAACGGTGGAATTTGATTCAGATGTTTCCGGTATATAGTTTACAAAACCAGTATCATTATTAAAAACAACTACTCCAACAGCGCTGCCTCCGATTCTTTCAATATTGGTAACACCGACATTGTTAGGTGCATTGTTGGGAAGAAAATCATCATTCTCCAAAATGTTTATTGCAACCTCAATAGTTGCGGGTGTCGAACCAAAATCGTCATTGGCATTTACCGTCAAAGGGTCAGGGTCCGTATCATTGGGGTTTCCGTCGCCATCACAATCAAGGGATTCCCAATTTGCAGATTGCGGCAGGGTAACACTTTCTGGATTATAATCGCACGGATCTAAAGGATCCGTACCATCTTCCTTCTCATCGCCGTTGGTGACCCCATCGCCATCACAATCGGCGTCTATCCAAGTAGAATCGGGGGTGACGGTTTGACTTTCCAGTTTAAAATCACAGGAATCCAAAGGATCGGTTCCATCTTCTATCTCGTCGCCGTTGGTAACCCCGTCGCCATCACAATCAGCATCCAGATAGTCCCCACTTTGTGGCAGGGTTACACTATCCGGGTTATATTCGCATGGATCCAATGGGTCTGTGCCATCTTCCTTCTCATCGCCGTTGGTGACCCCATCTCCATCACAATCCAAGTTCTTCCATTCCTGGGACGGTGCGCAATCCTGGTGCTCCAAAACAAAATCGCAAGGATCTAGTGGATCTGTACCGTCTTCCTTTTCCTGGCCATTACTTACCCCATCTCCATCACAATCCAACTTCTTCCATTCCTGGGACGGTGCACAATCCTGGTGCTCCAAAACAAAATCGCAAGGATCTAGTGGATCAGTACCGTCTTCTTTTTCCCTACCATTGGTAACCCCATCCCCATCACAATCCATTTTTTTCCATTTGTAAGACGGCGAACAGTTCTGGTGTGCCAAAACAAAATCACAAGGATCTAAGGGATCGGTACCGTCATGCTTTTCCCTGCCATTGGTAACCCCATCCCCATCACAATCCATTTTTTTCCATTTGTAAGACGGCGAACAGTTCTGGTGTGCCAAAACAAAATCGCATGGGTCATTTGGGTCTGTACCATCTATATTTTCCTGATCTGTGGTAACCCCATCACCATCACAATCGTCGCTTCCGTAACAAAACGACAAAGGATTCCATAACGAAGTTCGCTGAAAATCAAATGTAAGGGATTGAGAGTTATAGCTATTTTCTAGATCGAGACCTAAGGGAGTTGTAAAATCATAAGTATTGGCTGCACTAAAATGTGATGCAAAGCCAAATACCACAAAGAACATCGTAAACACGAACTGCTTGTGTAGCGGGTTATTTAGTCTCACAAAAGTAATTTTGTCCATAAATGATAAGTTTTGGTCAACTATCACCATGGCAAAAAGTGGTTCTCGTAATTGTAAGAAAATTGGGGTTTTCTTGTTTGTTTTAATGTCACTGGTCCATTTGACACATCTCGACACAATTACGTCACATAGTTAAACTATTTGACTATCACCTCCTATTTTAATCGATAAAAGGCATGTTCATCAACATTATTGACTGGATTGTCGATTCACCAATGGTATATAACCCACACTTTAATGGTCAGTGCTATTAAAACGGCCGAAAAATACTTCACTTTTTCGTTTTCACCGGTTTATTTCGGTAATTTTTTTCCAATAATATTAACAATCGTGATTCGTTGCCAAAATTCGGGGCATAACAGATAAATCCACTATTTTTGCCGAAATTTTTGTTGATGGAATTTCAAAAGGAAATAGCGAAACGAAGAACCTTTGGTATCATTTCCCACCCGGATGCCGGTAAAACTACTTTGACCGAAAAATTACTTTTGTTCGGTGGTGCGATCCAAGAAGCGGGAGCCGTAAAAAGCAACAAAATAAAAAAGTCCGCCACGAGTGACTTTATGGAAATCGAAAGACAAAGGGGTATTTCGGTCGCTACTTCGGTTTTAGCGTTTATTTATAAGGACAAAAAGATAAATATCCTGGATACCCCAGGGCACAAAGATTTCGCCGAGGACACATTCCGGACCCTCACCGCGGTGGACAGCGTTATTGTTGTTATTGATGTGGCAAAAGGTGTGGAGGAGCAGACGGAAAAACTCGTCGAGGTCTGTCGTATGCGAAATATTCCAATGATCGTTTTCATCAACAAATTGGATCGTGAGGGAAAAGACGCTTTTGATCTCTTGGACGAAGTAGAACAAAAATTAGGTTTGTCCGTTACCCCTTTAAGCTTTCCGATAGGCATGGGATACGATTTCAAGGGAATCTACAACATCTACGAAAAAAACATTAATCTGTTTAGCGGCAATAGCAAAAAAAACATCGAGGAGACCATTGCTTTTGATAACCTCGACAATCCAGAGCTTGAAGAAATTATCGGGGCCAACGCAGCCGAAGAGTTACGCGGCAACTTGGAACTGGTAGATGGTGTTTACCCGGATTTTGACAAAGAAGCCTATCTTAAAGGTGAGTTGCAACCTGTTTTTTTTGGTTCTGCACTGAATAATTTTGGCGTACGTGAACTGTTGGATTGTTTTGTGGATATCGCTCCCTCTCCCAGACCAAAAAAAGCCGAGGAACGTTTGGTCAAGGCAGACGAAAAGGATTTCTCCGGATTTGTATTTAAAATACATGCCAACATGGACCCCAAGCACCGGGACAGATTGGCTTTTGTTAAGATTGTTTCAGGTACTTTTGAACGCAACACTCCCTATCTACACGTAAGACAAGGAAAAAAGCTAAAGTTCTCCAGCCCAAACGCATTCTTTGCAGAGAAAAAAGAGATTGTGGACATCTCTTATCCAGGGGATATTGTGGGGCTTCATGATACGGGCAACTTTAAGATAGGGGACACTTTGACCAGCGGTGAAGAACTGCACTACAAAGGCATTCCGAGCTTTTCTCCCGAGCATTTTAGATATATCAACAATGCAGACCCAATGAAAGCCAAGCAACTGTACAAGGGAATTGATCAATTAATGGATGAAGGTGTCGCCCAGTTGTTCACCCTGGAAATGAACGGAAGGAAAGTTATTGGAACCGTTGGTGCTCTGCAATATGAAGTTATCCAATATCGATTGGAGCACGAGTACGGGGCCAAGTGTACCTATGAAAATTTTCCGGTCCATAAAGCATGCTGGGTAGAGGCAGAAGATGAAAACAATGAGGAGTTCCAAGAGTTCAAAAGGGTAAAGCAAAAGTTTTTGGCTACCGACAAAAGAGGGCAATTGGTGTTTTTGGCAGATTCCCCATTTTCGTTACAGATGACCCAACAAAAGTACCCTTCCGTAAAACTGCACTACACTTCAGAGTTTGAATAATCCTTTTTTTAACCAACGCATACAACGTTGAAAACGAATTGATTATATAAGTTCATATTTCTTTTTTTTGTACATTGATTGGTATAACCAATTAATTAAGCAAACTATGACAACTACAGTAAAACCGCCTACTTGGTTCTGGGTGGTAAGCATTATCGCACTTTTATGGAATTTAATGGGTGTTTTCAACTATCTCAATCAAGCTTTTAACCAACAGGCTATCTTAGAAACTTTAGACCAAGCACAACGTGAAGCTTTCGAAGGCATACCGGCATGGGCCACGGCAGCATTTGCCCTTGCTGTATTCTCCGGAACTTTGGCCTGTATTGGACTACTGTTGCGTAAAAAATGGGCCCGGCCACTATTTATTCTTTCGCTATTGGCCGCAGTGGTTCAATTCATCCATTGGTTGTTTATCTCCAATGCCGTGGAAGCTTTTGGACCTTCTACATATGCCATGCCCGTAATTGTGATAATAATTGGGATTTACCTGATTTTATTCTCTAAAAAGGGAATTGAGAAAGGTTGGTTAACATAAAATCAATAAAAAAAGCCCCTTTTAAAAAAGGGGCTTTTTTTATGCTTCTCCAGTAGGGCCAAAATTCAATGGAATCGGAGGTTGCTCATAGTCCTGAATTGTTCCATGGGCACTTTCGAACCTATTTACATTTTCATTTAATGCCTTGAGCAGTTTTTTGGCATGTTGTGGCGTTAGGATTATTCTGCTTTTCACCTTTGCCTTGGGAGCGCCCGGCATCAAACTAATAAAGTCCACCACAAACTCTGATACTGAGTGGTTGATTATAGCCAGATTGGAATATGTTCCTTCCGCTGTTTTCTCGTCCAACTCTATATTGATCTGTTTCTGATTCTTCTTTTCTTCAGCCATATCTGTTCTTATCTTAAAAAGAAAACCCCGACCTAAAGGCCAGGGTTTATTTTTATTTAGAATTTAAATTCCTCTTTTCGGGCCATGATCTCATCGTACTCCTCTTTGGAACCTACAATGATACTGTCATAATCCCTCATACCGGTACCGGCAGGAATCTTATGTCCTACAATTACATTTTCCTTCAATCCTTCCAAGGTATCCACTTTACCGCTAACCGCAGCTTCGTTCAACACTTTTGTAGTTTCCTGGAACGATGCCGCAGAAATAAAGGATTTGGTCTGCAACGATGCTCTTGTGATACCTTGCAGGATCGGCGTTGCTGTTGCAGCAACTGCATCTCTTGCAACCACTAAGTTCTTGTCCTCTCTTCTAAGAATAGAGTTCTCGTCCCTTAGCTCACGTATGGTTAAGATCTGCCCTGGCTTCAATCTTTCGGAATCCCCGGCATCTTCCACAACCTTCTTACCGAAAATCTCATCATTTTCGTTGATAAAGTCGTCTTTGTGCACCAATTGATTCTCCAAGAAGATAGTATCACCTGGATCTTGGATCTTAACTTTACGCATCATTTGTCTTACAACAACCTCAAAGTGTTTGTCGTTGATTTTCACACCCTGTAAACGATATACCTCTTGTACCTCGTTCACCAAGTATTGCTGTACTGCGGATGGTCCTTTAATGGCCAAGATATCTTCCGGTGTAATGGAACCGTCGGACAATGGCATACCGGCACGTACGTAGTCGTTCTCCTGAACCAAAATCTGGTTGGACAATTTAACCAAGTACTTTTTGATATCACCTGTTTTGGATTCTATAATGATTTCGCGGTTACCTCGCTTGATCTTACCAAAAGATACTACACCATCAATTTCCGAAACAACTGCTGGATTGGATGGGTTACGGGCCTCGAAAAGCTCGGTCACCCTCGGAAGACCTCCGGTAATATCCCCTGCCTTAGCAGATTTACGTGGGATTTTCACCAAAATCTTACCTTCCTTCACCTTTTCGCCATCATCGATCATAAGGTGTGAACCAACCGGCAAGTTGTACGAACGCAATGTTTCTCCTTTACCATCCTTGATCAACAAGGTTGGAATAAGTTTTTTGTTCCTACTTTCGGAGATTACTTTTTCTTGGAAACCGGTCTGTTCATCGATTTCTACTTGGTAAGTAACCCCTTGCTCAATGTTTTCGTAGGCTATCTCTCCAGAGAATTCGGAAACAATTACACCATTATATGGATCCCACTCGCAAATAACAGTTCCCTTTGCTATTTTCTCACCATTTTTAATGTACAGCTGAGAACCATAAGGGATGTTGTTTGTACTTAAGGTAATTCCTGTTTTTGGGTCAACAATCTTAACTTCGGATGTTCTGGAGATAACAATATTGGTTTTTCCACCTTCACTATTTTCTCCTTCTACCAACCTTAGGTCCTCGATTTCGGCAACACCATCAAATTTAGACTCCAATTTGTTGTCCTCGGAGATGTTACCTGCAATACCACCCACGTGGAAGGTACGCAACGTTAACTGTGTACCAGGCTCACCGATGGACTGAGCGGCAACAACACCTACGGCCTCACCTCTTTGTACCATTTTATTGGTAGCAAGGTTACGTCCATAACATTTGGCACATATACCTTGTGGCGCCTCGCACGTTAACGGTGACCTTACTTCTATCTTCTCGATCGGAGCTGCTTCTACTCTTTTAACATCGGCTTCATTGATCTCTTGACCTGCTCTTAGGACAAGCTCTTCGGTCAATGGGTTATAAACATCGTGTAAGGATACCCTACCTAGGATTCTCTCACCCAAAGTTTCAACAACTTCCTCATTTTTCTTCAAAGCTTCCACTTCGATACCTCTCAAGGTTCCACAATCTTCGCTATTAACGATAACATCCTGTGAAACATCCACCAAACGACGGGTCAAGTATCCAGCATCCGCAGTTTTCAAAGCGGTATCCGCAAGACCTTTACGTGCACCGTGGGTAGAGATAAAGTATTCCAAAATCGATAATCCTTCCTTAAAGTTGGAAAGAATCGGGTTTTCGATAATCTCTCCACCTCCTGCTGTAGATTTTTTAGGCTTGGCCATCAATCCACGCATACCGGTCAACTGACGAATCTGTTCTTTGGAACCCCTCGCACCAGAATCCAACATCATATACACAGAGTTGAATCCTTGTTTGTCTTCACGAATTCGCTTCATGGCCAACTCGGTCAACATGGCGTTGGTAGAGGTCCAAACATCAATTACCTGGTTGTAACGTTCGTTGTTGGTAATAAGACCCATGTTATAGTTCATCATAATACCATCAACTTGTCCATTGGCCTCTTCGATCATATCCAATTTTTCGGCCGGGATGATAATATCACCCAAACTAAAGGACAATCCACCTTTAAAGGCAAAATCGTACCCCATGGCCTTGATCTTATCCAAAAACTCCGCTGTAGTAGGCACATCGGTCACTGCAAGTATGTCCCCAATAATGTTTCTAAGGGCTTTCTTGTTCAATACCTGGTTGATGAATCCTGCTTGTTCCGGCACTTCTGTGTTGAACAATACACGACCTACCGTGGTTTCTATAATTTGATAGACCAACTCACCTTCTTCGTTAAAGTCCTTTGCCCTAACCTTGATTCCGGCGTTAAGCGATACTTTTTTCTCGTTGAAGGCAATCTCCACTTCTTCAGAAGAATAGAAGGTCAAACCTTCACCCAACACAGGCTCTTCCGGTGTGGATTTTTTATGCTTGGTCATATAATACAATCCCAAGACCATATCCTGAGATGGTACGGTAATCGGGGAACCGTTTGCTGGGTTAAGGATGTTCTGTGAAGCCAACATCAATAATTGAGCTTCCAAAATGGCCTCTGGCCCCAATGGCAAGTGAACTGCCATTTGATCCCCATCAAAATCCGCGTTAAATGCGGTACATGCCAATGGGTGCAAACGAATCGCCTTACCTTCGATAAGTTTAGGCTGGAACGCTTGGATACCCAAACGGTGCAATGTGGGGGCACGGTTCAACAATACTGGGTGCCCTTTAAGGACGTTTTCAAGAATGTCCCAAACTACGGGCTCTTTCTTGTCTATAATCTTTTTGGCAGATTTAACCGTCTTTACGATACCTCTTTCTATCAACTTACGGATGATGAACGGCTTGTAAAGTTCGGCAGCCATATCTTTAGGAAGACCACATTCGTACAATTTCAATTCCGGTCCAACAACGATTACGGAACGAGCAGAGTAATCCACACGTTTACCCAAAAGGTTTTGACGGAAACGACCTTGCTTACCTTTCAATGAATCGGAAAGGGATTTCAATGGTCTATTTGATTCCGTTTTTACCGCAGATGCTTTTCTTGTGTTATCGAAAAGGGAATCCACCGCTTCTTGAAGCATACGCTTTTCGTTCCTCAAGATCACTTCTGGCGCCTTGATCTCCATCAAACGCTTCAATCGGTTGTTTCGGATAATTACCCTACGGTACAAATCGTTCAAATCTGATGTGGCAAAACGACCACCATCCAACGGTACCAACGGGCGCAATTCCGGCGGAATCACAGGAATCACTTTCATGATCATCCATTCAGGGTTGTTCTCCCTGTTGTTCTGTGATTCACGCAATGCCTCGACTACCTGAAGACGTTTCAATGCTTCGGTCTTACGTTGTTTTGATGTTTCGGTGTTCGCCTTGTGACGTAGTTCGTACGACAATTGTTCCAAATCTATTCTGGACAAAATGTCAATCAAACATTCGGCACCCATTTTGGCAATGAACTTATTGGGATCGGTATCCTCCAAGTATTGGTTCTCGGTAGGAATGGATTCCAAAATGTTCAAGTATTCCTCTTCGGTCAAGAAATCCATTTTGTGGATTTCCTCACCTTCTGGACCTTTGGCAATACCAGGCTGGATAACCACATACCTTTCGTAGTATATGATCATATCCAACTTTTTGGAAGGCAATCCCAAAAGGTATCCTATTTTGTTTGGCAGTGAACGGAAGTACCAGATATGCGCTACGGGAACCACAAGATTAATGTGCCCCACGCGATCTCTACGTACTTTTTTCTCCGTTACTTCAACACCACAACGGTCACAAACGATTCCACGGTAACGGATTCTTTTGTACTTACCACAGGCACATTCATAATCCTTAACGGGACCAAAAATACGCTCGCAGAACAATCCATCACGCTCTGGTTTGTGCGTTCTATAGTTAATGGTTTCGGGCTTCAACACCTCTCCACGGGACTCTGCCAAGATTGACTCTGGAGAGGCCAATCCGATGGAAATTTTGTTGAACCTTTTTTGTGCGTTATTATCTTTTATTCTAGCCATAACAATATGGTGATGATATAGTTAATGTAATATAGTGTTCTATTCCTCCAATCTAATATCCAAGCCCAAACCTTTAAGTTCGTGCATCAATACATTGAAAGATTCTGGCAACCCAGGCTCTGGCATGGTCTCACCCTTTACAATGGTCTCATAGGTCTTGGCCCTTCCGATAACATCATCCGACTTAACGGTCAATATTTCCCTAAGGGTAGATGATGCTCCGTAGGCTTCCAATGCCCACACTTCCATCTCACCAAAACGCTGACCACCAAACTGAGCTTTACCACCCAATGGTTGCTGTGTGATCAATGAGTACGGTCCAATAGATCTTGCGTGCATTTTGTCGTCTACCATGTGACCTAGTTTCAACATGTAGATAACTCCAACGGTAGCTCGTTGATCGAAACGCTGACCGGTTCCACCGTCATAAAGGTAGGTGTGTCCAAATCTTGGAACACCTGCTTCATCGGTAATCTTATTGATCTCATCCAACGAGGCACCATCAAAAATTGGAGTGGCATATTTTTGACCTAATTTTAATCCGGCCCAACCTAATACGGTTTCGTAGATCTGACCAATGTTCATCCTCGATGGTACACCAAGTGGGTTCAATACAATGTCCACTGGGGTTCCGTCTTCCAAGAACGGCATATCCTCTTGACGAACGATACGTGCCACAATACCTTTGTTACCGTGACGACCCGCCATTTTATCACCAACTTTAAGCTTACGCTTTTTGGCGATGTAGACTTTGGCCAATTTCATGATACCTGCAGGAAGCTCATCCCCTACGGAGATGGTAAACTTGTCCCTTCTAAGGTTACCTTGAATATCGTTCAATTTTATTTTGTAGTTGTGCAACAAGTCTGCCACCAAAGCATTGGTCGCGTCATCTGTTGTCCAGCTTCCACCGACCAAGTGAGCGAAATCGTCAACGGCGTTCAACATTTTAATGGTGTATTTCTTTCCTTTTGGAAGTACTTCTTCACCCAAATCGTTGATTACACCTTGCGATGTTTTTCCACTGATCAAACTGAACAATTTCTCTATCAATTCATCTTTCAGCTGTTGGAACTTCACCTCATAATCCAATTCCAATCTAGCGATGGCTTCTTTATCTTCGGAACGTTTTCTCTTGTCCTTGATGGAACGGGAGAACAATTTCTTATCGATTACTACACCTCTTAATGATGGAGAAGCTTTTAATGAAGCATCCTTTACATCACCTGCTTTGTCACCAAAGATGGCACGCAACAGTTTTTCTTCCGGAGTTGGGTCCGATTCTCCCTTTGGAGTAATCTTACCGATCAATATATCTCCTGGCTTCACTTCGGCACCGATACGGATCATACCGTACTCGTCCAAGTCTTTTGTTGCTTCTTCGGATACGTTTGGAATATCGTTGGTCAATTCCTCGGCACCCAATTTGGTATCCCTTACCTCCAAGGAATACTCATCAACATGGATAGAGGTAAATATATCCTCACGAACCACTTTTTCGGAAATCACGATCGCATCCTCAAAGTTGTATCCTTTCCAAGGCATAAAGGCAACCTTCATGTTTCTACCCAAGGCCAATTCACCTTTTTCGGTAGCGTAGCCTTCACAAAGTACCTGACCTTTTTTTACCTTGTCGCCTTTTCTTACGATTGGCTTCAAGTTAATACTGGTTCCTTGGTTTGTTTTTCTAAACTTCACCAATTGGTACGTTTTAGAATCTTCATCAAAGCTTACCAATCGCTCTTCATCGGTCCTATCGTACTTAATGGTAATTTTCTGTGCATCCACATACTCAACAACCCCATCTCCTTCTGCATTGATCAATACCCGGGAATCGGTAGCTACTTGTCTTTCCAAACCTGTACCTACGATCGGAGAATCTGGTCTCAACAATGGAACTGCCTGGCGCATCATGTTAGATCCCATCAAGGCACGGTTCGCATCATCGTGCTCCAAGAAAGGAATCAAGGATGCGGAAATGGATGCGATCTGGTTCGGTGCAACGTCGGTATATTTTACCTCTGTTGGGTCCACTACCGGGAAATCACCTTCTTCACGGGCAATCACCTTTTCTCTTTCAATAGTACCATCTTCTGCCAATGGAATGTTGGCTTGGGCAATCTTCATTCCTTCCTCTTCCTCTGCACTTAGGTAAATGTGGTTTTCAGTATCCACTTTACCATCCTCTACTTTACGGTAAGGAGTTTCCAAGAAGCCCATATTGTTCACCTTGGCAAATACGGACAATGAAGAGATCAAACCAATGTTCGGTCCTTCAGGTGTCTCGATCGGACACAATCTTCCGTAGTGTGTATAGTGAACGTCTCGCACCTCGAAACCTGCTCTTTCTCTGGAAAGACCACCTGGCCCTAATGCGGATAATCTTCTTTTGTGCGTAATCTCTGCCAACGGGTTGGTCTGGTCCATGAACTGGGACAACTGGTTGGTTCCAAAGAATGAGTTTATTACGGATGACAATGTCTTCGCGTTGATCAAATCAATCGGGGTAAACACTTCGTTGTCACGAACGTTCATACGCTCACGGATGGTACGCGCCATACGTGCCAAACCTACGCCGAACTGCTGGGACAATTGTTCCCCAACGGTTCTTACACGACGGTTGGACAAGTGATCGATATCATCGATTTCCGCTTTGGAGTTGATCAACTCGATCAAATATTTGATGATGGTGATGATATCTTCCTTGGTCAACACTTGTTTATCCATTCCGATATCCAAGCCCAACTTCTTGTTCATTCTGTAACGACCTACTTCTCCAAGATTGTAACGTTGGTCGGAGAAGAACAATTTATCGATAATACCACGAGCCGTTTCTTCATCTGGCGGTTCAGCATTACGCAATTGTCTATAAATATGCTCTACCGCTTCTTTTTCAGAATTGGTAGGGTCTTTTTGCAAAGTGTTGTGGATAATGGCATAATCAGACTGTGCATTGTTCTCCTTGTGAAGCAAAATGGTCTTCACGTCGGCATCAATGATCTCATCGATATGCTCTTTTTCCAAAATGGTGTCACGATCGAGTACGATTTCGTTTCTTTCGATAGATACCACTTCTCCAGTATCCTCGTCCACGAAATCCTCATGCCATGTGTTCAACACCCTAGCGGCCAATTTACGGCCCAATACTTTTTTAAGACCGGATTTGGAAACCTTTACTTCTTCGGAAAGGTCGAAGATTTCCAAAATGTCCTTGTCCCTTTCAAAGCCGATGGCACGGAACAGAGTGGTTACCGGTAATTTTTTCTTCCTATCGATGTAGGCATACATCACCGAGTTGATATCGGTGGCGAATTCAATCCAAGATCCTTTGAAAGGAATTACCCTGGCGGAATACAATTTTGTTCCATTTGCGTGGAAAGATTGTCCAAAGAAAACCCCTGGAGATCTGTGCAACTGGGAAACTACAACTCTTTCTGCGCCGTTGATCACAAAGGTTCCACTAGGAGTCATGTAAGGGATAGTACCCAAATACACATCCTGAACGATAGTTTCGAAATCTTCGTGCTCTGGATCGGTACAGTACAATTTTAAACGCGCCTTTAGGGGTACGCTATAGGTAAGTCCACGCTCGATACATTCTTGGATGGAATATCTTGGTGGATCTATGAAGTAATCCAAAAACTCAAGTACAAACTGGTTTCTGGTATCTGTGATTGGAAAATTCTCCATGAAGGTGTTGTAGAGACCTTCGTTTCCTCTTTCGTCAGATTTAGTCTCAAGCTGGAAAAAGTCTTGGAACGATTTTATCTGAATGTCCAAGAAATCCGGGTATTCCGGTATGTTCTTAGCGGATGCGAAATTAACTCTTTCAATAGTGTTTGTGAACATCTATGGACAAATTTTGATCGTGATTACTAAGTGGGTTGGTGTACGGCTTTATACACTCCTTATATAAATAGGCTAAGGTCTAACCAAAAATGGAAAGACCTTAACCAAGTTCTAATGGGAAAAGCGATTATTTAAGCTCAACTTCTGCTCCTGCTTCTTCCAATGATTTTTTGATACCTTCTGCCTCATCTTTGGCAACACCTTCCTTAACAGCTTTTGGTGCGCTGTCAACGATTTCTTTAGCATCTTTTAGTCCAAGACCGGTCAATTCCTTAACCAATTTTACGACCGCCAATTTAGAACCACCTGCAGCTGTAAGGATTACATCAAATTCTGATTTTTCCTCAGCAGCTTCGGCTTCACCGCCACCGGCAGCACCACCAGCAACAGCTACTGCAGCAGCAGCAGGCTCAATACCATATTCTTCTTTTAAAATGTCGGCCAACTCATTTACCTCTTTTACTGTAAGGTTTACCAACTGTTCTGCAAAATCTTTTAAATCTGCCATTTTTCTATCGTTTAATAAAAATTTTTAAAAATATACTTAGTTTATTGTGCGCGAATTATTCTTTCTCAGAAAGGGTTTTAAGGATACCTGCCAATTTACCGCCTCCGGACTTAAGTCCAGAAATAACATTCTTGGCCGGTGATTGCAACAATCCGATGATATCCCCGATAACCTCCTCTTTGGACTTGATGTTCACAAGAGCATCAAGATTGTTATCCCCAATATATACCGCCTCTTCGATAAAGGCTCCTTTTAATACGGGCTTTTCTGATTTTTTTCTAAAGTTCTTGATAAGTTTCGCAGGTGCGTTCCCGGTTTCGGAAAACATCAAAGATGTGTTACCTTTCAATACCTCGGGAAGTTCACCAAATTCCTTATCAGAAGCTTCCATTGCTTTTGCAAGCAAGGTGTTCTTTACGACCGCAAGCTTAATGTTTGCCTTAAAACACGCTCTTCTCAAGTTAGAGGTGTCCACAGCGTTCAATCCCGAAATATCGGCCAAGTAAATATTGGCGTTATCGGCCAACTGTGCAGTCAAGTCTTTTATTACTGTTGCTTTTTCTTCTCTTGTCATAGTTATAAAAATTGAACTACCAGTTATTGAACTGCTTTTGGATCTAGTTGAACACTAGGGCTCATTGTACTGGACATGTATATACTCTTCATGTACACACCTTTAGCTGCCGAAGGCTTCAATTTTACCAAGGTATCTATCAATTCCTTAGCGTTTCCTGCGATTTTGTCCGCGGAGAATGAAGCTTTTCCGATTGCTGCGTGCACAATACCGGTTTTGTCCACTTTAAAGTCTATTTTACCGGCCTTAACATCGGATACGGCTTTCGCTACATCCATGGTAACTGTTCCGGTTTTTGGATTGGGCATTAAACCTCTAGGTCCTAAAATTCTACCTAATGGTCCCAATTTACCCATAACGCTCGGCATGGTGATGATAACATCAACGTCTGTCCAACCGCCTTTTATTTTATCCAAATATTCGTCCAACCCAACAAAATCAGCTCCTGCTTCTGTTGCTTCTGCTTCTTTGTCTGGTGTCACCAATGCCAAAACTTTCACATCCTTACCAGTTCCATGAGGAAGGGTAACAACGCCACGTACCATTTGATTGGCTTTTCTTGGGTCAACGCCCAAACGAACCGCCAAATCTATGGAAGCATCAAATTTTACATTGGTTATTTCTTTTACTAAAGCGGATGCCTCTTCCAAAGAATACAATTTATTCTTGTCAATTTTGGATTGGGCTTCTTTTTGCTTTTTAGTCAACTTTGCCATTTAATAATGCTTTTAAGATTTTAAAAAGGTCTTTGTCCGGCTATTTTCAGACCCATAGATCTAGCGGTACCCGCAACCATACTCATTGCAGATTCCACGGTAAAAGCGTTAAGATCGACCATTTTATCTTCGGCGATCGCCTTTACTTGATCCCAAGTAACTGAACCGTTTTTAACCCTGTTAGGTTCACCTGATCCTTTTTTAATCTTCGCTGCTTCCATCAATTGAACTGCCGCAGGTGGTGTTTTTACAACAAACTCGAAAGATTTGTCTTTGTAAACGGTGATAACAACAGGTAAAACCTTACCTTGTTTGTCCTGTGTACGAGCATTAAACTGCTTACAGAACTCCATGATGTTAACACCAGCAGCACCTAAGGCGGGTCCAACCGGTGGCGATGGGTTCGCAGCACCTCCCCTAACTTGTAATTTAACTACCTTATCTACTTCTTTTGCCATTGTTTCTAATTAAATTTAAAGTGTGTCATTTGGAAGCAACACAGCTTTATATATGTAACAGCTCTTTATTATAGCGTTTGAATTTTAGAGGTTAATTTCGAGCAACACATTTAAGCAACCCAAAATCCAACATCTACCATTCTTCTTCTATCCAACTTTTTCAACTTGCATATAGCTGAGCTCCAATGGCGTTTTTCTTCCGAAAATCTTTACCATCACCTCTAGCTTACGCTTTTCTTCATTGATTTTTTCAACAGTTCCGTTAAAACCATTAAAAGGTCCATCAATCACCTTAACCGTTTCACCCAACACAAATGGAATCGAAACGTTGTCCGTATTTACGGCCAACTCATCCACTTTACCAAGCATACGGTTTACTTCGGATTTTCTCAAAGGAACAGGATCCCCACCTTTTACTTCGCCCAAGAAACCGATTACATTGGTTATGGAGCGAATGATGTGAACCATTTCTCCGCCAAGATTGGCCTTGATCATGATATACCCAGGAAAGTAAACTCTTTCTTTGTTGATTTTCTTTCCGTTTCTTATCTGAACTACTTTCTCGGTAGGCACAAGAACTTCCTCGAGGTAATCACCAAAACCGGCTCTTTCAACCTCGCTTTCAATATAGCCTTTGATCTTGTTTTCTTGACCACTGACCGCTCTTACCACATACCATTTTTTCTCCAGAACCTCAGACATATCGATCGACCTTTATCCTATTAATTTTTCAAAATACAATGTGATCAAGTTACTGAACAAAGAATCCACACCCCAAGTCGCCAAAGCGAACAATATGGAGAAAACAGCCACAACAACCATTAAATTGGATGCCTTACTACGCTCCAACCAAGTAACATTGTTTTTAAGTTCTTCTAATGACTCCTTTATGTAAGTGATCATAATTTTTGAGTATTTTGCTTGCACGGGAGGAGAGACTTCCCTCGACTACGCTCGGGATAAACCTCTCGTCTCACTATGCTTTTGTCTTTTCCTTTGCACGGGAGGAGAGACTCGAACTCCCGACACCTGGTTTTGGAGACCAGTGCTCTACCAACTGAGCTACACCCGTTTAATTACACTGAAAGGTATCCCGAGAAAACCGGGACACCCTTTAGTGCACTATTTATTGTAAAATGATTAATCTAAAATCTCAGTAACCTGACCAGCACCTACTGTTCTACCTCCTTCACGGATTGCAAAACGTAGACCAACGCTCAATGCGATCGGCTGAATCAAATCAACAGTAATCGTCAAGTTATCACCTGGCATCACCATTTCAACTCCATCAGGAAGGTTGATGTTACCGGTCACGTCAGTTGTACGAACGTAGAACTGTGGACGGTAGTTGTTGTGGAATGGTGTGTGACGACCACCTTCTTCTTTTTTAAGGATATAAACCTCAGCTTTGAATTTGGCGTGCGGCTTAACAGAACCTGGCTTACAGATCACCATACCTCTTTTGATATCTGATTTTTCGATACCTCTCAAAAGAAGACCTACGTTATCACCGGCCTCACCTCTATCCAAAATCTTACGGAACATCTCAACACCAGTAATTGTAGAAGACAATTTCTCAGCACCCATACCAATGATATCTACAGGGTCACCTGTGTTGGCCACACCAGTTTCGATACGACCAGTAGCAACAGTACCACGACCTGTAATTGTAAATACATCTTCGATAGGCATCAAGAAGTCTTTGTCAACTTCACGCTCTGGCTCTTCGATCCAGCTATCAACAGCTTCCATCAACTCCATTACGGTATCAACCCATTTTTGCTCACCGTTCAAAGCACCAAGTGCCGAACCAGCAACAACAGGCCCATTATCACCATCGTACTCATAGAAAGAAAGCAATTCTCTCACTTCCATCTCAACAAGCTCCAAAAGTTCCTCATCATCCACCATATCAACTTTGTTCAAGAAAACAACGATACGAGGAATACCAACCTGACGACCTAGTAGGATGTGCTCACGAGTTTGCGGCATAGGACCATCGGTAGCAGCCACAACCAAAATAGCACCGTCCATTTGGGCAGCACCAGTAACCATGTTCTTTACGTAATCCGCGTGACCAGGACAGTCAACGTGAGCGTAGTGACGATTAGCTGTTTGGTACTCAACGTGCGAAGTGTTGATAGTAATACCTCTTTCTTTTTCTTCTGGCGCGTTATCGATGGAGTCAAAGCTTCTTAGCTCAGACAAACCAGCGTTCGCCAATACAGTGGTAATAGCAGCAGTCAATGTTGTTTTACCGTGATCCACGTGTCCAATGGTACCAATATTTAAGTGTGGTTTGGAACGATCAAAAGTTTCCTTTGCCATTTTAAAATAATTTTAATCTTAGTTTATATTAGTGTACAAATCGTTTTGAGCCAATGACGGGATTTGAACCCGTGACCTCTTCCTTACCAAGGAAACGCTCTACCCCTGAGCTACACCGGCCTATGGGTTATCAGGTTTAGAGTTTAAAGTTACAAGTCAAGCTCGCCAAAACTTCAACCTTTTACTCGAAATCCAATATTTCAAGTTTAGAGCGGGAGACCGGGTTCGAACCGGCGACATTCAGCTTGGAAGGCTGACGCTCTACCAACTGAGCTACTCCCGCATTTTTTCTTGGACAACCGTCCAAGCAATCCAAAATTTCAATAAAACCTTTTTCCCGGTTGTTCCGACGAACAACTTTTGTGGGGGGAGCAGGATTCGAACCTGCGAAGGTAAAAACCAACAGATTTACAGTCTGTCCTCGTTGGCCGCTTGAGTATCCCCCCGCCTTAATTTTCAATAACTTACGAGCCGATAGAGGGACTCGAACCCACGACCTGCTGATTACAAATCAGCTGCTCTAGCCAGCTGAGCTATATCGGCATTTCACCGCTTTTTCATCATTAAAAAAGCCCGCTATTTCTAACGGACTGCAAATGTATATATTTATTTTTTTAATCAAAACAAATTTTGAAAAATTTTCATCAAGCTTTCGCCCTCTGCTTTTCTTTCTTTTTCACCAACTGTCTTTCCAAGGAACTACAGGCCGAATCAACTGCTTCCTCAAAAGACTTACATTGTTTTTTTACCATAAATTTATCCCCGGGCACGAACACCATGATTTCCACTATCTTATTCTCTTTTGCACTGGTGTTTTCCACTTTCAAATATACATCCGATTCTATGACCTTGTCATAAAATAATTCCAATTTGTCCATTCGCTTTTGGATAAAGTCTATCAATTTACCATCAGCCGAAAAATTTACCGATTGTGCATTTACTTTCATAAGATGTAGTTTTAGTACTGTCCTAGACAGTGAAGTTAAACATTACAAGAATTCACTATTTCTTGTTCCTTGGGTGGGCCTTCCGATGTACTTTTTTAAGTTCGGCTATACTATTATGTGTATAAACTTGCGTAGATGCCAAACTTGAATGCCCCAACAATTCCTTCACGGAATTTAGATCAGCCCCCCTATTGAGCAAGTGTGTTGCAAAAGTGTGCCTAAGTATATGAGGACTCTTTTTTACCTTGGGGGACACCAAACTAAAATACTTATTTATGGTTCGATAAACAAGTGTTTCGTAAATTTTAAGACCATCTTTTGTTAATAGCAGATAGGATGAATCCGACCTAGATTGCAGCTCAGAACGTTTGTCCAAATATGTATTGATCTGTCGTACCGTGGAGTGAAGCAAAGGTATAATACGCTCTTTGTTTCTTTTGCCCAATACTTTTAATTGGTGTCCGGCCAAATCCAAATCCTGTATTTTTAAGTTCACCAACTCCGTTCTTCGCATACCCGTGGCATACAATAGCTCAATGATCAACTTATCCCTTTCTCCTTCAAAATCATCCTCAAAAGGAATTTCGGACAAAACAGATTCCATTTCCTTTTCAGAAAATGGGACCTCTATCTTCTTTTCGGTTTTGAGCGCCCTATGTTTCACCAAAGGTGAGACGGTTATCTCCCCTATTTTCAATAAAAACTTATAGTAAGCTTGCAAAGAAGATATTTTCCGGTTAATGGTCCTGTTGGACACACCTTGATCGGAGAGATCAACGATCCAGCTCCTGATCAACGGATAGGATACATTCTCCAAATTCACCGCATCATGATGCTCTTTACAAAAACCAGCAAAGGACTCAATATCCTTTTGATACGCCAAAATGGTATTTTTGGAGTAATTCTTCTCCAACTCCAAATAAGAAATAAAAGCTGACAAGGACATATTCCAAAGGTAGCAATAGAATCCCGAAACCTATAAAAAGAAAATCCCGCTCCAATTAAGGAACGGGATCACTATATTTTATAAGAACTTTTAAAGACTATACTTCTTCTTGATCTCTAAGACCCTGAATGTATTGTGCTTTTTGTATCTGCGCTCTACGTTTTACAGAAGGTTTAGTAAACTGCTGTCTTGTTCTTAACTGACGCATGGTACCTGTTCTGTCGAACTTACGCTTGAAACGTTTTAAAGCTCTATCGATGTTTTCTCCTTCTTTTACTGGTATAATTAACATGGGCTACAACCTCCTTTCTTTTAGATTTTTGGAGTGCAAATATACGAATGATATTTAACGGTTAAAGAAATATTTTACTTTTTTGATATTTTCTACACCTTTGGTTTCTTGTACTCTTTTTTATCCACGATAATTTTGGCCAAAATTTCGCGTAAGATTTCGGAGGTACCCCCGCCAATTGGCCCAAGCCTACTGTCCCGGCTCAACCTTGCCATTGGATAGTCTTCAATATAACCGTACCCACCTAAGAACTGAAGACAATGATAAATAACCTCATCGGCCATTTTGGTAGATTTAAGTTTGGAAATTGTAGCTTCTTTTACCACATAGGTTCCTTTTTCCATTTGCGCGATCGTCGCATAATTGAATTGCTTGCACAGCAACATATCGGAATATAGATCAACCAACCTATGTCTTAACGCCTGAAATTGATTTATGCTTTTACCAAAAGCCTCACGCTCGGACATATACTGCAACGCATAATCGAGAGCATACTCCGCCCTTGCATGGGCATTCACCCCCATTACCAATCGTTCCAATGCAAAGGCCTCCATGATATACGAGAAACCTTCATTTAAATTTCCGAGCAAATTGGAAGCCGGCACCTCAACATTATCAAAGGCCAGTTCTGCAGTATCCGAAGCCCTCCATCCTAATTTATTCAACTTATTTGCGGACACCCCTTTGGCATTCCTGTCCACAACAAACATGCTTATGCCCTTGTGGGCCGCATGTATATCGGTCTTTGCAGCAAGAATAATGTAGTCGCCATAAACACCGTTGGTTATAAAAGTTTTGGAACCGTTCACTATGTACACATCACCTTTTTTCTCGGCAGTGGTGCGCATAGCGGCAACATCACTGCCCCCAAAAGGCTCGGATACTCCCAAACAGCCAATTTTATTCCCAAGTACACTGGGTTCTAAATACGCTTTTTTCTGCTCATGGGTGGCCAACTTGTTCAAGTATGTCATTGCCAAATATTGGTGCGCCCACATAGCAGCGGCAAAACCACCTGAATTTATCTTTTGCAGCTCTTCAAGAAAGATAACCGTGTAGAAAAGGTCCAAGTTGAGACCGGAGTAATCTTCTGGGGTCATCAAACCAAAATATCCCATTTCCCCGAACTTGTTCCAGATATCCCCATCTATTCTCCCCGATTCCTCCCATTTTTCTATATGGGGAACAACCTCTTTTTGCAAAAAATCCTTTAGACTCTCCCGGAATAAATTATGTTCTTCCGTGAAGTACATATCAATCATACCACCTAATTTATAAAGACAAATATAAGGCTATTCTATCTAGTTTTTCTGTTGGAAATCCATCAACATAAGTCAATTCTTCAAATGTTTTGAACAAGCCGTTTTTCTCCCTATACGCAACAATTTGTGCTGCCAGTCCACTCCTTATATATATAAGTTGGGACAATTCTTTTGCCGAAGCAGTATTTAGATTGATTTTTTTGACCTCAGGAACCTCTAGCACTTGAAAAGCCCGCAATGTTTCTTCTACAACTTCTGGTTTTAATCCATAAACATCGTACAATTGTTCGTTCGCCAAAAAACCACCAAGCCTATCCCTGAACTTTATAATTCGATTGGACAATGTTTCCCCGATTCCGTAAACCGACATCAAGTCCATTGCCGAAGCAGCATTCAAATCTTTCACTTGAACCCTGTTTTTAGGTTTGGACAAGACTTTCTTTTGAATTTGATTATGTTTCTTCCAATCGGGGAATTGAAAATATGGCGACAAAATCCCCAATAAAGAATCCGAAACTTGGGTAACGACCTGAAATTCTTCTGAAGAATTCACAAACTTTCCTTTCTTCCTAAAAGCTGACAACCTATCCAACTCTTCAATTGACAGGCCCAAAATGTAGCCTTTATGGTCCGAAATGTAATTGGGGTTAAAAGGATACATTTTAGTGGCGCCTCTACGCTGTTTTTCCACAATAAGACTATCCATGGTTTTTTGTTCCTCAAGGTTGAGGGCCAAACTACTTTTTGGACGAGAGGGATTTGCTCTTAACCAGAAAGAAACCAATTGCAGTACAAGAACCACCAACAAAAAAAAGAAAATCCCACTCCGTTCTTGCTTATTGAACCTGAAGTGGGATTGCTTTCTCATATTTTAAGATATATTATTGACTCTTCAATTTTTTGAAAAGCTGTCCAGCTTTTAATTTCTGTAAATAACCATCCAGGTCCTTGCGCACTTCGCCGGACATTATGTAGAGTCCAATGATATTCGGGAAGGACATGGCAAGTATCATCATATCCGAAAAATCCAATACAGCCCCTAAACTTACCGAAGCACCTACCACAACAAACACCAAGAACAACATCTTGTAGATCATCTCGGAACGCTTGCTCTTCCCGAAAAGATAGGTCCAGGCCCTCATTCCGTAGTAAGACCAAGAAATCATGGTTGAGAATGCAAAAAGGAATACCGCCAATGCCAATACATAAGGGAACCAAGAAATTTGGCTACCAAAAGCATCGGATGTCAACTGTGCACCTGCCATTCCTTCTACTTCGTGCATTCCTGTAAAAATCAACACCAAAGCTGTTAGAGTACAAACCACAACGGTATCGATAAATGGCTCTAGTAAGGCAACAAAACCTTCGGACGGTGGATGGTTGGTCTTTGCCGCACTGTGGGCAATGGCCGCAGAACCTACACCTGCCTCATTGGAGAAGGCCGCTCTTTGAAACCCAATGACCAATACTCCCAAAATTCCTCCTTTTAGGGCCGAAGGGTTAAACGCTCCATCCACAATTGCAGAGAATGCCGGTCCAATATTTTGGATATTCATTATAATTACCGCCAATGCCGCAACTATATATATGGTTGCCATGATCGGCACTACTTTACCTGTTACTTTGGCAATACTGCTAATTCCACCAATGATAACTACACCTACCAGAATAGCCGTGACCACTCCGAACCAAAAGCCATTACCGGCCAAGGCAGGAAACTGCCCGGCCAATTGCTCAAAAGATTGGTTTGCCTGGAACATATTGCCCCCACCAAAGGAAGCTCCCACTGCAAGCATGGCGAACACTCCCGCCAATACTTTACCAAAACCTTTCATATTGCGCTTTTCCAGACCATAGCGCAAGTAGTTCATTGGACCGCCGAATACACGGCCATCAGGCAATATATCCCTGTATTTGACACCAAGGGTACACTCCACAAATTTGGAGGACATACCCAAAAGTCCACAAACAATCATCCAAAAAGTAGCTCCTGCACCACCCAAGGATACCGCTACGGCAACACCAGCTATATTACCAAGACCAACTGTACCGGAAACTGCTGTGGCCAATGCCTGGAAGTGGGTCACTTGCCCCGGAGCATCCGGGTCATCGTATTTTCCTTTGGCAAGATCAATGGAATGTCTGAACCCACGAATGTTAATGAAGCCCATTCGAATTGTAAAGAACAACGCTCCGAGGACCAACCAAATTACGATAAAGGGAATACCTTTTATGATCGGATCTCCGTTAGGATGGGTCATGGCAATGGGCTCATCGTACTTGATTTCGGCAAAGTAATGTGCTCCTTGTTCAATAACATGTTCTTGGTTGTCCGAATTGTAGATTACGTTGCCCTGCTTTACTCTCTGCAAAAGCTTTCCTTTAGCTTCGGATTTTATAACGATATCTCCTCTTTTATCACTGGTGATCACGGCAATATCTTCACCTTTGGCCACACTGGCCTTATCATCCTTCAGCCACTGTTTTAAAACGAATTTATCCTGGGTCTCGTTGCTCCAATCGGGAATACCGATCAATTTTACGTCGGCATAGGCCACTGGATCGTATATTCCGATCGCTGCGAAGGGGTCCCAGAAAAGAACAGACCCCAATGCACTTACTGCCGGGGTCATGGTTCCATTGAATACTTCTGTGATCGATTCTGTCTCTACTTTAAATTCTTTGGTAATCGAATTACCTGCCGCGTCGGTCACTGTAACACTATACGGTATACCTTCTACCAGACGTTGTGCCGATTTGGACTTGAGCGGCGTTTCCTGATTGCTCCATTTGTAGGTGTAGGGCTCCACTCCCCCATCCACTGTTAGCTCTATAACACCATCATTAATGTTGTCGGAGACATTGTAGGTTTTGCCAACTACGGTCAATTCCTGTGAAAAACCAGTGGTTAGCGCAAAAAAAGACAATAGAAAAAGAAAATACTTCATATATTGAGATTAGTTAGTTTTTGGTATGGTAAAGTCAGCAATATCCAAAAAAAAATCAACGCTATCAAATTTTATGTTTTTTTAACTATCCGATCTGAAACATTTGATTTAATTTCCTTATCTGTTCAGGTCTGCCCAAAACAATTACCTTGCTCTTGGGCTGCAAAACCATATCGGCTTCCGGGTTTATAACGTACTTTCCTTGTGGATCCACGTACCCGATTATGGTACATCCTGTTTTTCTGCGAAGATCAAGATCGCGCAAGGAGTTACATTCCATTTGGTCGGTAAAATCCTCTATACTGACTTCTTCTAAATTTGTGGTATGCTCACCCTCAATGGATAGTTGATCTAAAAAAGTGATCAAGTTGGGCATTACCACCAAGGAGGCCATGTGATCCCCTCCGATTTTGTCGGGCATTATTACTTTATTTGCTCCACCAAACTCCAATTTTTTAACCGAAGTTATCTGTGACGCCCTACTTATTATGAATAAATCTGAGTTTAATTGCCTGGCCGAAAGCACAATGAACAGGTTTGCCGAATCATCCGGCACGGCGGTTATAAGATATTGGGCACGATCTATTCCGGCTTCGAGCAAAACTTCGTCCTCATTGGCATCGCCTTCCACAAACAAAATATCTTCTTCATGCCGTTCTATGATTTCCCTATCCCTTTCGATCACCACAAATGGCTTTCTATAAGCGGTCAATTTTTCTGCGGCCTGCATACCATTCCTACCAAATCCACAGATCACAACATGACCGGAAAGACTATCTATTTGCTTTTTCACTCTCTTCTTTTTTAGTAGTTCCAACGAATTTCTGCCCAAAATATATTCGGACACCAC
Organism: Flagellimonas alginilytica; assembly: GCF_042134605.1. GTDB lineage: Bacteria > Bacteroidota > Bacteroidia > Flavobacteriales > Flavobacteriaceae > Flagellimonas > Flagellimonas alginolytica. The sequence continues at coordinate 2,546,083 of NZ_CP169638.1, read as the reverse complement.
TGAAATGGCAAATCCAAATATAAAAACACTGGTTACAATTAAAAATACGGTAAAAATCTTAGCATTGGCATCCAAAGGCCTTACTTCCGAAAAACCTACCGTGGTCACGGTAATAATCGTCATATAAATGGCCTCTATCCACGTAAAATCGGACAGCATTTTATACCCTATCACCCCAAAAACAAGCACCACCACCATTAAGGTGAGGGCCACAAGTATTTTAGAGCGGAGCAGTCTAATCATTCTTAAAGGTCAAATACAGAAGTTCTTTTTGTATAAATAAGGTCTTTGATCCTTAACCAAAAAGCAATAAAAAGATAAAGGGCGAACCCAAAGCCCAAGGTAACAAATGTTAGATAGATAAAACTGGTACGCACCACTCGGGCACGGATACCAAGTCTTTCCGCAATTCGCCTACAGACCTCGAAGCCTCGCTTTTGAAAGTAGTAAAGGGTATTATAAAACAAAGACATGGTTAAAATTAGAGATTTCTATTCAATAATTGTGCGCCAATGGCGCATTGCATACATTTATTTTTGGTACAATAATTATTGTACAGCTCCAATTGTGCTTGCGTTTCCATAGCATTGGTCGCCTTTGACCCAATTTTGCCAAAGTTTTGAATAACGGAATTTTTCTCGGCAGCTACATGGGACATCAATCCGATCAGCTCCTCGTCCCATTGTCTTCCCACATATTTTGAATAGCAAAATTTAAGCGGCACCAATGCATTTATGATGATCAAATCTATGAAATTCCTAGATAGCTTTTTATCTCTTTTTTTGGATGGTTTTCCAAAGGTGTAGTGCTCTTCCCAATACCGTCCTGTAGAAACCTCCAAAGTTTGATAAATATCCTCTAGGGTTGTGAAATTTATCAGTTTTGAAAAAAGGTTATGGTTTCCACTGTACAAACTGGTCAACTGCGAAACACGTATTGTGGGAAAATTTAATGGTCGTAATCCATAAAACTCCGGCTTTGTAAACGTATCTTCCAAATCAAATTTTTGCTTAAGATACCCATACTCTTTGTTGAGTTCTCTATAGTACGAATCCGTGCAATCATCCGCATGTAAAAGTCCAAAATGGCCAAAAAGCAAAGCTTCCAACTGCAATGGTTCATTGGTGGTTTTTCGAACGACAGAAAAATCCAATTGCTTTGCCCGATCCAGGAAATATGTTCCATTTACCTTGGAGCCGAAACTTTTGGCCAATACCATAAAAAGAACAGCCTCCCAATCGTTTTTGGATGTTTCCAACAACTGCAAGATCAATTTGGACTTATTCTCCAGTCGTTCAATAAACAATCGTTGCAGCCAATTTTCCAGAATAACGGCATCTACATTCTTAAGGTCCTTTTCACAATTAACAAAGGTGGAACGGGAATTCTCGATCAAGTTCCGATATCGGCCCAATAGCTCGGTGGGCACATACCGCTTTACTTCTAACGTTGGGATTCTGGAACCGTCCTTTCTAAAAACAGCAATGTCATCCTCCCAAACTACATGAAGGATGACATTGTTGTAATTTTCATCTGTTTCGTGATGGTGCACGTACCAATCCGATGATTTGGAATGCATCTCCACATTACCGGCCCACAACTGTCCGTCAATTTCCACTTGAGCATTGAAAAAATCGGGCCCTGCCAACATATTCTGGAACCCTGTGGACTTGATCGAAACCGTTTCGTTGTTACCGGTATACAATGGTTTTGCCGAAAGCTTGTTGTGCTTCCAAATAAAATACAGTAGGTCTTCTCGCATAGATTTGGGACTAGGGAAGGTCTACTCTGCTACGTCGCCATCCCACTCCATAAAGCCACCTTCCAGGTTATATGCATTTTCAATTCCAACACTGTTCATAATAGCGCAGGCTTGCGCACTTCGGTTACCGGATCGGCAATAAACGTAAAAGTTTTTGGACTTGTCCAATTCCTCCACTTTGTCCAAAAATTCCTGCCCAAGATATATATCGATATTGGTCGCGCCCGGAATATACCCCTCTTCGAACTCTTCGGGGGTTCGTACATCCAAAACAAAGGCGTTGTCATCGTTTTGTAGTTGCTCCGCCCATTCTTCTTGTGATAAATCTGCCATTTTTAATAATTTAGGTTCTGCAAAAATAAAAATCCGGAGCATTACTCCGGATTTCCAATCGTTTTATTTTCAAATAGCTTACTTTATTCCGCACCCAATGGCCTTGGTTGTTTTCGGATTTATTTCATTGCCGGAAAGCATGGCGTCGATTGCATTTTCCACAAATCGTTCTTCTACCTGGGTCGCATCTTGATAATTATCGTCTATGGCTCCGATATACACGACCTCATTCCCCGAAGGTTTTTTCTCCAGCAGAAAAACATGAGGTGTTCTTGTTGCTCCGTAGGCTGGATAAACTTTTTGCCCTTCATCCAATAAATAAGGAAACGTAAATCCTTTTTCCTCAGCACGCTCTTTCATTTTTGCAAAGCTATCCCCTGGCTTGGCATTTGGATCATTGGGCATAATGGCCACTACCGGAACGCCTTGTGTTTTGTATTTGGCATCCAACGCAATAATCCTATCTTCATAAGCTTGAGCATAAGGGCAGGTATTACAGGTAAATATCACCAAAAAGCCTTTGGCATTTTCATAGTCCGACAAGGACACCATTTGTCCGTTTACATTTTTAAGGGAAAAATCGGTGGCCATATCGCCAATTTGATACCCATTATCCAAATTATGTTCCGTTGCCGCTTTAAACCCAACTGCAAAAGCTGCGACAAACAACAGCAAGGGCAGAGCCCAACGTAAAATCCTTAAATTTTTCATGATTGCTTAATTTATAAATTTGTTCAATTCCTCGTTCAGTTCTTCGTAAGTAAAACCGCGTTCGTAAAATGCTCGCTTATCCTTATTATATATTAAGGTTGCCGGAATTCCCCCGCCCCAATCCTGGGAAACTTTTGGTATCCAGTCGTTCTGTTTAGGGTCGTCCAAGATAACAACCCGGGATCGTATCTTCTTTTTTTCCACGAAGGGCTCCAATCTGGTCTTCCACATATTTGGCATGTCCAGATTTACCAAAATTACCTCCACATTGTTGTCCGACCGTTCTAAGTTTACTTTTTCGAAATGAGGCATTTCTTCGATGCAGGGCTGACACCAGGTTGCCCAAAAGTTTACAACGTACGTTTTACCATCATCTTTATTGAGCAAAGGTTCAAAAGCTGCAAAGTCGTATACAGGAAACTTGACCTCCTTGTTTTTTTCAGCTTCCAATTCAACCATTTCGTTCTCAGTGGATTCAACATCCTCATTATTTTGATCTTTCTTTTCCGCACATCCCCATAAAACAACAAGCATGGAACCCAAAAACAATAACCTCTTCATTATCTGATTTTTATACCATTAAAAATACGTAAGGTACAGTCCAAAACATAAGCTTTAACAAAAATTTATCTATCCAATATTTGGATTAACCTACATGATCAACATACATTTGTATATACAAATATTGTTTGTACATGAATGTTGAGGAAACCATAAAAACATCAAAAAAAATTCCTTTGGAACCAAGGACGTTGATTCATTTGCAATTGGTACACAACAAAATCAATGAATCTATGAACGCCGCTTTAAAACCATTTGAGGTCTCCCTTCAACAATTTAATGTATTGCGCATTTTAAGAGGTCAGAAAGGCAAACCGGCCAACTTATCTACTTTGAACGAACGCATGGTAACCAAAATGAGCAATACCACACGTTTGGTGGACAAACTTTTAGCCAAAGGGTTTGTACATAGGAGCGTATGTCCGTCCAACCGGCGAAAAATAGAGATATTAATTACGGATTCCGGACTTGATACTTTGGAAAAAATCGATATCTCCCTCGGAAAAGCACACAAAACGATTTTTGAAAACTTTACCAAAAAAGACCTGGAACATTTAAACGATCTATTGGATAAATTTTAGAATTAATGAACACCGTTATTGAACATAGAACATGGCGCTACGCCACTAAAAAATTTGATGCTGCAAAAAAAGTATCGGACAAGGATTTGGAAACCCTTTTGGAAGCGACCCGTTTGAGCGCTTCCTCCTACGGTTTGCAACCCTATCACATTTTTGTGATCACCGATTCCAAACTAAAAGAACAACTAAAACCTGTTTCCTGGGGCCAAACACAGATTACCGATGCCTCGCACATATTCGTCTTTGCGAATGCTACGGATTTTGGCGATGAGTTGGTGGACGACTATTTGGAAAACGTTAGCAAAACAAGGGATATTCCTGCCGAAGGCTTAAAGGGGTATTCCGATTTTATGAAATCGAAACTGATCGGTTTACCGAAAGAAATAAAAAACCATTGGACCGCCAGACAAGCTTATATCGCTTTTGGCAATTTGATGCAGGCCGCGGCCGAATTAAAAATAGACACTTGCCCCATCGAAGGTTTTGAATCCGACAAGTACAATGAAATCCTTGGCCTTTCGGAAAAAAACCTGAATGCAGCCGTTGTTCTAGCAGTCGGCTACCGTTCAGAAGAAGACGAAACCCAGCACTTGGCCAAAGTTAGAAAATCGAACAAAGAATTATTTACACATATATAACACCTTAACAATTAACAACAGAAATTAAACAATCATGAAAAAGACAATTTTAAGTTTAGCATTGATTACCCTTTTTGGAGCTTCGGCCATCGCCAACCCCATTAAAAAAGAAACCAAAAAAGTAAATACTTCCGAAAGTAGCGTAGTTTGGAAAGGCTACAAAGTAGGTGGATCGCACACAGGAACCATCGATCTAAAATCCGGGGTATTGGAATTTGACGGAGAAAAATTGGTAGGTGGAGAATTTGTAGTGGACATGGGCACCATAAACGCCACTGATCTAGAAGGTGATTATAAAAACAAATTGGACGGTCACTTAAAGTCCGACGACTTTTTTGGAACTGCCAATCACCCAACAGCCAAATTGGTTTTCACCAAAGTAAAATCTACTGGGAAAAACTCTTATGATGTAACCGGAGACCTTACCATAAAAGGCAATACAGAACCTGTATCTTTTGTAGTCTCTGTGTATGGCGATAAAGCTACTGCTACATTGAAAGTTGACAGGACAAAATACGACGTAAAATACGGTTCTGGCATTATTGGCACTGCCAAGGACAAATTGATCTACGACGAATTTGATTTGGTAGTTGACCTACAGATGTAAGCAACTACAGTTTAGTGTGTGAAAATCCCGTTCAAGAATTCCTTGAGCGGGATTTTTTAATTTAAACATAACTTTGTTGTACCATAAAAAATTCCTTCCTATCTTTGACTCAATGATTAACAGAATAGCAAATAACTGGTGGTGGATAAACTTACGTCGAACGTCGTGAGCTAAGTCCCCATTATAACCATACAAGAGGCTTGTCATCACGACAGGCCTTTTTTAATTTATATAAGTACCCAATGAGTTACACGCTTAAAACCCATTACAAAAAAATCCTCGCGGACACCATTACCCCCGTGAGCGTTTACCTAAAGATCAGGGACAAATTCCCCAACAGCATACTTCTGGAAAGTAGTGACTACCATGCCAACGACAACAGTTTTTCGTACATCTGCTGTAACCCGATAGCATATATCAAGGTAGAGGACGAAACCATTGTACAAAGCTTTCCCGATGGCAAAAAGGAGGTAACCAAAATTGCCTCCGACACCGACATCACTAAAGTAATCCACAACTTTAGCAAGCAATTTAATACCACGCAGAACGGGTTTAAATTTATCTACAATGGCCTCTTCGGTTATATGGCCTACGATGCCGTTCGTTACTTTGAGGATATCCAATTGAATAAAAAAGATGGCTCGGTAAATATCCCCGATATCTATTATGCCGTGTACCAGAACATAATCGCTATCAATCATTTTAAAAACGAAGCCTACCTTTTTGCCCACTGCTACCAGACCGAAAGCAATGTTGAAGAAATAGAACAACTCTTTAACGTGCGTACTTTTTCATCGTATAATTTTAACAAGGAAGGCGACCCAAAATCCAATCTAAAGGATGAAGATTATAAAGAGCAGGTCGAATTGGCAAAAAAACATTGTCAACGTGGCGATGTGTTCCAACTGGTGCTCTCCCGAAGATTCCAACAAAAATTTAAGGGAGATGAGTTCAATGTATATAGAGCACTAAGATCTATTAACCCCTCCCCCTACCTTTTTTATTTTGATTATGGCAACTTTAAAATATTCGGAAGCTCGCCAGAGGCCCAACTGATCGTAAAAGATGGCAAGGCAGAGATTCATCCCATTGCCGGAACCTATAAACGTACCGGAAACGATGAAAAAGATGCCGAACTGGCAAAAAAATTGGCCCAGGACGAAAAAGAAAACAGCGAACACGTAATGCTGGTAGATCTTGCCCGAAACGATTTGAGCCGTAACGGAAATACCGTAAACGTGGAAACCTATCGAGAAGTACAGTACTTCTCCCATGTCATTCATTTGGTATCCAAAGTAACTGGCCTTAAGAAAAAAGACAGTACAACCATGAAAGTGGTGGCCGATACTTTCCCGGCAGGAACGTTGAGCGGTGCCCCCAAGCACATGGCCATGCAACTTATCGAGAAATATGAAAAAACAAGCCGTTCCTATTATGGAGGTGCCATAGGTTTTATGGATTTTGAAGGCAACTTTAACCACGCCATCATGATCCGCACATTTTTGAGCAAAAACCACGAATTGTATTACCAAGCGGGAGCAGGTCTGGTAGCAGCCTCCAATCCTGATGACGAACTCCAAGAGACCTATAATAAATTAGGTGCATTGACCAAAGCACTGGAAATCGCCGAAACAATCTAAGCATGGGAAGAAATATTTTAATGATAGACAACTACGATAGCTTTACCTACAACTTGGTACACTATCTGGAAGATTTGGATTGTGAGGTCACCGTAAAACGGAACGACCAACTCACTTTGGAGGAAGTGGAGCCATTTGACCATATTGTTCTCTCCCCTGGACCAGGAATACCGGATGAGGCGGGACTCTTAAAAGAAATCATCAAAACGTACGCACCCACCAAGCACATTTTTGGAGTGTGTTTGGGGCTACAGGCCATTGGTGAAGTGTTCGGGGGCCACTTGATCAATTTAGACCAGGTATATCACGGAGTGGACACTACCATAACTGTGACCAAGGACGACCCCATATACCATAATATGCCGAAAACGCTTCAGGTAGGCCGTTATCACTCTTGGGTAGTGGACCCAAATGTACCTGATGATTTGGAAATAACCGCAGTGGACGAAAATGGGCAGATAATGTCCCTACGGCATAAAAAATATGACGTGACCGCGGTACAGTTTCATCCCGAATCGGTGCTGACACCCCAAGGCAAACAAATGTTGAAAAATTGGCTGGAAAGCAAATAATATGCAATTCCTGAAGTACCCTGAGCGAAGTCGAAGGGAAAGCAGGAATCCAAATAAACCCAATTGAATAAATTTTCCGCATCATGCTTCGACTCCGCTCAGCATCCGTTCGGAATCACAAATAAAGAAAATGAAAGAGACCTTAAATAAACTTATCAATCACGAAATACTGCCCAAAGAGGAAGCCAAACAGATATTGGTAAATATTGCCAAAGGCGATTACAACACCTCCCAAATTGCGGCCTTCTTAACCGTTTACATGATGAGGAGCATCACCATAGAAGAACTCGAAGGATTCCGTGATGCACTTTTAGAGCTATGTTTGGCCGTAGATCTATCGGAATACAACCCCATCGACCTATGTGGAACGGGAGGCGATGGCAAGGACACCTTTAACATTTCCACCTTGGCATCATTTGTTACCGCTGGAGCTGGAATCCATGTAACCAAACATGGTAATTATGGCGTTTCCTCTAAATGTGGGAGTAGTAACGTAATGGAATTTTTGGGAATCAAATTTAGCAATGATGCCGATTTTCTAAAGAGAACTATCGAAGAGGCAGGAATTTGTGTACTGCACGCCCCCTTGTTTCACCCAGCCATGAAAAATGTAGCCCCAATCCGCAGGGAACTTGCCGTGAAGACCTTTTTCAATATGTTGGGGCCCATGGTGAATCCTGCATTCCCAAAAAATCAGATGGTAGGAGTATTTAATTTGGAATTGGCCAGAATGTATGGTTATCTATATCAGAACACCGATAAAAAATTTACGGTCTTGAATGCCTTGGACGGTTATGATGAAATATCGTTGACCGGAGACACAAAAACCATTTCCAACCATTCCGAGGGTATGCTGAGTCCTGCAGATTTTGGGGTTAACAAAGTTTCTCAAAAAGAAATAGTTGGCGGTGAAGACGTTGCGGATTCCGCCCGAATATTCATGGATATTTTACAAGGCAAGGGCACAGATGCTCAGAACAATGTTGTTTGTGCCAATGCCGGCGTCGCCATAGCCACCGTAAAGGGCGTTGCACCAAAAGAAGGTTTTGAAGAAGCCAAAGAATCCTTATTGAGCGGCCAAGGATTGGTTGCCTTAAAAAAATTACAAGAATTGAGTAAAAACTAAATATAGATTACTTGTCATTCCTGCGATAGCAAGAATCCAAACAAAACCAATTTTAAAAAAATACCGTCCCATTTGCGGATTGACAAAAATATAGGATGAACATACTAGACAAAATAGTAGCCGACAAGCGTAAAGAAGTCGATTTAAAAAAATCACTGATTACCATATCCCAATTGGAAACTTCGATATTGATGGAACGAACCTCTATTTCGTTGGCTGAAGCATTACGCCAAAGCAATTCTGGCATTATTGCGGAACATAAACGTCGTTCCCCTTCAAAATCGGTCATTAACCAAGGGCTAAGTGTACAGGATGTCGCCAAAGGCTATGCCGATGCTGGTGCCTGCGGTATGTCTGTGCTCACCGATGGCAAATATTTTGGCGGCTCCTTGGATGACTTGATCCTTGCACGAGCAGCTACGAACATTCCCATTTTACGAAAAGAATTCATCATAGATGAATATCAGATTGTGGAAGCCAAAGCCTATGGTGCCGATGTAATATTATTAATTGCCGCCATTTTGTCCAGGGAAGAAATCAAATCGTTTTCCGAGTTGGCAAAAACTTTGGGCCTGGAGGTATTGTTGGAAGTACATAACGAACAGGAGCTGAAAAAATCCCTAATGCCCAGTTTGGATATGCTGGGAGTGAACAACCGAAATCTAAAAACTTTCGAGGTGAGCTTGGAAACCAGTAAGACACTATCCGTCAATATTCCGGATGACTTTGTAAAGGTATCGGAAAGTGGAATCAGTTCCGTGGAGGCCATCAGAGAATTAAAAGAATTTGATTTTCAAGGCTTTTTGATCGGCGAAAATTTTATGAAAACGGACAATCCGGGAGTAAGTGCTTCCGGATTCATTAAAAAATTAGAAGCGTGAAACTAAAGGTCTGCGGCATGAACCATAATCCCGAAGCGGTAGCGACTTTGCAACCCGACTATCTGGGATTTATTTTCTGGGAACCCTCCTCCCGTTATTTTTCGGGAGAAATGCCAGACTTGCCACATTCCATCAAAAGAACAGGGGTATTTGTTGATGCGCCATTGGAGGAAATTCTGGAAAAAGTAGAAAAATATCAATTGGATGCGGTACAACTGCACGGAAAGGAAGCCCCAGATTACTGCCAGGAACTAAAAGGAAGAATTCTGTCAATTCGAGCGCAGTCGAGAAATTTAGAAGTCATCAAAGTATTTTCCATTAAAGATGATTTTGATTTTGGCATCCTTAAAGATTACGAAGACGTCTGTGACTATTTCCTTTTTGACACTAAAGGAAAATTGCCCGGGGGCAACGGTTACACCTTCGATTGGTCGGTCTTGGAAAAATATCCATCTCAAAAACCTTATTTTTTAAGCGGTGGCATAGGTCTGGATTCTTTAGATAAATTAAAAGGATTTTTAAAAAGTCCTGCATCTACCATGTGTTATGCCATCGATGTGAACAGTAAATTTGAGTTAGCCCCGGGACAAAAAAATATTGAAGAACTAAAAACTTTCAGAGTATCACTGGAAAGTGATATGAACTAAAAAAAATGTCTATGAAAAGTTATCATACAGATGAAAAGGGATACTACGGTGAGTTTGGGGGAGCATTTATTCCCGAAATGCTATACCCCAACTGTGAGGAGCTTCGGCAAAACTACCTCCGCATAATGGAGGAGCCTTCTTTTAAAGAAGAGTTCCAACAATTGTTACGGGATTATGTGGGTCGGCCCACACCACTGTATTTTGCCAAACGTCTATCCCAAAAATACAATACCAAAATCTATCTAAAACGCGAAGACCTTTGCCATACCGGTGCCCATAAGGTAAACAATACCATTGGCCAGATATTAATGGCAAAAAAATTGGGCAAAAACCGGATCATTGCAGAAACAGGTGCGGGTCAACATGGAGTGGCCACAGCTACGGTCTGTGCATTAATGGGGATCAAATGTGTGGTGTATATGGGGGAAATCGATATTGCCCGCCAAGCACCCAATGTAGCTAGAATGAAAATGTTGGGAGCCGAGGTAAGACCTGCCACATCGGGCAGTAAAACATTAAAGGACGCCACCAACGAAGCCATTCGCGATTGGATAAACAACCCCGTGGACACCCATTACATTATTGGATCGGTCGTAGGTCCCCATCCCTACCCCGACATGGTGGCGCGTTTCCAATCGGTAATTTCGGAAGAGATTAAAAAACAGCTACAAGAAAAAGAAAGTCGGGAAAATCCTGACTACGTTGTGGCCTGTGTCGGTGGGGGAAGTAATGCAGCCGGTGCTTTTTATCATTACTTGGACACCCCAGAGGTGGGCATTATTGCAGTTGAGGCCGCTGGTAAGGGAATTGATTCCGGTGAGAGTGCCGCTACTTCCGCTTTGGGAAAAGTGGGCATTATACACGGCAGTAAAACCTTATTGATGCAAACGCAAGATGGACAGATTACCGAACCCTACTCCATTTCCGCAGGATTGGATTACCCTGGTGTAGGCCCTATGCACGCCCATTTGTACGCATCGGGCCGTGGAGAGTTCATTTCCATTACCGATGATGATGCCATGAAGGCCGGATTGGAACTTTGTAAACTGGAAGGTATAATCCCAGCCATAGAAACTTCACATGCCTTGGCCATTTTCGAAGAAAGGAAATTCAATCCAGATGACGTGGTGGTGGTCAACCTATCCGGGCGAGGAGATAAGGATTTACAGAATTATATTGATTATTTCAGACTCTAGAGATCAGAAATAAGAAAGTAGAAATATTTCGTGCATCTTATGTCTGACATCTAACACCTAAATACTATGAACAGAATCAAACAAAAACTACAGGAGGACAAAAAAATCCTTTCCATATATTTTTCAGCTGGTTACCCCAATTTGAACGATACCGTAAAGATTATCCAAGATTTGGAAAAGAACGGTGTCGACCTCATTGAAATCGGGCTTCCCTTTAGCGACCCATTGGCCGATGGACCTACCATACAAGAAAGTTCCACGGCTGCCCTAAAAAATGGAATGAACACTGCCCTGCTTTTTGAGCAATTGAAAGACATCCGCAAATCGGTGTCCATACCGTTGATTTTAATGGGATATTTTAATCCAGTCCTTCAATATGGAGTAGAAGCGTTTTGTGCAAAATGTGAGGAAATTGGGGTCGATGGGCTTATTCTTCCCGATCTACCGTTGGATGTGTACAAAGAAGAATATGAAACCATCTTTAAAAAACATGGATTGATCAACGTTTTTCTTATTACACCACAAACCAGCAACGAGCGCATAAAAGCGATCGACGATGCATCCGAAGGTTTTATTTATATGGTGAGCTCGGCAAGTACCACAGGAACAAAGCAAGGTTTTGGTCCCGATCAGACCAACTATTTTAATCGCATAGCACAAATGGACCTTAAAAATCCGCAGATCGTTGGCTTTGGTATCAGCAATGCCGAGACATTTGGGCAAGCTACCCAACACGCAAAAGGTGCGATCATTGGTTCGGCCTTTATAAAACACCTAACAAAAAATGGAGTGGACAAGATTGATGACTTTGTAAAGCAAATTCGTTAATTTTCCACTTTAAAGATCAACATTGATTTGTCATGAAAAAAATACTGCCCATAGTAACCTTATGCCTTACTTTTTCTGTTTTTGCCCAAGATGAAGTGGCCATTAAATCCCAGGTCGCCGATGCCATTAACGAAATACGGGAATTTATAGCTATCCCCAACGATGCTCTGGACGCAGCCGACATAGATCGTAACATAATGTGGTTAAAGCGCAAGTTTGGCGATAGAGGGTTTAACTCGGCAGTATTGGAAACCGATGGTCTTCCTTTGTTTTTTGCCGCCACGCCCATGAGCGGGGACAAGCCAACGGTTCTTATTTATATGCATTTTGATGGTCAATCCGTGGACCCGTCCAAATGGAACCAACCCAACCCGTACAATGTGGTATTAAAGGCCCCGAAGGATGATGGTTTTGAAACCATGTCTTTTGATGAACTTGGAGACGACATCAATTATGATTGGCGTTTGTTCGGAAGATCTACTTCGGATGATAAATCGCCGATCGTGATGCTTTTGAACGCCATGGACCTACTTAAAAAGGATGGTAAGGACATTCCTTTTAATATAAAGGTGATTTTGGACAGTGAAGAAGAAAAAGGCAGTAAACCTTTGCCGGCAGCTGTGAAACAATACCGTGAACTCCTTGAGTCGGATTTTTTAATGATCGTGGACGGACCTGTACACGCGTCCGAAAACCCTACTGTAGTTTATGGTTGCCGTGGTATTACCACTTTGACCCTCACTACTTACGGCCCCATTAAACCGCAACATAGCGGACATTATGGCAACTATGCTCCAAACCCAGGTTTTCAGTTAGCACAATTATTGGCAACCATGAAAGATGCCGAAGGAAGAGTAACGATCTCCGGTTATTATGACGGTATAACTATTGACAAAACCACCGATTCCATATTAAAAAGTGTACCCGATAACGATGCGGCCATTGCCGAAAACCTCCAATTTAAAACTTCGGAAAAAGTAGGAAGTTTTTACCAAGAAGCCCTGCAATATCCCTCTTTGAACATTCGCGGATTAAGTTCTGGATGGGTTGGAGAAAAAGCGCGCACCATTGTTCCCGAAAGTGCAACTGCGGAACTGGATTTAAGATTGGTGGTAGAAAGCGATGGAAATCGGCTAAAACAATTGGTGAAAGATCATATAGCCCAGCAAGGCTATAAAGTTTTAGATCACGAGCCTTCCAAAGAAGAGCGTTTGCAATTCGATAAAATTGTTACCGTAAAAGAGAGGGGTGTTACGGATGCGTTCCGTACGGATCTAAATGACCCATATGGTATTTTTATAGTAAATACCTTAAACAACAGTTTTGACAAGGAAGTCATTCAAATACGCACCATGGGCGGTACGGTCCCCATATCCCCCTTTGTGAACGAATTAAAGATTCCTGCCTTTATTGTTCCCGTGGTAAACCCCGACAACAACCAACATAGTCCCAACGAAAATATAAAAATTGGCCAGTTGGCTTATGGAATAAAGACTTTTTATAGTATTCTCTCCAGTAAAATCGATTAAAAGAACTCCCGATATTGTAGTACCCTAAAATCCAGTGTATTGAATGCTGGATTTTTTTGTTTCATTTGCTTGTAGGCCTGTAAACTTCCCACAGCTCGGTTGGCAGCTCCCGAAGGTGCAGTCAGCGAAACGGTTTTAATGGTTCTCGACTGCCCTCGCACTGACGTTGTACTCGGAGTGATCGGTAACGCCAAATGATGAATTCGGGGCACGTCGTCGGAGACCACATCGAGTTTTAAGTTATACTCCTTTAGTTGCCTGCGAAAGAAATATTCGGGACCATTTTTACTATTCCCGCCTGTAAACAAAAGGGTATCGATATTCGGGTACTTTTGTAAATATCCGACTAAATCACGTAGCACAACATTTTGCATTCCGATGTCGGATGCATCTATTTTTTCCCTATCGGCACTTTCCACAATATCGCAAACCCCTATTTTGTTCTTGATCAAGAACTGTTTTCGCTGTTGTACGGCCTCATCTGTAGTTTCATAAGTTAATCCCAGTTGGAATATTCTATCCAAAATGGGCCATAACTGTCCGTTACAGCTGCCATAGCAAAAATCCACATCTTGTGGTTTTAGGTCACCTGTGGTAAACCGTGGGGGAGGCAGGGTACCTACGATCAATTTAGTGGCCTGCGATAACAAAAACGGTTTATAGGGATGTGTATGTTTAAAATATTTGGCTGCCAACACTTTAATTATGCCGAATTTCTGCTGGCATTGATATTTCCATATAAGGAACGAGTAACGATTTTCTCGTACAATTCTTTGTATTCAGAATTTTGTGTGATATGGTACAGGGCATTTTGCTGTATCACCAACAAGGGCAATACAATTTGCTCCCTTATTTTAACAGATTCCCGCGATACGGCTTCATCCTCCATCAAAATCTTATCTCCCGAAATCTGCAACAGCATTTTTTTGGACAACTGGAACTCGTCGTTCAAAATGTTCCAGAAAGCTCCGAACTCTGGATCTTCCTTCATGTAACTGGTCAGGTTAAAATTGGACTTGGCCAAGGACATCATACTGTTGTGCATCAAAGCTCTAAAAAATGGGACATCTTTGTACAACTTTTTCACTTCGTTCAGTCGCCCTTCTTCTTTTAACTTGTTAATGGCCGTACCCAATCCAAAATAACCGGGAACATTTTGTTTTAACTGGCTCCACGACCCCACAAAAGATATGGCGCGTAAATCCGAAAGCGTTAGCTGTTTTTTGTTTCCGCGCTTTCCTGGTCTACTGCCAATATTGGCCTTGGTATAATATTTTAATGTACTTCTGTGCTCCAGGTAGGGCATAAATTTCTCGTGTTGTTTTAAAGCATCGTATTTGTCGAAACTGAGTTCCGAGAGCTCCTCTATCAATTTACGTTGTGCCGCGGAGATAGTGAGTTCCTTGCCAAATAAGTTATTGCTCAATCCTGCGGTGAGCAACTGCTCGGAGTTATGGATAAACTGCTCTTTGGTCCCATAGGTACTGGTAATGGTCTGCCCTTGAATGGTAAGCTGAATCTCATGATTGGCCACATCCTTGGTCTGTGCGGCGTAGAATCTGTGTGTTTTACCACCACCACGTGCTGGCGGTCCTCCCCTACCATCAAAGAAAATAGCGGCGATACCGTTCTTTTTACAGACTTTGCTCAAGGTTTCCTTGGTCTTTAAAATAGACCAGTTGGCTTTTAGGTACCCCCCATCTTTGGTACCATCGGAAAATCCGAGCATTATGGTGTGTACGTCCCTTCTTCTTTCCAGATGCTGCCTATATTGTGGAATATCGAACAAGGTTTGCATCACTTTTTCGGAAGCGTCCATACCTTTCATGGTCTCGAACAGTGGAACAATGTCAAATGTGATCTTTTTCTCGTCCCATCCACTCCACCTAAACAAACCGAACACGAACAAGACCGAAAAAATATCTTCCGAATTACTGATGATGTATCGGTTGCAGCCTTCTTCACCGTTTTTTTCTTGTATCGCTTTTAGGTTTTGGATATTCGTAATGGTGTCCTTTACAATCTCATCTTCAAAGTCCTTTGGGTCGAGATTAAAATTTTCCTTGAGCAAGAGCCTTACCAGTTCCCCTTCACTCAACTCGTGTACGTTTTCCTTAATAACTCCATGCTTCTTTAGCACAGTTTCCACGGCCAACAAATGCTTACTGTGATCTTGACGGATATCCAAGGTGGCAAAATGTGTCTTAAAAATATGTACCTTATCCATAAACTGATCCAACTCGTCCAAATACAATTCGTGATAATTGGCAATCAGTTTTTCGCGGACACCATTTAAACAGGCGATGATTTCCTCGTAAGAAACAAGCACATCTGGGTTGAACATGGCTTTGTACAGCTTATCGCTCAACGCATTGATGTCTACCTGCATATCCTTGAATGTAAGTTTTTTGCGAAGGCCCTTCAATTCGTTATAATAGCATTTCATTAAAGTAAGCCTTAATTCATCCGCCACCTGTTTAGTGATATCGGCCGTTACGTAGGGGTTCCCATCACGATCGCCACCAGGCCAAAATCCGAGTTTCATCAGGTTGTAATTATTAAACTTATCGTCCCGAATATTACTTTTTACATATTGGTACAATTCGCCAACGGCATCATAATACGTATTACGAAGTATGTAGATAATGTTTTTTGCCTCGTCCAAAGGCGTTGGTTTTTTTGCATTGATCAGTGAGGTAAGCCCCAATTGCTGCAAGGTTACGTCAATATCATGAATCCTGTCCTCATCGATCAAAGTGCGCAATTCTGCAATAATATCCAATATGGCGGGGGTATAGAACTGCGTTGGATGCGCGGTCAGAACGATTCGTGCACTAAAGGTGGAGAGTTTTTTGGAGACCTTGTCCCAGTTTTTGGTGCGGTTTACCAATTCAAAATAATCCTTAATGGTCAAAGAGCTACTGTATTTTTGAAGTTTGGAGAAGGCCGAATCCTCCACACTATCGTAAAGTACCACTTGGCGTTCCACATACTGCACGATCTTGAACATAAAGTCCAACCGCTCCCGTTCGTCTTTGATATCCACAAAATTGGTAAAAAACACCTCTAAAATCTCTTGGGGATCTTTACCTTCTTTTAAGCCTTTCTCGCACTGATCTAGCAATAATGGGATAAGAACCCCTACATTTTCTATATTGTTGTAGGGCAAGCTCAAAAAAAGACTGTTGTAAATATTGAACTTATTGGTTACCGTTTTTTTAAATTCCTCTAACCGTTTAGTCTGCTGCATGTATTTATTTTAAGTTGATGTTATCATGGACGAACACCCAAAGTTCGCGAATTATACGTAACGTTTGGGTTAAATTTAAACGTATCACAATTTGAAGCACGTCGTGCCTTATTGTAACAACGTGATTGGTTGTGACAACTTAAAAATTACTTTGATCTTACCAAAGTTTTATCGAATAAAAACTGGCTGGTCTTTCTTTACGGTGTGTTCCTCGCTGTACAAATAGCCATCATAATCAAAATTCTTGATGTCATCCAATGTTTGGGCACCGGAATCAATAATGTACCGTACCATAGATCCACGTGCTTTTTTGGCAAAGAAACTGATGATTTTGAGTTTGTCGTTCTTCCAATCCTTAAAAACCGGTGCTATTACCGGCACTTTAAGTTTTTTGACATCTACTGCACTAAAGTATTCGTTGCTTGCAAGGTTTACAAATAGTTCATCTTCCTCAAGTTCGTTGTTTAAGGCATTGGTAATTTGATCTTTCCAAAACTCGTACAGATTTTTTTTACGGCCTACCTTTAACTGCGTCCCCATTTCCAATCGGTATGGCTGCATTAGGTCCAATGGTTTTAAAACACCGTACAGGCCGGATAATATCCGCAGCGTACTTTGCAAACGGTCCAACTTATCTTCGGGAATGGTATAGGCATCCAGACCTTGGTACACATCTCCGTTAAAAGCATACACTGCCGGCCTTGCATTGTCAACGGTAAAGGGCAATTCAAAATTTTGATTGCGCTCCCAGTTCAAATCCGCAAGTTTATCGGAAATGGACATAAGTTCCGATAGGGCTTTGGGCTTCTTTTTCTTTAATACCGCATTTAGCTTTTCGGCTTGTTCCAAAAATTGGGGCTGACTATATTTTGATGTGGGCAAAGTGGTTTCGTAATCAAGTGACTTTGCCGGTGATATCACAATTTTCATATGGTTCCATTTTTTGTAAAAATAACGAGGATTTTACTTATTTGGACAGATGGGCCAATGGTGTTTTCAATCTTAGGATCGAAGAAACCTATGATTCGTGATGCTTGGCATAACCGCGCCATTTTTCGATACACTGGACCATATCTTCGGGCAGATCGGAATCAAAACGCATAAACTTGCCTGTTACCGGATGCTCAAAGCCCAATGTTTTGGCATGCAAAGCTTGCCTTGGCAATACCTTAAAAGCATTCTCCACAAATTGCTTGTATTTGGTAAAGGTGGTCCCTTTTAAAATTCTGTCGCCTCCATAGCGCTCATCATTGAACAAGGTATGGCCTATATATTTCATGTGGACCCGAATTTGGTGGGTTCTACCGGTTTCCAGCCTGCAGGACACCAAGGTAACGTATCCAAAGCGCTCCAATACCTTGTAATGTGTCACAGCTTCCTTTCCTTCATCTCCCTCCGGAAAAACCATCATCTGTAGGCGGTTTTTGGGGTTTCGTGCAATATGCCCTTCAATGGTACCTTCGTCTTCGGTTACATTGCCCCAGACCAAGGCCACATATTCCCGTTCACTACTTTTTTCGAAAAATTGTTGCGCCAAGTGGGTCATTGCTGCTTCCGTTTTGGCAATTACCAATAATCCGGAGGTATCTTTATCGATCCGGTGGACCAGACCAGGTCTATCCGAACTATTATTGGGCAAGTTTTCAAAATGGTACACCAAGGCATTGATCAAGGTACCCGAGTAATTTCCATGCCCCGGGTGCACCACCATGCCTGCCGGTTTGTTCACCACCAAAAGTATGTCGTCCTCGTAAACAATGTCCAATGGTATATCTTCCGGGGTCAACAAAAACTCATAGGGCGGATGCTCGAACATAACCTTCACCTCATCCCCTGCTTTTACCTTGTAATTTTGTTTTACAATGGAGTCGTTTACCCAAATATGGCCTTTTTTGGCCGCTTGTTGAATCTTGTTACGAGTGGCGTTCTCAATAAAATTCATCAAAAATTTATCCACTCGCAAAGGGTCTTGGCCCTTAGATGCCACAAAGGCATAATGCTCATAAAGATCATCCTGAGAAAGTTCGTCCTGGTTTTCCGAAATATCCATAGTTAGTTGGAGTCTGCCTTTACCCTTGCACTGCCGGGAATGGTCCCGTTTCCACAAATTAATTCCACCTTGGAGGTTTTGGGCAATCTGTCGCCCGGCTTTATATATTTCCCCTTAAACTTCATGTTGTACACCATGTCCTTGCCCAACTCATCAATATAGGTAACACGCTCCACATCCAGCCCTACGGCCTTTAGCATAGATGCAGCATTACGTTGGGTAACCTGAATGATATCCGGTACACTTACCTTTTTATATCCTGATGGATTTACAGTAAAATAAATTTTACGGTTGGCCTTTACCTTGTTGCCAGCAGGAGGGTTTTGTTCCAAAATTGAAAATCTTGGATACTCGGGATTGTAGTTGGATGAATCCAAAACCTGATATCTGAGACCAGCTTCCTCCACTGCTTTTCGCATTTCCATAACCGACATTTTGGAGAAATCCGGTACCTCCACAAATTCCCCGTGATTGGTAGTGCCCTTGAGCCATTGCAATGCAACGAACACCAAAACAACTATAGCTATTGCCGCCAATCCAAGTTGGATAAAAAAAGTCTTGCTCTTTAAAAAGTTGAAAAAATTCTTCATGTATTTCACCTTAACGGAACAAATATAGGAAAGCCCACCCTTTTTTCTTTATTTTGGCTTTGTGATAATTTACCGATAAATGAAAAAAAACATTGCCATTATAATGGGCGGCTATTCCAGCGAACACCATATTTCCATAAAGAGCGGAAACGTGGTCCACAAATATCTGGATACAAATAAGTACAATGCCTACAGAATTATAATCACCAAAGAAAACTGGTATTATCTGGACAACACCGATGAAAGGCATACATTGGATAAATCCGATTTCAGTATAACCATTGATGGCAAAAAAATTCTTTTTGATTGTGTTTTCAACGCAATACACGGCACTCCTGGCGAAGATGGACTAATGCAGGCCTATTTTGAACTTGTGGGCATTCCGCAGACATCCTGCAACCATTATGAAGCCGCACTCACCTTTAACAAACGAGATCTATTGAGCGCTTTGAAACCCTATGGAATCCCTAGTGCCACTTCCTTTTTTGTAAACAAAGGCCAGACCATCGACGAAAATGCCATTGTAGACAAAGTTGGGCTACCTTGTTTTGTTAAAGCCAATAGGGCCGGGAGTAGCTATGGCGTATCCAAGGTCCACAAAAAAGAGGATCTAAACCAAGCCATTGCCAATGCCTTCAAGGAAGATCACCAGATCATTATAGAATCCTTTTTGGATGGCACAGAAGTTTCCGTCGGGGTAATCACTTATAACAAAAAGGTTACCGTATTGCCGGCCACAGAAATTATTTCTGAAAACGATTTCTTCGATTTCGAAGCGAAATATATGGGCAAATCACAAGAAATAACCCCAGCCCGTATTTCCGAAAAACAAGAGAAGAACGTTAGACAGTTGGCCGAATTTATTTATACGACCTTGGGACTAAAAGGGTATACCCGAAGTGAATTTATCTTTATCGGTGATGTACCCCATTTATTGGAAATAAACACAACCCCCGGACTAACGGAGGAAAGTTTATTGCCGCAACAGGCGAAAACTGCAGGCATCTCCCTTGAATCGCTTTTTGATAGCGCCATTGTTGAAGCTTTGCGATAGAATCCGTATTTTTAAAAAACCTTATACCACACCATGAAACGCGCATTGTTCCCTGGGTCTTTTGACCCACTCACATTAGGCCATTATGATATTATAAAAAGAGGAGTCACCCTTTTTGACGAATTGGTAATTGCCATAGGTATAAATGCCGACAAAAAATATATGTTCTCCTTGGACGAACGAGTTCGGTTTATCGAGGAAGCGTTCAAGGATGAACCAAAAATTAAAGTGACCACCTACCAAGGGATGACGGTCGACTTTTGCAAGAAAATAGATGCCACATTTATATTGCGGGGATTGCGCAACCCGGCGGATTTTGAGTTTGAAAAAGCAATTGCACATACCAACCGTAAGTTATCGGAAATAGAAACTGTTTTTCTATTGACCTCCTCCGGAAAGTCCTTTATAAGCTCTTCCATTGTGCGGGATGTTATCAGGAATGGTGGGGATTACTCAGGATTGGTACCCGAAACGGTCGTGGTAAAACCATAAATTTCACGATTTCAGGGGGAACAAACTTATTTAAGTCTTTTCTTACAATTTATTTTTAGATGAAACATTGTCCATTCAGGATAATACAACACTTTGGAACAGTTTCACAACAATAAATCAATTAGATAAGCCAATAATTTTACATTGGCATCAATTAATAAATAGCATAACGTTTTAAACCTTCCCCCGAGTTTGAAAACAGTTAAAAGAATCGACCAGTTTTACTTATTGAAGCAATTGCCCTCGGCAACCGCGCTTCTTGATCAAAAAGGCATTTTACTGGATGCATCCAGTGCTTGGCTCGATATTTTTGGATTGCCCCCACAGGACAACACCTCCAATACCAATGTTTTTTCCCTTTACAAAGAGATTCTTGATCTAGAGCTGCGACTGGCAGAACAAAAATCGTTCACATTAGAGCACCAATTGGAAAACCCAGCGGGCATCCGGTACCTAAAAAGTAGTTTTGCCCCCTGGTTCGATGATAAGGAAAATGTGATCGGTGCCATCATCCAGACCGACGATATTACATCAGAAGTAAAAAAAGAAGAAGAGATCAAATGGCTGAACACCATTTTGGACACCAAAATGGAAGTATCGCACACTGGTTGGTGGGAGTTTGATGTGATAAAGGAGGAACTTACTTGGTGCAAAGAGACCAAGCGTATTCACCAAGTTCCCGACTGTTTTCAGCCCACCACGATAGAAGCCATCGATTTTTACAAAACAGGATACAGCCAGAACAAGATTTCTATGCTTTTCCATAACTCCATAGTCAATCATCAACCATTTGATGCCAAAGTAGTATTGGTAACTTTTGAAGGCGAAGAAAGATGGGTTCGGGTGACCGGCAAACCAGTTCTTAAGAATGGAGAAGCCATTAAGATATATGGAACCCTTAAAGATATTCACGAAAAAGTGTTGGCCGAAACCAAGGTCCAGGAGCACCAACAACTTTTAACTACCTTGGTGGACAGTCTTCCGCTGAACGTTTATGTGAAAGACTTGAACACCAGAAAAATATTGGTCAACAAAAGCGAATGTAACTATCTGGGCAAAACAGCAGAGGAAATTATCGGAACCACCGATTTTGAACAATACGATGAGGAAACTGCCAAAATTTCGAGGGAAGAGGATCTTAATGTTATGAAGAACCTCACCCCTATCTTCGGAAAAGAGACAGTAAGCATATTACATGGTAAAACCACCAATTACCTAACCTCAAAAATCCCTTATTTTGACCTAGAAGGCAAGGTCTGCGGACTTATAGGGGTCAGTTTGGACATTACCCCCATGAAAAGAAAGGAGGAGCAATTGCGGGATTTTATCAAGGTTACTTCCCTGCAAAACCAGAAACTTATCAGTTTTGCACATATTGTTTCCCATAATTTAAGGTCCCACTCCGCTAATTTTTCCATGCTCTTGGAGTTTTTAAACGCTGAGAACGATCCAGAGGAACGGCAAGGCATTATAAAAATGTTATCGCAGGCCTCGGACAATTTATTGGAAACATTGGGCAACCTAAACGAGGTCGTGGACATTAACACAAAAACCTCTGAGACCAAAAAACCATTGAACCTAAGGCGTAATATCATCAATGTTTTACAAAACCTATCCGCCTTACTACAAAAGAACAGCTCCCATGTAATCAATAATGTCGCGGAGAACATTCAAGTAACTTGTGTTCCGGCCTATCTGGACAGCATTATTTTAAATCTTGTTTCCAATGCCGTCAAATACAAAAGTGAGAACAGGGAATCCTTGATCACAATAGACGCGGTCCAGTCCAAAGAGGGCGTGCTGTTGAGCATATCGGATAACGGGATCGGGATAAATCTGGAAAAATACGGGGACAAAGTTTTCGGCATGTACAAAACCTTTCACAATAGAAAAGATGCCAAAGGTTTTGGGCTATACCTTGTAAAAAATCAAATAGAAGCCATGGGCGGAAGTATAACAGTGCAAAGTGAGGTAGATAAAGGCACTACATTTAATGTGTATTTTAATGAAGAAAGTTAGTTGTATTTTTATAGTGGACGACGATCCAATTACCGTATTTGGCATAAAAAGAATGTTGAAATCCGCGGTGGAATGTAACGATATCCAGATTTTCCAAAATGGATTGGAGGCCCAAGAAGCTTACAAAGAACGGATGGAAAAAGGATTGGCCGCGCCCAATGTAATCTTTTTGGATATCAACATGCCCATAATGGATGGATGGGAGTTCCTTGAAGCTTTGATAAATGCCGATCCAAAAGAACATATTACAGTAAATATGATCACTTCTTCCATAGACCCCTTGGACTATAAAAAATGGAACGGCTTTAAAAACAGGTGCCCGTTCAACCTCAATTTTAAGAACAAACCGATCTTTAAAATTGAAAGCAACGAACTTGGCTTCATCGAGATAGCCTCATAAACTATAATATTCTGTATTTTTGGTACAAACCAGCACTTAATGGTGCCTTAACGTTCCCGAAATATTTTGAAGCACTTAGTACTCTTTTTGGCCCTAGTTCTTTTTATCTCCTGCGAATCGGAAACACAGGACGAAAAATCTTCTTACCCTACCCACTTTGAACTGTCGGACGGGAAGGAAACGGCAACCTATCAACAAACTATCGATTATTACATTCGACTCGCGAAGGAATTTCCCGAAATCAACTTGCACACCATAGGCACAACGGACAGTGGTTATCCTTTGCACATGGTCACCTATAATCCTGATGGAGATTTTAATTACGAGAATATTCGGAAGGAAAAAACCATCATACTTATAAATAATGGAATCCATCCCGGAGAGAGCGATGGAATCGATGCCACCATGATGCTTTACAGAGATTTTGCCACCGGAGAATTAAACCTGCCCAAAAAAACGGTCTTGGTAACCATTCCCATATACAATATCGGTGGCTCACTCAATAGAAATTCAACCACAAGGGCCAACCAAAACGGACCTGAAGAATACGGCTTTCGAGGTAATGCACAGAACTACGATCTTAATAGGGACTTTGTAAAAATGGATACTCAGAACGCTAAAACGTTCGCACAAATTTTCCACATGGTAAAACCCGACGTTTTTATAGACAACCATGTAAGTAACGGTGCAGATTACCAATATACCCTAACGCACCTTTTTACCCAGCACAACAAGCTTGGTGGAAAAATGGGCCAGTACCTGCACAAAACCTTAATGCCAAACCTAGAAGATTCGTTATCGGATAAAGAATGGGACATAACCCCTTACGTGAACGTTTTTAACACACCGCCAGAGATGGGGTTCAGTCAATTTATGGACCACCCAAGGTATTCCACCGGCTACACCACACTTTGGAGCACATTGGGGCTCATGGTAGAAACCCATATGCTAAAACCATACAAACAACGTGTAGAAGGCACCTATGATCTAATGCACAGCCTTATAGAAATCGTGGAGGCTGAGCACGAGAACATAAGAACAGTTCGCAAAGAAACTTTGGAGAACAATCTGGAACTCTCCGAATATTACTTTAATTGGGCAGTGGATACGACCCAGACCTCTATTCTAAATTTTAAGGGATACGAGGCGGAAACCCTTGTTAGCGAAGTCACCGGTCTACCAAGGTTAAAATACAATCGGGAAAAACCCTTTACCAAAGAGACCGTATACATGGACCACTATTATCCCTTGGATACCGTTATCGTTCCTGCCGCATACATTGTAAAGAAAAGTTGGAAAAAGGTAATAGAGCGATTGGATGCCAATAAAATACAATACACCCCATTTAAAAAGGACACCACATTGTCCGTTGAAGCCTATAAAATCACTGGTTACGATACCCGTAGAACACCATACGAAGGGCACTACCTCCACTCCAACACCAAAGTAGAGGCCAAGACAAAGCAAGTTCAGTTTAGGGAAGGAGACATATTGGTCCCAACCCAACAGCCGGGCATTCGTTATTTACTGGAAACTTTAGAACCACAAGGTGCGGATTCTTTTTTTAATTGGAACTTTTTTGATACGGTTCTTCAACGCAAAGAAGGGTTTTCCCCTTATGTTTTTGAAGACGTTGCCTTGGAAATGCTCCAAAAAGATTCTATTCTATTACAGGAGTTTGAGACCAAAAAAGAAGGAGACCTCAATTTTGCCAATAACTGGTATGCGCAACTTAATTGGATTTTTGAACGTTCGGAACATTTTGAAGAAGCCTACCTTGCCTATCCCATTTATCGTATAGAAAAGAATAGCGATGCGTCAAGATTGCTTCCTAAATAAACGGCCAATCCTCAAACAGAATCTTAATGTTATGGTAAGAATTTTTTAAAGCCTTTTTGGTCTTTCGGGGGCCCTTCCATTTCACTTTTTTGATTCCTTCGGACTTTTCCGCCACTAATTTGCCGGCATAATCGGTGGACATAATAAACCAGTGCGTTTGCTTTAAACGATACTCTCCGTTTCTTTTAAAAACATGAAAAGTTGTACGTAAAAACCGTTCAATCTTTAGATTTTGCACGCCGGTCTCTTCCTCTACTTCACGTATTGCGGCATTTTCTATGGACTCTCCTTTATCCACTTTTCCTTTGGGCAAATCCCACTTTCCGTTTCTAAAAATAAATAGGACCTTACCTTTCTTATTGATCACAAAACCACCACCAGCGACCACTACAGGGATTTTATGCATAAAAAGCTTTAGGATCTCCGTTTCATCCGGATGGTACAGATAGGCCTTCCTTATCTTCTTTTTGGACAAAAGCCTGATGGCCTCAACGATCGAATCACCATCCAAAGAAAACAAATTACCATTGGAATCCTCGGGGCGCTCGTTTGTTAAAATCAGTGGAGCCTCATTAACAAAAACTTCATACATTTGCGCAATGGTTTTAGATAAGCAAATCGCAAAAAAAACAGCTGAGCTGTTGCTGCAAATTAATGCAATAAAGTTGGAACCTGAAAATCCATTCACTTGGGCTTCGGGCTGGAAGTCTCCCATTTATTGCGACAATAGAATTATGTTGTCCTACCCTATGATCAGAAACTTTGTTCGGGAAGAAATGGCTAAACAGGTAGAAAAGCTCTACGGAAAACCGGACGTAATCGCCGGAGTTGCCACTGGGGCCATTGGCATTGGCATTCTTGTTGCCGAAGCCCTCGGACTCCCGTTTGTATATGTTAGGCCAAAACCAAAGGAACATGGTAGACAAAACCAGATCGAAGGACACTTTGAACCAGGACAGAGCGTTGTGGTGATAGAAGACCTGATCAGTACTGGCAATAGCAGCCTCAATGCGGTCAAGGCCTTAAAAGAGCAAAATGCAGACATTAAGGGCATGATTGCCATCTTTACCTACGGCTTTCCCGTGTCCGCCGAGAACTTTAAAAAAGAAAACGTGGAACTGCATACGCTATCGGACTACGAAAACCTGGTAGAGCAAGCATCAGAAACCAACTATATCAAAGAAACCCAGTTACAAACCTTATTGGAGTGGAAGTCCAATCCACAAGAATGGAAATAATTTTTCACCATGCACATTGAATCACCAAAAAAGAAAGTAGCCAAAAGCAACAAAGAAGTATTCGAATTTTTGACCGACATCAAAAACTTTGAAACTTTAATGCCGGACAATATTGACAAGTTTGAAGTATTGGACGAAAACACCTTTAAATTTGCCCTAAAAGGTATGCCCGAGATTGTACTCCGGTTAAAGGAACAAAACCCGCACGACAAAGTTGTTCTGGGAGCGGCAAGCGATAAACTTCCCTTTACCCTTACCGCAGATATTACCGCATTGGAAGAAAACGAAAGCGAAGTGGGACTTAGTTTTGAAGGAGAGTTCAATGCCATGATGGCCATGATGATCAAAGCACCCATAACCAATTTTATTGGCACTTTATCCAATAATATGGATAAAATAGGTCAGTAAAGCAGCGTTACTTCCTTTAGGTCGAATTCCTTAAAAATTTCATCTTCAAGTTCGAGCACCAACTTGCCCGATGGTGACACCCCTCGCACGTACCCAACGAACATACCCCCAATTGGGGAGCTAAAAGTGGATGGTTTATCCTTTCTAAAAAGGATTTCTTCGTATGCAGGTAACAATTGGCCCACAGTCTTTGCCTCGATCCCATTAAGGTGATATTGTATCCGCTCCAGTATTTTTTGGAGTAACTCATCCAGATCATAATCTTTACCCGTGATCACTTTTAGGGAAGAAGCCTTTTCCAGACCTTCAAAAATAGTTTGGTTAACATTTAACCCAATACCAATAATGGATTGGGCAATAATGGAACCTTTGAGTACATTTTCAATTAAAATTCCACAAATTTTTACAGAACCTGACATAATGTCGTTCGGCCATTTTACCTTCACATTGGGCACTCCCAAAGCTTTTAGCACATCGCTCACGGCCATGCAAATTGCAATATTCAACACAAATTGATGCTCTACACCAAAGGCGTCAAACCTTCGCAACACGCTGAAAGTAAGGTTTTTCCCCCCTTCGGACATCCAAACAGTCCCCATTTGCCCCCTGCCTTTCAATTGTTTATCGACCACTACTACGGTGTAATCCGGCGGATCTTCCGAACGCAGCAAATTCCGTAAAAACAAATTTGTGGAGTCCGTGGCATCAAGTTTGAGTATTTGAAATTGTTTTCCCAATATGGCAAGCCTTTATGATTTGTTAAAAACTAAGGCTAAGAAAACAAAAAAAACATAACTTTGTAAAATCTAAATTTTTTGAATGCAGAAAACGAAAGCTAGCGCAGATGAGTTGATTGCCTTGATTCTGGAGGGAATAGAAGATGTTAAAGGAGTTGATATAAATCTACTGGACCTAAGGGAAATCGAAAACACGGTCTGCGACTATTTCATAATCTGTAACGGTACTTCCAACACGCATGTAAATGCGATTGTCTCATCCATACAGAAAAAGGTCAGTAAGACTTTACATGATAAACCATGGCACATTGAAGGGTCCGAAAACGCCGAATGGGTGCTAATGGACTATGTAAATGTTGTTGTGCATGTATTCCAAAAACATATTAGAGAATTCTATGATATTGAAGGACTCTGGGGAGACGCCAAAGTCACAATGGTAGAAAGCAGTTACAATTCTTAAGAAAAAAATGGCAAAAGAAAACAACCCAAATAATGCTCCAAAAAAACCACGTTTTAGTTCGTGGTGGATATATGGTGTGGTAATCGCATTGATCATTGGTTTCCAATTTTTTGGAGGCAACAGTTTTTCGAGCACGGAAAAGACCACAACCTCCGAATTACAGGAATTTTTACGGAACGGTGACATTTCAAAAATAGTCATCATCACCAACACCCGTCAGGCCAAAGTTTTTCTTACAGAGGAAGCTTTGAACAAAGATGTGCACAAGGGAGTGGCAGAAAAACCACTTTTACCATCTGCCGGATTGGTTCCCCAATATGTTTTGGATTATGGCGATCTGCAGATTTTCCAAAACGAAATAACGGAGATAAAAAAAGAAAACAACCTCGATACCATCGTCGAGTTTGATACAGAATCCAATGTTATTGGAGAAATATTCCTGACATTGCTTCCTTTCGCACTGATCATCGGCATCTGGATTTACCTAATGCGTAGAATGTCCGGTGGTGCAGGCGGTGGCGCGGGCGGTCAAATTTTCAATATCGGAAAATCAAAGGCCAAATTATTCGACGAAAAAACGGATACACGCACATCTTTTAAAGATGTAGCTGGTCTCGAAGGAGCCAAAGAGGAAGTTCAGGAAATTGTGGAATTCCTAAAAAACCCGGACAAATACACCTCCTTGGGAGGTAAAATACCTAAAGGCGCACTATTGGTAGGACCTCCCGGAACAGGTAAAACCTTATTGGCAAAAGCTGTTGCTGGTGAAGCCAAGGTCCCCTTCTTCTCTTTATCCGGTTCCGATTTTGTGGAGATGTTCGTGGGCGTGGGTGCATCCAGGGTCCGTGACCTCTTTAAACAAGCCAAGGATAAGTCACCTGCCATCATATTCATTGATGAAATCGATGCCATTGGACGCGCAAGGGGCAAAAACAATTTTACAGGTTCCAACGATGAACGCGAGAACACCTTGAACCAGTTGTTGACCGAAATGGATGGTTTTGGCACCAATACCAACGTAATTGTACTTGCCGCGACCAACCGTGCCGATGTACTGGACAAAGCATTGATGCGTGCAGGACGATTTGATCGTCAGATTTATGTAGACCTGCCAGATCTTAACGAACGAAAAGAAATCTTTGAAGTTCACCTTAGACCCATTAAAACAGCAGAAACCTTGGATTTGGACTTTTTGGCAAAACAAACACCAGGTTTCTCAGGAGCGGACATTGCAAATGTTTGTAACGAAGCTGCCCTTATTGCGGCCCGTAAAGAGAAAAAAGCGGTAACCAAGCAAGACTTCTTGGATGCAGTGGATAGAATTGTAGGCGGTCTTGAGAAGAAAAACAAAATCATTACCCCAGAGGAAAAGAAAACCATCGCGTTCCACGAAGCTGGTCACGCAACCGTAAGCTGGATGTTGGAACACGCTGCTCCCTTGGTTAAAGTAACCATAGTACCCCGAGGACAATCGTTGGGGGCCGCTTGGTACCTTCCGGAAGAACGTTTAATTGTGCGTCCAGAACAAATGTTGGACGAAATGTGTGCCACCATGGGAGGTAGAGCCGCTGAAAAGGTAATGTTCAATAAGATTTCCACCGGAGCTTTAAGCGATTTGGAAAAAGTGACCAAACAGGCCAGGGCCATGGTTACCATATATGGATTAAACGATGAATTGGGGAACATCACCTATTACGATTCATCCGGTCAGAACGAATATGGCTTCACCAAACCTTATAGCGAGGAAACAGCACAAAAAATCGATCAGGAGATTTCCAAGATCATCGAGAAGCAATATCAACGTGCCATAAAATTGCTCGAGGACAATAAGGACAAGTTGACCGAATTGGCCGAAAGACTTTTGGACAAAGAAGTTATTTTTAAGGATGATCTGGAAAAAATATTTGGCCAACGTCCATTCGAAAAGCAAGAAGAAGAACTAGAGCCAGCTAAATAAAAAATATATCAGGAATCATCCAATCAAAACACAATTATTGATTAGATAGACAAGCACAAGTGCCATAAATGGGAGTTTTTAAAAAACTATTCGGAGGAGGAAAAAAGGTTTCCAAGGAGACTACGGAAACCCGTGGTGACCATATGCCGGATTTAAAAATTCCCGTTGATGAAAAATTTACCATCTATTTTAAAAAGAACGGTGGTAAATTTATCTATTGCGAAGATTTTGCAGAGGTATCGGAAGCCTTGGAGAACATTGTTTCCGAGAACGATTGGCAAGACCATCTGTTTTTTACTATGGACCCAAGATTGGAAACTCGTTTTGCCACGGAAAAAATAGACTTTACCCACAATCGAAACGAAAGCGAGATTTTCTTTACCACTTGCGAACATCTAGTGGCTCACAATGGCTCAATTTTGGTATGTTCCAACCAGATAAAAGAAAAAAAATTGGATGAACTGCCATCCAATTTAGTGGTATTTGCCACTACCAGCCAGCTAGTGGATTCCATAAGCGAAGCCTTAAAAATTATCAAGGAACGCTATCAAAAAAATATCCCGAACAACATCACCACTTTAAAGCACTTTCAGCCTACAGCGGAAAACAAAGACGATTTCCTTTCCTACGGAAGTGCCTCAAAAAATGTATATCTTTTACTCCTAGAAGATTTTTAAATACATGAGAGAGGTATTAAGACGCTCCATTACAGGGGTAATTTATGTTGTACTCCTACTGGGCGCGGTTTTTTTAAGTTCGGACGCATTCGATTTTTTGTTTATGACCTTTGGTTTGGGATGCCTGTACGAATACAAGCGGATCGTACGCCTTAAAGGTTATTATGTATTCGTGGCTTATTTGGCACTCTGGTGGGTTTTTATTTATCTGACCCAGAACAGTGCAGCGATCAACCTGCTCATGTTTTTTACCATAACAGTGGATCTGGCCCTATTGGTATTTCTCTTTACCAAAGCTCCGAGAAACTTTACTCCTGTTCAAAAATTCTTGATCGGTCTGTTTTACATTGGTGGAGGTTGTATTTTTTTGACCATGATACCCTATAAAATTGATGAATTTGCTCAATTCTTGATCATGGGCATCTTTATTTTGATATGGGTAAACGATACTTTTGCCTACCTGGTAGGAAGAACTGTGGGAAAAACTAAACTTTTTCCTGCCGTTTCACCAAAAAAAACCATTGAAGGTTCTGTAGGAGGTCTTATTTTTGCACTGGCCGCGGCCTATTTTTTATCGTGGTACGAAACACGGCTTTCGTTAATCGAATGGATGGCAATGGCATGTTTGATTGTGGTAGCAGGAAGTCTAGGGGATTTGTTGGAATCTAAATTTAAACGCATGGCCGGAGTTAAGGATAGCGGAGCTATTTTACCCGGACATGGCGGAATTTGGGACCGATTGGACAGCTTGGTCTTTGCTGCACCTTTTGCGTATTTGATCTTAAATATATTCACCTATGTTTCATAAAGAGGGGCAAAAAATTATTATCACCACTTTTTTTCTAGTGGTAGCCGGCGTTTTGGCCGCACAATATTTTATCGATATTGAATGGATCAGATATGCCGTTCAGATTGTCGCGCTGGTCATATTGATCGCCATCTTACAGTTCTTTAGAAACCCAAAAAGATTGGTGACCCCGACTTTTGATGAAATATTGGCACCCGTGGACGGTAAGGTAGTGGTAATCGAAGAAGTTGAGGAACCGGAATATTTTAAAGGAAAAAGAAAGCAGGTTTCCATTTTTATGTCGCCTGTTAATGTGCACGTCACAAGATATCCCGCAAGTGGTACCGTCACCTATTCCAAGTACCATCCCGGAAAATATTTGGTGGCATGGCATCCCAAATCCAGTACCGAGAACGAACGCACCACCATTGTGCTCCACACACCAAAGTTTGGGGAAATAGGATACAGGCAAATTGCAGGAGCATTGGCCAGAAGAATAGTGAATTATGCCGAGGAAGGCGAACAAGTGACACAGGGCGAAGATGCTGGTTTTATAAAATTTGGCTCTAGAGTAGACCTATTGTTGCCTCTAGATTGTGATATTACCGTTAAATTGAACCAAAAAGTAGTTGGCGCACGTACATGTATTGCATCCTTAAGACCAAAAAATGATTGATGAAGAGCTACAAAAGAGATTCAACGATGCTGTTGACTTTGTAAACGACTACACTGATCCTTTGCCAGCGGATCTTTTGTTGAAGCTCTATGCGTACTTTAAAATTGCCAACAAGAATTTCGAAAACCCCGGTAGCAGAACGCCACTAATAAACGCGTTTAAAGCCAATGCACTGTTCCAAGCCAAGCGAATAAGTGTTAAGGAGGCCATGGAAAAATATGTGGAACTGGTAGAAAAAGAGTTAAAATCGCTCTAGGCCGCCAAATCTGGGCGCACCAACGATTTTTCAAAATAAGTAAAATAGACAGCCCCAAAAATAGTTATCAAAAAATAGAGTGCAATTAGATAACTCCCGATTGAAAAGTAATTATTCATCCCAAACCAATCATTGGTAATATAAATAAAGACCAATCCT
Source organism: Flagellimonas alginilytica (assembly GCF_042134605.1). Taxonomy (GTDB): domain Bacteria; phylum Bacteroidota; class Bacteroidia; order Flavobacteriales; family Flavobacteriaceae; genus Flagellimonas; species Flagellimonas alginolytica. Next base: position 2,513,422 of record NZ_CP169638.1, on the reverse strand, counting down.
CCAAGTCCACGAACTACTTCAATCCAAATCGCATATTTTTTTCGGTCCATTAAGGTTGTATATCCATAAATCCCAACAAAAATAAAGGCACCGAACAGCAATAATCCATCAAAACCAATTTCGGAATAACTGTAAAACATGAACAGCATTAAAAAGGTGGTCATGATCAGTTGAAACAAGGCGTATGTTTTTAAAGTTGATGTTACCTCTGGTTGATATTTGCTAAAGTTGTACACATTTTGGATTATGGAAATGGGGTACTTTTCCTTTACGTCCTCTGGGCGCCACCCCGTTGGCATAAACCAAATCCGAATTTTATCCCAATAACTTTTGGTGCGCCATGCATCCTGCATCAATCGCCATAAATGTTGAAAATTTATAATAATAGGATTCCATGTATTAGCCGGTTTTAACACCCCATATTGCGGAGGAACTTCATCCAACTCCTCTTGAAAAGTTCCGAACATTCTATCCCAAATACAAAATATCTGTCCGAGGTTTTTATCGATATATTCTGGATTTATGGCATGGTGTACCCGGTGCTGGGAAGGGGTAACTATCACGTATTCCAAAATACCCATTTTACCAATATGTTGTGTATGATACCAAAATTGAGCAAACAAGTGAATGGGCGCCAATATGGCAATTACGGTGTTGGGCACACCCAAAAGTGCAGCTGGAATCAATAAAAGTGCATAATACCCCAAAAGGTTCGATATAGGTTGGCGAAGGGCACATGCCAGATTAAACTCTTCGCTACTGTGATGGATTACATGCTGGTTCCAAAAAAAATTTATCCTATGGCTTAATCGGTGATTCCAGTACCCTGCAAAATCCAAGGCAATAAAAGCCACGACCCAAACCAACCATGTTGCCTTGATCTCTATCAAGGCCAAATGATCCAATAAAAATGGATAACTGACAAGGATAACCACAAGTCCAAGTGAATCCTTTACCACATTGGTAAGACCGGAACTCAAACTGCTCACGGTATCCATGAGATTGTGCTTCTGGTCTTTTACAAATCGGCCATAAAGTATTTCGATAAGAACAAGGCCTATAAAAAAAGGTGTTGCATATAACAAGGCAGTCGCATACGATTCCATTTCAAAAATTTAAATTTTGTTCGATGCAAGAATGGGATTAACTGCCCTTAAGTTAATCTAAATTTTTAAATAATTGAATATCATTGGCATCGGTAAGATCTGGAATATGTTCGGAACGTGGAATACAAAGGACGCTTTGTGTTTGCTCACTGACCAATATGGCCACAGCCCTTGGCAATTCTTTTTCGTTACGTACAGGATCAATGGGACAATTTTTTACGAACGGATATATTTCTTCCCCGGAAAAACTAAAAATGTTCATGCTCACCCTTAACTCACCGGAAGTGTCTCGATATTTGGGAACATCTTCTACTTTTGGCTTTTCAACAATTCGCCGAAGAAACCCATCGGAGGAAATATCCATTACGGCAAACTTGGCAATGCGTTCTTCGGTATAATCAAATCCAGAGCTTGCATAACTGATCAAGGCATGGGGAGCCTTTCTATCTTTCCTTAAATCTTTTAGGGCTTCCACCGAATAGAGATTATCCCCATTACAAACCGTAAAGGCGGTCTGTTTCAATTCTGGGTACTGATCCATACATTGCTGAAGGGCATCGGCAGTTCCCAAGGGCTTTTCCCTACCTTCGGGAACCGATTGTACCGCCAAAAATACTTCCAGATTTTTGGGAAGGTCTCCAAAATCTTTAAATTCCTGAAAAGCTTTGTTATCACTGCTCGTAATCAAATACAATTTCCGGTATCCTGCATTAATGGCATTTTTAACCAAATAATACAAAAATGGCCTACCTTTTTGTCCGACAGGAATTAAACTCTTATGGGGAATATTCGTCATGATTCCCTCCCCTCCTTCTGTCTGCAAACTTTTTTTCATTCGGGAGGATGCACCACCTACCATTATAACCAAACTCGTATTCTCCATTCCCATTAACTTGTTAATTCTACGACATAAACATCTTTGGCACCGTTCTCCAAAAATGCCTGTTTCACCTTATCCTCAATATCTTCTGTAACCATAGCCACCATACATCCTCCTCCACCGGAACCTATAATTTTTGCTCCTATGGCACCTGCCTTTCGGGCGGCATCCATCATCCTCACCATTTTCTTCGGCGTGTTCTTTATCTGATCCTGAAGAATTGCTTGGTGTTGATTCATTAAATCTCCTAATACCTGAATATTTGGATTTGGACCTGATAGTTCTCTTTTCGCTTGAATAGTGATGTGATAGTTGTACAAAGTCGAATACCAATAATCTTGAAGCTCAACAGGAACCAACGCCTTATATTTTTCGTAGTCGTCCAAGGTCGATGTTTCCACCTCAAATTCAGGATATTCCTTTTGAACCGCTTGAACAGCCTTATCCGCGTATACTTGAGCGTTTTTCAAAACTTCCAAGGTTTTTTTGGGCACTCCAGACTCGGCCACCAACAGTTTGCCCAAATTGGCATTTAAACGTGTGCTTTCCCCACTTTTTGTATCGATATAAATGAGCCCTTTTTGCGCAATGGTGTATTGATCCATCAAACCACCGGGCTGATCAAAAAACAGCACTTCTGCTTCGTAGGCCCACCTTCCGATTTGATAATCACTGATTTCCCCGGATTTACCTTGTGTTGCCACCAAAAATCGAACCCAGGCCACCACTATGGCCGAGGAACTGGACAATCCGGCATTTACGGGAATATTCCCCGATATTTCGATATCGTATCCTTGTTCAAAGGAAAATCCTTGATTTTTTAAAATGGACATCACGGACCGATAGTAATCACCAGGTTGAATATCTTTCAGATCATCATCAACCGAAATAATAACCTCTTCGTTCAGGTCCAATAATTTTAACCGATACTTTTTATCCTGGTTTGCAACAGCTTTAACATTGATATATCGATCTATTGATCCGGCAATAACGGGAAGCCCCAAATAATCTTGATGATCCCCATAAAAACAGATCCGGGCAGGTACTTTTAATTCAATCATTGAAATAGTGCTCAGCTTATAATTTCCAATGGTGCGGTATCCTTCCAATTACCTCTTGTAAAATCCGGGAATGGCTGCGGTGCTCCACCACTGGCCACTGAGCGCTCGCTCAATGGCGAAACGGCACTCCACAAACATCCTTCGTAAACGTTTTGGTCCAAGGGCAATCCTTTTTGCAGACATTCCACAATCCGGTACACCATAATACCGTCCATTCCCCCGTGCCCGCTTCCTTTGGCCGCCACGTTCAATCTTTTGTATAGTGGATGATCATATTTTTCATACAATTTTTCGAGCTGTTCACCCTGCACCCATGAATGATGGTCTTTTGTAATCCCGTCCACACCACCTTCCAAAGCTACACGGGTAGGGAATCCTGCCAATATACCTTTGGTGCCTTGCACCAGGTTCAATCGGGAATATGGCCTTGGGCTGGTTTCGTCCCACTGGACCAGAATAGTTTTCCCAAGGGTCGTTTTAATTATGGAAGTATTTAAATCACCTCCTTTAAAGTCAAGCTGGTTCCATTTATGGTCGGCGGGGTAGTTCCTTTCCGCATAGAGTTCCCTTCCTCTTGATGGTGTCGAGAAAGAGACAAGACTTCCAAAGGTATCATCTTGTCTGGCCAAGTTCATATATTGGGCCACAGGTCCTAACCCATGGGTGGGGTACAGGTTTCCATTTCGGTTGGCATAGTGATGTGTTCTCCAAGATCCCGTACCTCGCTCCTGTTCTTCCATTTGCCATCTCAGTTCGTGAATATAGGCAGCCTCGCCATGTAATATTTCTCCGATCAAGCCTTTTCGGCACATATTAAGGAACATAAGCTCGTCGCGGCTGTAATTAACGTTCTCCAACATCATACAATGCTTTTGGGTCCGCTCACTGGTATCCACAATATCCCACATATCTTGGATTGTGGTTGCCATGGGCACTTCTACAAAGGCATGAGCACCATTCTCCATTGCACCAATGGCCATAGGAGCATGGTTTGCCCAGTTGGTCGCGATGAACACAACATCGGGTTTTACTTCCTTGAGCATTGTTCGCCACTCATCCTCACTTCCCCAATATTGGGCTATATTCTTGTGCCTATTTGCACCGGCCGCTTCTTTTACCCAACGGGTCTTTTCTTTTACTAGGTCTTCGTACAAATCACAAATGGCAACAACTTCCGTCCCTGCCAAAGCAGCAAAAAATTTAGCATGGGTTCCTCCCCTGGCTCCAACTCCAATAAATGCAGCTCGTACGGTTTCTAATTTAGGTGCCGAAAACCCACCCATGTAGGTTGATGATAACGGTCGCTCGTAATTTGCCCTTAGATATCCCGGTGCCAAGGACACAGCGGCCGCAGTCAACGAAGTTTTTTGGATAAAACTTCTTCTATTGAGGTTTTTCATATTCATTTTCGGAGTTGGTTAGAGAGCTCCAAAGTATAAAAAAAAAGAAAAGGGAAGCAAGCTTCCCTTTTATTAATCTGTTTGATGTTTGTCCAAAACTATTGCAAACTGGCCAAACTTTTTTCCAAGGTCTCTATTTTGGCTTCGGCATCTGCGGCTTTTTTGCGCTCCATGGCAACGACTTGCTCCGGTGCATTGTTCACAAAACGCTCGTTGCCCAATTTTTTTTCTACGGATTTTAAAAATCCTTTGGTATAATTGAGCTCTTCGGTAATCTTTGCAATCTCCGCCTCAACATCTATGGCACCGCTGATCGGAATAAAATATTCGTTGCTTTTTACCCTAAACGTCAAGGCACCGTCCAAACTGGCATCCACCGACTCCATTTTGGTAAGGTTTCCGAGTTTCAGAACTATGGCATCCATTCCCCCTCCTATTCCTTCGGCATTTATCATAAATAGCTCCAATGCATCCTTTTGGGGAATGTTTTTTTCTTTTCTGATGGTCCTGACACCTGATATTACTTCGGAAGCAAATTCAAACTCGGCTATCAACACAGCATCCACTTGTTTGGCCTCTGGCCATTTTGCCACGATCAAAGCTTCTTCCGGCGAACGCTCTGCAATGTGTTGCCATACTTCCTCCGTCAAAAATGGCATGAATGGATGAAGTAATTTCAAGTTTTCCTCGAAAAGACTTAATACCTCATCATACGTTTTTTGATCGATGGGTTTTTGATATTCCGGTTTTACAATTTCCAACAACCACGAGCAGAAATCGTCCCAAACCAATTTGTAGATGGCCATCAAGGCATCGGAAATACGATATTTGGAGAAATGGTCCTCTATCTCGACCAATGTTTGATTAAACTTGGCCTTGTACCATTGAATTCCTTTTTGCGCTGCTTCGGGCTGTGGAATATCCGCTACTTCCCATCCTTTTACCAATCGGAATGCGTTCCAAATTTTATTGGCAAAGTTTGCTCCTTGTTGGCAAAGTGCCTCATCGAACAGCAAATCGTTACCGGCCGCAGAACTCAACAAAAGTCCAACACGGACTCCATCGGCACCAAAATTCTCGATCAATTTTAGGGCGTCGGGCGAATTTCCAAGTGATTTGGACATTTTTCGTCGCTGTTTGTCCCGAACCAATCCAGTAAGGTATACATTTTCAAACGGTCGTTTTCCTCTGTATTCGTAACCGGCCATGATCATTCTTGCGACCCAAAAGAATAAAATATCGGGACCGGTCACCAAATCGCTGGTAGGGTAGTAATAATTCACCTCTTCATTGTCGGGTTCCAATATACCTCCAAAAACACTAATGGGCCACAACCAAGATGAGAACCACGTATCCAACACATCGGCATCTTGACGCAAATCGGATTGCTGGATTCCCGGCTTTTTGGCCTTTGCCAGCTCCAATGCTTGTTCTGGGGATTCGGCTACCACAAAATCTTCTTTTCCGTCACCATAATAATAGGCCGGGATTTGTTGTCCCCACCATAATTGACGGGATATGTTCCAATCACGGATATTCTCCATCCAATGACGATATGTGTTATTGAACTTGGATGGGTACAATTTTACATCTTTAGTCTGCAAAACGCCCTCTATAGCGGGTTTGGCCAGGTTTTCCATTTTAAGGAACCATTGGTCGGACAGCCTAGGCTCAATTACGGCCTTGGTCCTTTCCGACGTGCCTACTTTATTGATGTGCTGCTCTGTTTTTACCAAATAACCTTTGGCTTCTAGCTCTTTTGAGATTTCTTTTCGAACCACAAACCTGTCCTTGCCTTCGTAGTGCAGTCCAAAGGAATTAAGGGTAGCATCCTCATTAAAAATATCGATTACCTCTAGATCGTGCTTATCTCCAAGGTTTTTATCGTTCTCGTCGTGAGCAGGGGTAACTTTTAGGCACCCGGTACCAAACTCTACATCTACATATTCGTCTTCAATAATGGGAATTACCCGATCGCAGATTGGCACAATCGCCTTTTTCCCTTTTAGATGACGGTATCTTTCATCGTTGGGATTAATACAGATTGCGGTATCTCCCAATATGGTCTCCGGACGCGTTGTGGCAATGGTCACTTTCTCGTCGGAACCTTCTATGGCATAGGACAAATAGTATAGGTTTCCTTGTCTTTCCTCATATATCACCTCTTCATCGGAGAGCGTGGTCTTGGCCTCAGGATCCCAATTTACCATTCTGTACCCTCTGTAAATCAAACCCTTATTGTACAAATCAACAAAAACCTTGATTACCGAGGCTGACATATCGTCATCCATGGTAAATTTTGTTCGATCCCAATCGCAGGAGCAACCCAGTTTTTTTAACTGTTGAAGAATTACACCACCATACTCGTTCGTCCAATCCCAAGCATGTTTTAGAAATTCCTCTCGTGATAATTTGGATTTATCGATACCTTCTGCCTTTAATTTGGCAACCACCTTGGCTTCGGTGGCAATGGATGCATGGTCCATACCGGGCACCCAACAGGCATTTTTACCCAAAAGTCTTGCTCGTCGGATCAATACATCCTGTATGGTATTATTGAGCATATGGCCCATGTGAAGGATTCCGGTTACGTTCGGCGGAGGAATTACTATGGTGTAAGGCTCCCTTTCGTCCGGTTTTGAACTAAAATAATCGTGCTCGGACCAGTAGGCATACCAGTGTTCTTCGACCCGTTTTGGGTCATATTTTGATGGAATCTCCATTTTTCGGTACAGTTTTTGTTTAATTGGACTGTGATTGGTTTTTTTGAAGGGGAAGCCAAATGTTAATTTTACGCTATTCTTCGGATGAGAGCCAATCCAGAAATACGAAACAAAAATAAGTAACGTTATTCTATAACAAAAGAATTTTGGATGCAGGTATCAAAACATCTACATTTGAAGTTCACCCAAAAACCAAAAATGATGAAAAAAACTGTACTCATGCTGTTTGTAGGGCTTTTATCCTTAGGGATTTACGCTCAAGAAACCGCTAAAATCGAATTTAAGAGCGAGACTATTGATTACGGGGAAATTGAAAGAGGTAGTGATGGTATCCGTGTATTTGAGTTTACCAACACTGGAAATGTTCCTTTGGTGATCAGCAATGTTAGATCTAGCTGTGGCTGTACAATTCCAAAAAAGCCGGAAGAGCCTATTATGCCAGGAAAAACGGGCAAAATTGAGGTGAAATATGACACCAACAGGGTTGGTCCGATCAGAAAGGCCATAACGGTTACATCGAATGCGGACACACCTACAAAGGTTCTAAAAATAAAAGGGACGGTAAAAACCCCTGGAGCCAAATAGATAAAGAAAAGAACAATAAATAAACCCCAAAGACCTATGGTTTTTGGGGTTTTGTTTTTACTGTTCGTCAAATACTTTTTTGAGGACAAAGGAGAACAATAGATCTTGATTGTATCTTTCTATCAACAGTTTAATACGTTTGCCCTCCTTGTCGTTTATCATTTTAAGAATTTCCTGAAGCTTATATTTATGTACATTTCTGCCATTCACCGCCAAAATAACATCACCTTCCCTTAAACCGGCCTCAGCCGCAGGACTACCGGCCCGAATACCGGACACCACTATTTCCGGTACCAAACTCAGTCTTGTTTTGTTTTCCAGCAAAATTTGCACATTTCCAAAAGTACTGCCATTCTCGTTCTTGACCACCCCGTTTACCCCGGCAATACTTTCCGCAATGTAGCGCAGACCATTATGCTTAAGGTCTATACCTGCCAAGTTATATTGAAACGGCTCCTTGAAGTTTCCGTTCTTTTTGAGGGTTACCAATCCACGGCCATAATCAAAAATCATATTAAAACGCTTAAGAACCTCTCCCCCCAGGCTTCCGTTTCGGTTGCCCAAAGTATCCAAACCTTGAAAAGATTCCCTGTCCGGGAATGCCACTTTTGCTTCTTCTAGTTCAAAATCCCCTATACGAACCCCATTGATTTTACTTCTTTTGCCAAAAATATCACCACTTAACCCTCGCCCTAAATGGTCATCATAGCTTTTTTCGGGGATTTCCAGTCCTTTTTCCGGCTCAGGGAACAACCAAAGTGCATCACTACTTCCAGTATCGACCAATAGTTTTACCGGAATATTGGCTGTATCCTTCATAAGGACCATACCCTCAATATAGGCTTTTCGTTTGTCCACCACTAAAGGAATGGTCTGTGCCCTTTTGCTCTCTCTATATGTGTACGTTTCGGGATTATGCAATTTTAATCTGTTTGCTCCGTAATTTACCTCAACGATAAAATCGCGGAATAGGTCGTAACCCATAATTCCATGTACGGGAATTCCAAGGGATGTGGAAAAATTGATATTTCTATCCATGACCACATACAGGTCTTGCGAAAAGTTATTTGCTTTTCCGAACTTGAAAATATTGCCTTTGGAGCTCAATGCTTTCATGGGCTCCCCATCGCCCAGTCCCCTTATGGTAACTTCGGAAACATTGTTGATCGATACGGAATCCGATTCGGAAAGGTTAAAGAGTATTGGCTTACTTACCCCGGAATCCAGAATAAATGTAAGTTCCGTTCCATTAATCTCGACCGGAACTATGATCAGATTATTGATAAGCTCAAATCTGATTTTTTCAAATCTTTCACCTTTGGGCAATCTAAATCCTTGTGCAACCATCCATAGGGGCACAAATAGTAAAAGTGTAAAAAATATAGATTTTTTCCTCAACATACTTACAATCAACTTACCATATCTATTAAATATACAAATAAGAGGGTAAAGTATTACGGATTTTAACATTTCGATAATCAAGGAATTAAATGTAAAAGTTGTTGTTTGCAATAACAGGTTTTCTCATTTTTGTCAAAAATTTACCCCATGCCAAGTATCTCCAATAAAGGAAGACAAATGCCTGCGTCACCAATTCGAAAATTGGTTCCCTTTGCGGAAGCAGCAAAAAAAAGAGGTGTACATGTTATCCACCTGAATATTGGTCAACCCGACATAAAAACTCCAAAAGTTGCGCTGGACGCGGTTAGAAACCACAACATTGAGGTTTTGGAGTACAGCATGACACAAGGTTCCGAAGCCTATCGAAAAAAGATCGCCGATTATTATGCCAAACAGGATATTAGGGTAAGTGCCGACGAAATTATTGTGACGACAGGAGGCTCGGAAGCACTCTCTTTTGCCATGGGGACCATAATGGACAACGATGACGAAATTATTATTCCAGAGCCGTTCTATGCCAATTACAACGGATTTGCAACTGCCGCGGGGGTAAAGGTAAAACCTATTGTATCTTCTATCGATGATAACTTTGCACTTCCTCCCATCTCTAAGTTTGAAGAGCTCATCACGCCAAGAACAAAAGCAATCCTTATTTGCAATCCGGGCAATCCAACGGGCTACCTATATAGCAAAGCAGAAATTGAGCAATTGGCAGAATTGGTAAAAAAACACAATCTGTTTTTGATCGCCGATGAAGTTTACAGGGAATTTGCTTATGATGGTCGTGAACATTATTCCATTTTACAGGTGGAAGGCTTGGAAGAAAATGCGATAGTCGTGGACTCGGTATCCAAACGTTACAGTATGTGCGGCGCACGAATCGGCTGTCTGATTTCCAAAAACACCGAGGTTATACAAACAGCTATGAAGTTTGCACAGGCCCGTTTATCCCCTCCTACCTTTGCTCAAATTGCTAGCGAGGCGGCTCTGGAGACACCACAGGAATATTTTGAAAATGTTATCACCGAGTATGTTGCCAGAAGGGATACCCTTATTTCGGAACTAAAAAAAATAGACGGTGTAAAAGTAGCTGTCCCCCAAGGCGCTTTTTATTGCGTAGTAGAATTGCCCATAGCAGATGCCGATGATTTTGCTCAATGGCTCCTGGAAAATTATGAACTCGACGGGAGTACGGTTATGGTGGCCCCAGCAGCAGGATTTTATGCTTCGCCCGGATTGGGAAAAAATCAGATCAGAATTGCCTATGTGCTAGAAAAAGAGCAACTTGTAAAAGCAGTCCAAATCTTGCGAAGCGCCCTAAATAAGTATAAAGATTAGTGGAAATCCAAGAAAACATATCCTTAAAAAACTACAACACCTTTGGTATAGATGTTAACGCTAGGTTTTTTGTTGAGATTACCGGACTGGTTCAATTACAAAAAGTACTTGAGTTAAAGGCATACCCTAAAAAGTTTATTATAAGCGGTGGGAGCAATATGCTGCTCACCAAGGATATCGATTGTCTGGTAATCCACATTAAACTCAAGGGCATAACCGTTGTTGAGGAAGACGAAAACAGTGTAGAGGTAAAAGTTATGGCCGGCGAAAACTGGCATAGCCTTGTAATGTGGAGCTTGGAACAGGGTTATGGCGGTCTGGAAAACCTATCCTTAATACCGGGCAATGTAGGCACGGCGCCCATACAGAATATAGGTGCATATGGTGTTGAACTAAAAGATGTGTTTGTTTCCTGTGCCGCCATGAATATAGAAACCGGCGAGCTTGAAGGGTTCAACAATGAGGCCTGCGAATTTGGTTATAGGGACTCTATTTTTAAGAACCACGCCAAGGATAAATACATTATTACTTCCGTGACTCTAAGGCTCACTAAAAAAAATCATGCCCTACATACGGGGTACGGCTCCATAGAAAACGAGCTAAAAAATAGGGAAATTGTGCATCCTACCGTTAAAGATGTATCGGACGCCGTTATTGCCATCAGGGAAAGTAAGTTGCCCGACCCAAAGAAAATTGGAAATAGTGGGAGTTTTTTTAAGAACCCGGTGATATCGAAAAAAGCATTTGACAAGTTTATAAAACTCCACCCCAATGCCCCTTATTATGAGCTGGAGGAGAATAAATATAAAATTCCTGCTGGCTGGCTGGTCGAACAATGTGGATTTAAGGGAAAACGTTTCGGCGATGCCGGGGTGCACGAAAAACAAGCCCTTGTCCTGGTAAATTATGGCAATGCCACCGGGCAAGAAATTCTAGATCTATCAAAAAAAATTCAGGAGAAAGTAAAAAACACCTATAAAATTAAGTTACAACCAGAAGTAAACATCATAAAATAACCCTCGCATTGCTAACAATAACGAGGGTTATACCAAACCAAACTAACCAAATTTATCTATGTTGTAAGGGCATAGCGCCCATAAATTCATTGTAATACACCAAAGTCGAAAAGCATTTTCTACTTTAGCTTTGTTTTATATACGAGATAAATCCTATTTTAGACTTTTGCCCCTTGAAAAAATTACCAAAACATCTTAAATGAGCACACTGATAGAGAGACATATTGTTTCATTGTTAGCGGAAAAAGACGACAAGGCCATTTCCCTATTGTATGAAAACTACGGCGATACGCTCTTTGGTGTGGCATATAAAGTGGTAAAAGATGAAGAACTTGCACAAGATGTGCTGCAAGAAAGTTTTATCAAAATCTGGAAAAAAGCAGATACCTACGACGCCTCAAAAGCCAAATTGTTCACATGGTTATTCCGCATAGTGCGCAATACGGCCATAGACAAGCTTCGCAGCGTTGCAAATAAATCCGATAAGGAAATCCAAATAGATGTTTCCGACGTATATAATGTAGGAGTCAAAGGAATAAATCCCGAACATCTCGACATCCAAGAAAACTTGGATAAAATTGAAGACAAATACAGAATTGTTCTAGAAGCTCTATTTTTTGAAGGAATGACGCAGCAGGAGGCAAGTGAAGAACTGGACATTCCATTGGGTACGATTAAATCCAGATTAAAAATAGGACTTCGCGAACTTGGAAAAATTTACGGAACCACTATGTCCTTGCTCCTTATTCTAAACCTATTGTCATGAAGGAAAAAGTAAAACTATTTTTAGAATCCGACATTTTAGAAAAATACCTATTGGGCGACACCACCAAGGATGAGACCCAAAAGGCGGAAAGGTATATTGCCATGTACCCCGAAGTAAGGGAAACCTACGATGAGTTGCAAAAGAACTTGGAAACCTTCGCTAATTTATATGCTAAAAAGACCCCAGAAGGCCTTAAGGAAATTATAATTGCCAGCGCCAAGAAAGAATCCATGGTAAGCAAAAGATTCTTCCGATACGCTATTGCTGCGAGTGTTGCCATCATGATTTTTGCCGGGTCATCCATTTTCTTCTGGAACCAGAACAAAACCCTTCAAGAAGAAAATACCATGGTGACCAACCAGATCAAGTATTTGGAAAACAACATGAAAGACCAATTGGCGGACATGCGAAACCAATTTATTGTCTTGAACAACCCGGCGACCAAAAAATATCAGGTCAAAGGACAAAAAGAAGGCAAAGAGCTTAAGGCCATTGCCTATATAAATCCGGTAAAAAAGCTGTCATACATCAATGTGAGCAATGTTCCTGAACTTCCCGAGGACAAATGTTTCCAAATGTGGGCGGAGGTGAATGGTGAGCTCGTAAACCTGGGGGTCATCAAAAATTTTGATGAAAAAGACAAACTCCTTGCCCTACCCTATGCCGATAATGCCGTAGGTTATATCACCATAGAACCAAAAGGGGGCAATAGCGCCCCATCCGTGGACAACATTGTGGCAAACATTAAATATTAAACCCCGGTTTAAAGAAACCTTAAACTTACCGACCTATAAAAGGTATTTTGTACCTTTGTAAAAAGTTGGAACATGAAGTTAGCATTAGTTACCATTGGATTGTTAGCCATAGGATTTGCAGGAATCGCGATCAAGATTTGGGCAAAAAAGAACGGTGAATTTGCCGGTACTTGCGCAAGTCAGAACCCTTTTTTGAACAAAGACGGACAGGCCTGCGGGTTTTGCGGAAAACTTCCTGAAGAACAAGATTGTAAAAAAGACACGGTCACCGATACCCCTTAACGCCTCGCACCAACAATAAGGCAATTCATTTTTTTTGGAAAAACCCGACGAATCCATCAAGGAAATCATACAAAAGGCAAAACAAGGCAACCAAATTGCCTTTAGCACCCTTTTGGATACTTTTTGGAACGATGTTTATGGTTTTCAGATGCTCCGCACCAAAAATGAGAACGATGCGGAGGACATTACCATACGAACATTTTCGCGGGCTTTTGACAGAATCGACACTTACGACGAGTCCTATGAGTTTAAAACTTGGCTCATTACCATTTCCAAAAATCTTCATGTAGATCTTCTGCGTAAACGAAAAAGAAGTCTAATGAACGAAATGGAATCACGGGGAGACGAAGTTAAAAAAGTGTTGGACGAAACCCCTACCGCCGAAGACCGACTGATCACAGAACAAAACCTGGCCCACCTTCTTCAGCATATCAAAAAACTTAAGCCCCATTACCAAAAAGTAATCAACTTGAGGTACTTTCAGGAGTTGAGCTATGCCGATATTGCCAAAGAATTGGACGAACCGGTAAACAATGTGAAGGTAAAGTTGCTCCGGGCAAAAAAACTTTTGGCGGAAATCATCAAAAAAAAGTGACCCCCATCAAGGACTAAAGTTTACTTGCCAGTTTCGTATCTTTGTAAATCTAAAATTGTTGTATGAGCACTAGTGTTGCAGAAAACGTTCATCCGCCCAAGGGAAAGCCAAAATGGCTAAGAGTTAAACTCCCTACTGGAAAAAAATACACCCAGCTCAGAGGCTTGGTGGACAAATACGACCTCCACACCATCTGTACCTCTGGTAGCTGCCCGAACATGGGAGAATGCTGGGGAGAGGGCACTGCCACTTTTATGATTCTAGGAAATATTTGCACGCGCTCCTGTGGTTTTTGCGGCGTTAAAACCGGAAGACCGGAATCCGTGGACTGGGCAGAGCCGGAAAAAGTGGCACGCTCCATTAAAATAATGAATATCAAACATGCGGTCCTAACATCGGTAGATAGGGACGACCTTAAGGATATGGGCTCCATAATCTGGGCAGAAACGGTAAAAGCCGTTAGACGAATGAACCCAGAAACAACCATGGAAACCCTAATTCCTGATTTTCAAGGTATTGCTACTCATTTGGACAGAATCCTTGATGTTGCCCCAGAGGTAATATCGCACAACATGGAAACCGTAAAGCGATTAACCCGCGAAGTTAGAATACAGGCCAAATACGAACGTAGCCTCGAAGTACTTGATTACTTAAAAAAGAACGGGGCCAACCGAACCAAATCAGGAATAATGTTAGGTCTTGGTGAAGAGGAACACGAAGTCATCACAACCATGGAAGACCTAAGAAAAGCCGATGTGGACGTAGTTACTATTGGCCAATATCTACAACCTTCCAAAAAACACCTTCCCGTAAAGCAGTTTATCTTACCGGAACAGTTCAAAAAATATGAGGAAATAGGGTTAAAAATGGGCTTTAGACATGTAGAGAGCGGAGCATTGGTCCGGTCATCCTACAAAGCCCATAAACACATTCAATAGCATCGCGCACTCTAAATCATGAAAAATATAACGGTTGGCATCAATGGTTTTGGCCGTATCGGCAGAACACTGTTCAGACTCTTGCTAAAACATCCGAACATCCAAGTAGTGGCAATCAACGATTTGGCCGATACCAAAACCCTCGCCCATTTGCTCAAGTACGACAGTATCCATGGCCCAATAAACGCCAACGTAGGCCAAGAGGGAAATCATATTGTGGTGAACGAAAAGAAAATACCGGTGCTAAACCACAAACACCCCAAAGAAATCGATTGGAAATCCTATGGGGTCGACGTTGTTGTCGAATCCACGGGTAAGTTCAAAGCACGCGAAGATCTGGAGTTCCATGTAAAAAATGGAGCTAAAAAAGTAATACTATCGGTCCCGCCCGTAGATGAAACCATTAAAATGGTGGTTTTGGGGGTAAACGAGGAAATCATCCAAGCGGATGACACCATTATCTCCAATGCCTCTTGCACAACCAATAATGCTGCTCCAATGATCAAGGTAATCAACGAATCGTGCGGAATTGAACAAGCCTACATAACAACGGTACATTCCTATACCTCCGATCAAAGTTTACACGATAGCCCACATCGAGACCTAAGAAGGTCCCGTGCCGCAGGCCAGTCCATAATCCCAACAACCACCGGGGCCGCCAAAGCCTTAACAAGTATTTTTCCGGAATTGTCCGATGTTATTGGGGGATGTGGAATTCGGGTTCCGGTACCCAATGGTTCTTTGACCGACATCACTTTCAATGTAAAAAACGAAACCAGCATTGAAAAAATAAACACTACCTTTAAGGAAAAGGCCGAAACCGATCTTAAGGGCATCCTCAATTATACCGAAGACCCTATCGTTTCTATCGATATAAACAATAGTTGTTATTCTTGTACGTTTGATTCTTTGATGACCTCCGTGATCGGTAAAATGGTAAAAATCATTGGATGGTACGATAACGAAACTGGGTATTGCTCCAGAATTATCGATTTAATAGCTTTGCTCATTAAGAAAAACTACGTTTGAATATTGACCTAGGTAACATTAAAGTAGCCAAACAACCGCTATTGCTCTTGTGCATTTTATTATGCACACAACTCTTTTTTGGTCAAAACGAAAGTAATTCCACATCCGACGTAAAGTCTATTTTTGATACATTCATGACCTATCGTCACCAGAATAAAATAGACAAGGCGCTGGAAACATTGGACCAAGCCGCGAATATTGCAGAAAGTAACGAGGACACAAAGCTTTTAGTGGACACCTACCACCAATATGCCCGTTTATTCTTAGAACAAGGAGATGTGGACACCGCTATATTCTATCTGGAAAGAGCAGGGGATTTTTTAAAGGACACCTCCTATTCCTACGGTCAAGCTTTCCATCTATTCTTGGATGGTGCACTTAGATTTGATGAGGGCAACAACTTCCAGGCACTAAAACAATTGGAAGAATCCAGGAAACTGAGCAACAACAGAAACCTTACCAACAATATTCTATTGCTCGAGGCCTATATCTATTCCAACATAGAAAAGTTTGACGATGCCATAACCAACCTACACGCACTTATTGTTAATTCCGATGATAAGGAAAGAACGTTCTTGGCAACAAAAGCAAATCTGGAACTGGCCAAAATAAGTGTTATCCTCAACGACCTGGAAGAAGCCACAATCCATGCAAAGGCAGCACTGGAATTGGCCGAAAAACATGGTTACGCACAAGAAATAAAAAATGCATACGAGCAATTGTCCCTTATATACGAATCCAACGGAAACTATAACGAGTCGTTGATGTATGCCAAAGGTCTGGCCCAAATAAAGGACTCCATATTTAATATGGAAAAAGCAAAATTGGATGCTTCCACTGCGGACAAAATCCGTTTCGATCATCAAATGAACGAACTCAATAAGCTGCAGGCCAAGAACGAAGAGTTGAGCGAATCAAAAAACCGTTCCGAAATCACGGCAATTTTAACCTCCGCATTTTTAACCATCATCTCGCTTTTGGCAGTTTCGCTTTTCCGGAACAATCAGATCAAATTAAAAACCAACGACCTTCTTTACACCAAAAACAAAGAATTGGAGCTGGCCAGGGACGCAGCGGTCTCGGCCATGGAAGCAAAAACCAACTTTTTGTCCACGGTGACCCATGAGCTAAGAACCCCTTTATATGCGGTAACCGGGCTCACCCATCTTTTACTTGAAGAAAATCCTTCGGAACATCAAAAAGAACATTTAAAATCCTTAAAATTTTCTGGGGAATACTTGCTCAATTTTATTAACGATATCCTTCAGATCAATAAAATTGACGCAGACAAACTTGAGCCGCTGAGCATAGAGTTTAAACTCGATAAAGTACTGAGCGACGTTATGGAATCGCTCCAACAAAATGCCCATGAACAGCGTACCGAGCTTGTTTTGGATTATGACCCGACCATTCCCAAAAAACTATTGGGCGACCCCATTAAACTTTCCCAAATTTTTATGAACCTTGTGGGCAACGCCCTCAAATTCACCAAAAATGGCAAAGTAGAAGTAATTGCCAAACTCCTTAAAAAGGAAGAAGACCAAGCAAAGCTCTATTTTGAGGTGAGGGACAATGGAATCGGCATTTCGGAAGACCAACAACAGAATATTTTTGATAGTTTCGAGCAAGGATCTATCCAAATTAACAGGGAATACGGGGGAACCGGTCTCGGACTAACCATTGTTAAAAGCTTATTGGGCCTTTTTGGCAGTACCATACAGTTGGAAAGTGAACTGGGCCAAGGAAGTTCTTTCTTTTTTGAAATGGATGTGGATTTCGAGAGCAAGGTCGGCGAAGAGGTCGCGTTTGAGCTCAACCCAGAGGAATTTCAGTTCAAAGGTTTACACGTATTGGTGGTCGAGGACAATAAGATCAACCAGGTAATCACCAAAAAAATGCTTACCAAAAAAGAGATTACCTGCGATATTGCCAACAATGGAAACGAGGCTATAGATTTGGCCAAAAACAACACCTACGACGCTATTTTGATGGATATTCACATGCCGGGGATTAGCGGCGAGGAAGCAACACGACAAATACGCAAGTTCGACCAACGCATCCCCATAATCGCACTAACGGCAATATCTTTGGACGACAGCCTTGACAGTTTTTACGAAGCAGGCTGTAACGATGTGGTCACAAAACCGTTTAAACCTGAAGTGTTTTACCAAAAAATCGGGGAAAATATCTTTAGAAGAAAGATGGAAGAAGGTTCCGTTTAAAGCAATCCTTCGATTGATTTCTTTAAAACCTCATCATCACCAGCAGAAAAGCTATGGGCAACTTCCAAATAATAAAGGTGCTCTACCCTACCCTCTAATCGAACAAAATCCTTTTCCGTGGTCAAGATCAGTTCAAAATCTTTAAATTGATCAATGTCGTTGTCCGAAAAATGATGATGGTCCCCAAACTCAAAATGCTTGAAACCAACGCCTTGGGACTCTAGGTATTTTTCTAGCGGCCTTGGTGATGCGATACCCGTTACCAAAGCAATATTCTTTTCACCCAATTTAGCTAGCGGAAGCTTGTTTTCACCGCCATCGGTTACAAAATCTTGGTATTTTAGTGATGCGAACAGCACTTTTTGATGTTCCATGGGTCGCAACTTGGCCGTAATAATCTTTCTTTTATGCTCCTTTAGCAACTCGGGGCACTTGGTTACAATTATCAAATCCGCACGTTTTGCTTCTTTTTTGCTATCCCGAAGCCTGCCCGTGGGCAAATACCAATCGTTCACATATAAGTTTTGATAAGTAGTGAGCAAAATAGAAAATGTCGGCTTTACCTTTCGGTGTTGGAAAGCATCGTCCAGCACAATGATTTCCGGATTTACCGAGCTTTCCAACTGCTCAATACCATTGCGCCTATCAGTATCTACCGCAACGTCAACTTCAGGAAATTTTTGATGGATTTGATACGGTTCGTCACCCAATTCCAAAACCGTTGCCCCTGTACCGGCCATATAAAACCCCTCGGACTTACGCTTATAACCACGACTTAAAACGGCAGCTTTCCGCCCCTGCAACAAACGCAGCAAATATTCTGTCATCGGAGTTTTGCCCGTGCCGCCTACGCTTAAGTTTCCAACACAAATAGTCGGAGTAGAATAGGATTTTGAAGAAAAAATGCCCATATCGAACAAGAGGTTTCGAACACAAACCACCAGACCGTAGACCAAGGAAACCGGAAACGCTAAAATGCGGAGTACTTTAAGCATTGAACGAAAATATAATATTTTATCTTTAGCACACTTAACAATTTTAAAATGACCGTTAACGAAATAGCAAAAACGCTAGAGGAATTGGCCCCTTTGGCCCATGCAGAGGATTTTGACAATGTAGGTTTACTGGTGGGCAACCCCAAAATGAAGGTCAAGGGTATTTTGGTCACCTTGGACACTTTGGAGAATGTGGTGGACGAAGCCATTGCCAAAAATTGTAATTTGATCGTAAGCTTTCATCCCATTATATTTAAAGGTTTAAAAAAACTTACCGGAAGCAATTATGTTGAACGAGTGGTGCTCAAAGCAATTGCCAACAACATTGCCATTTACAGCATGCATACGGCACTGGACAATAACAAAATGGGGGTCAATGCCAAAATTTGTGAGGTCCTAGGCATTAAAAATCCAAAAATCCTGATTCCAAAAGCCAAGAGTATTAAAAAACTGACCACTTACGCTCCCTTGGCAGACGCGGAAAAAATAAAAACATCCCTTTTTGAGGCAGGTGCCGGCGAAATAGGTAAATACAGCAATTGCAGTTATAGCCTGGAAGGTATCGGGAGTTTTAAAGCAGAGAGCGGGGCCGACCCATCTGTAGGAAAAGTTGGGGAAGTCCATTTTGAAAAAGAGACGCAAATCAATGTTATCTATTCCTTTGAAAAAGAAAGTGCTATTTTAAAAGCGCTCTTTTCATCCCATCCATACGAGGAAGTGGCCTATGAGATTATCACCCTCGAAAACACCAATCAAGATCTTGGAATGGGCATGATCGGCACATTGGAGACAGAACTAACGGAAAAAGCGTTTCTGCTAATGGTCAAGGAGCGGATGAACGCATCGGTCGTCCGCCATTCCGAACTCTTGGGCAAAAAGGTAAACAAAGTCGCTGTTTTGGGCGGTAGTGGTGCATTTGCCATAGAAGCTGCCAGTAAATCCGGTGCAGATATCTATGTAACTGCCGATCTAAAATACCACGATTTTTACCGTGCAGAAAACCAAATGGTGGTCGCCGATATTGGGCACTTTGAAACTGAGCAGTTTACAAAAGATTTATTGGTTGATTATCTTACGAAAAAAATTCCTAATTTTGCAGTCTCTTTATCGGAGAGTATAACGAATCCCATCAAGTATTTATAAAATATATGGCGAACAAGAAAGAAAACACTGTGGAGGAAAAGTTGAGAGCACTATACGATCTACAGCTTATTGATTCCAGAGTGGATGAAATCCGCAACGTTAGAGGCGAATTGCCTTTGGAAGTACAAGACTTGGAAGACGAAGTTCTTGGTCTTAAAACCAGAATGGACAAATTAAAAACGGATGTTGAGACCATCAACTTTGAGATTACTGCCAAAAAGAATCTTATTGAAGAGTCCAAGTCGCTGATCAAAAAATATAGCGAGCAACAAAAAAACGTGAGGAACAGCCGTGAATTTAATTCCCTGAGCAAGGAAGTGGAGTTCCAAGAATTGGAGATTCAATTGGCCGAAAAGAACATTAAGGAGTTCAAAGCGCAAATTGAACAGAAAAAGGAAGTAATTTCCCAGACCAAAGAAAAATTGTCCGAGCGCGAAAGCCATTTAAAACACAAAAAAGGCGAGTTGGATGCTATTCTTGCAGAAACCGAAAAAGAGGAAAAAGCGCTTTTGAAAAAATCTGAAGAGTACGAAGAGCAGATTGAAGAGCGTTTGGTGAAGGCCTACAAAAGAATCCGTCACAATGTAAAAAACGGTTTGGCCGTGGTTCCTGTAGAGCGAGGTGCTTCAGGTGGTTCCTTTTTCACGATTCCCCCACAGGTTCAGGTAGAGATAGCTTCGCGCAAAAAAATTATTACAGACGAGCACAGTGGTAGGATTTTGGTAGATCCGCTACTGGCCGAAGAAGAACAAGAAAGAATGGAAAAGCTTTTCGCAAAGCTTTAATCCTAAAACTTGAACTAAAATATAGAAGCCACCTTAAAAGGTGGCTTTTTTTATGTAGTTAATCAAAATAAAAAAGCGATGAGCAAATCCCGACCCAGTAGATAGTTGAGTATTGCTTCTACCCTTTTCAGAAACTAAATTGGTTTTGCGGAAGAGTTCGAGGTATTTGCGAAATTAATATCCGACTAAATAATAGGCTTCTTGATTTCGGGGGAAAAGACCATTGACCTGACTTGCCTACAACAACTCCAGAATCATTTCTTCAACTTCCTTGGAATCCCACTTTTCTTCAATATTCGGTATTTGCATCACTTGTTTCATAATGGCTTCCTGCATATCCCCAATAGCAAGAGCTTCGGCGTAGGGCCTGTCCGAAAATGTGACCCGACTGTAAACAGGAATCCATTTCTCCGGATGTAGGGCCGCAAAATGCTTTTCGATTTTTTTCTGAAGCAAAAACTTAGGGTCTGCCGTTTTACGGCTCATCTCCACAAAATTTCGATAACTCAACTCGGCAATGGCATCTGCATTGGGCTTACGTTCCTTTTGGTACTCGGAAAAAATAGCGTCCCAATCGTCCCCATATTTCTCCATGAGTTTGTTAAGGATAAATATATCCTCAAAACCGGCATTCATGCCCTGACCATAAAAAGGCACAATGGCGTGTGCCGAATCACCGACCAGAGCAACTTTGTTCCAATAGGTCCAAGGATAACATTTCATGGTCACCATGGCGCTGGTTGGGTTTTGAAAAAAATCTTTGGTCAAATTCTCGATTTCCTTGCGCACGTTTGGGAAATACTCCTTAAAAAATGCCTTCGCAGCATCCACAGTGGTCAAACTTTCAAAAGACACCTTCCCTTCAAACGGCAAAAACAGGGTACAGGTAAAACTACCATCAATATTGGGCATGGCAATGAGCATAAACTCACCTCGCGGCCATATATGAAAAGAGTTTTTATCCAGCTTATGGGTTCCATCCCCGTTGGCTGGTATGGTAAGTTCCTTATACCCTACATCGATAAAATCTTGTGAATAATCAAACCTACTTCTACGTTGCATTTTGTGGCGCACTCTGGAAAACGCACCATCGCAACCAAAAATGATATCGAACTGATATTCCGTCCACTCTCCTTTTTCGGTTTCCCCCGTATAAATTTTAGCTTCGGGCAGGTTAACGTCCCAAACTTTTTCGTCGAACCTGAACACCGTTCCTGCTTCTTCGGCCAAATCGATCATCCGTTTGTTCAAAATACCGCGAGAAATGGACCAGATGGCCTCCCCTTCCTTCCCATATTTTTGAAAATATACGGGCTTATCGTTAACGTGCATGGCCCTCTTATCCAACGGAATGGCTATATCCTTGATCTTTTCACCAATACCTACTGCATTAAGGGAGCGCCAACCCCTATTGCTCATGGCCAAATTAATGGACCTGCCAGAAAACTTGATTGTCCTAATATCCGGCCTTCTATCAAAAACTGTGACCTTGTGTCCAATTTTTCGGAGATAAATCGCTAACAAAGAGCCCACCAATCCGGAACCGATGATGGCTATATTTTTTGGAGTCTGTACCATAAATGCCCATTGGGCCAAATTCTAATTAAATAGTAAAAATAAGCATTTTGGCCTTGAACAGTTCCAAATAATGGTTTCCCTTCCATTTTCAATTATTTTTGTTTAATAATTTTGTATTTTTATTAAACATTGTTGATTGGGTTGGCACATCTTAAAACATATTTACCTCTAAAACATTGCCCGGTTTGCCAAAGACCTTTTGCTTGGCGAAAAAAATGGGCGAAAGATTGGGATAACGTAATTTATTGCAGCGCACACTGTAGAAAAAACAAGAACAAACATGACAACTAGCCTAATTTGGTTTGGAAATAATTTACGGGTACACGATAACGAAGCTTTGCATCTGGCCGCCAAGGCCAATAGGTTAATAGCCCTGTATTGTTTTGACCCTAGGCAATTCGAAACTGATAAATTTGGATTCAAGAAAACGGAACGCTTCAGGGCAAAATTTCTTTTGGAAACGGTTCAACAGCTTCATGAAAATCTAAAAGCACTCAATATCACTCTTTATGTTTACCAAGAAAAGCCAGAGGATGTTATACCTGATTTGGTGAGGCAATTTAATATAGATGCCGTTTTTGTACAGAACGAATGGACCTCTGAAGAGAAACAAACCGTACAAAATGTTCAAAATCTATTACCCAAAGGAACTGTTCTGCATAAGACCTTCGATCAATTCCTATTTCATCCCGATGATATTCCTTTTCCCTCCCCTGCACAAATCCCTTCAATATTCACACTTTTTCGAAAAAAATGCGAAAAATATTCCTCGGTCAGACAATGTTTTACTTTGCCCAAAGTATTTCCCATAGAAAATCAAGTAGACCCCAACACTAAAGTCCCAACATTGGAAAGTCTTGGGTTCTTAGAATTTAATACAGATCACAGGTCCGCCTTTCCGTACAAAGGTGGCGAGGAAAATGCCCGAATGCGCATACAACATTACTTTTGGGACACCAAAAAACTGGCCTACTATAAAAAAACGAGAAACGGACTTACCGGCACCGATTATAGCTCCAAACTCTCACCCTGGTTGGCCAACGGAAGTATTTCCGCTCGAACCATCTATTGGGAAATAAAACGATTTGAAAAGGAAATAAAAAAGAATCAGGATACGTATTGGTTGGTTTTTGAGCTGATTTGGCGTGATTACTTCAAATACATTTCGTTAAAACACGGAAATGATATTTTTAAATTGGAAGGCATTCTTCACAAAAAATATGACTGGCACACAATACAAGATGTCAAAATGGCATGGATCAACGGGGAAACCAATGATGATTTTGTAAACGCCAATATGATCGAACTAAAACAAACCGGATGGATGAGCAACCGTGGCAGACAGAACGTGGCCAGTTTTTGGTCCAAACACCTACAACAAGATTGGCGAATAGGGGCCGCCTATTTTGAATCGATGCTCATAGACTACGACGTACACAGCAATTGGGGCAACTGGATGTACAACAGCGGTGTGGGCAACGACCCGCGAAACAGAACTTTTAACACAAAACGGCAGGCGGATATGTACGATCCCAATAAAAAATTCCGATCGCTTTGGCTACAACCCACTCTTTTTTAACCGATGAAAACACTTCGACTAATCCTTGGTGACCAATTGAACCTATCACACAGCTGGTTCGATAAAGTGACCGACGACCATACATACCTAATGGCCGAAATGCGCCAAGAAACCGATTATGTAAAGCACCATATTCAAAAAGTAGTCGGCTTTTTTCGTTCCATGAGGAATTTTGCAAATACTTTAAAAGAAGAGGGACACCATGTCATCTATTATAGGATAGGTGATGAGAAAAATCCTCAAAACTTGCCCGAGCTCATCAAAAAAGCCATTTCGGAACACCAAATTGAAAAGTTCGAATACCAATTGCCCGATGAATACCGATTGGACCAGCAGCTCAAGGAAATCGTAAAATCCATTACCATTAGTTCCGAGGTTTTCGACACCGAACATTTTTACACCAAAAGAAATGATCTGGAAAATCACTTTAAAGGAAAAAAACAATTGTTGATGGAGAGTTTCTACCGCATGATGCGAAGGAAACATAACATTTTGATGATCAATGATCAGCCCGAAGGCGGTAAATGGAACTTTGACCAAAGTAACCGTAAAAAATGGGACGGATCTCCAAAAATTCCCAAGGAACTATCTTTTGATACCGACGTTACCGAACTGTTGGAAGAAATTAAAAAAGCGGATATAAAAACCTTCGGCAACATTAACGCCAAAAATTTTCCCTGGCCAACATCGCACGAGGAATGTAAAAAGTTATTGACGTTTTTCTGTTCCAATCTGTTGAAATATTTTGGTGATTATCAAGATGCATTGCATACTCAGGAAAAATATCTGTTCCATTCGCGACTTTCCTTTGGCATGAATAACAAAATGCTGTCACCCCAAGAAGTAATCCATGCTGTATTGGACCATTACCATGCGCATAAAGATCACATCCATATCTCGCAAGTGGAGGGTTTTATCCGTCAGATATTAGGTTGGCGGGAATACATGCGGGGGGTATATTGGAAGGAAATGCCAGGATATGCCAAAGTGAACAAATTGGAGAACTATAACCCGCTCCCGGAATTCTTTTGGACGGGCAAAACCAAAATGAACTGTTTGCACAAGGCCATTACCCAAAGTTTAGACGATGCGTATGCCCATCATATTCAACGGCTCATGATCATTGGAAACTACGCCCTTCTCACTCAAATTGACCCCGATAAAGTGGATGCTTGGTACCTTGGCGTATATATAGATGCGATCGAGTGGGTGGAAATTACCAATACCCGGGGCATGAGCCAATATGCCGATGGTGGCATTGTGGCGACCAAGCCTTATGTAAGCAGTGCCAATTATATTAATAAAATGGGCAACTATTGTAAGGAATGCAGTTATAGCCATACTAAAAAGTCGGGAGAAAAATCCTGTCCATTCAATTCGCTTTACTGGAATTTTTTAGAAGATAAAAAAGCGTTTTTTAAGGACAATCAACGTATGAACATGATGTTGAGCTTATTGAAAAAGAAGAATAAGGAAGAACTCAAGGATTTACAGAATAGGGCCAGGAAAATTATTGCAAATCCGGAGCTATTCTGATTTTAACAAGTCTTTATGATCTATTGGCATTCTTGTTGCCGTATATATTTAAAATATTCCGCTTCGGCGCCTATATATAAAAAGTCCTTCACAATACGTTGCGAAGGACTTTTCACTTTATAGAAATCTTGGGTTTATTTCAATATATCATCTACGATGCCATACGCCACAGATTCTTCTGCACCCATCCAATAATCACGATCAAAATCCTTCATTACCTTGTCAAAAGACTGCCCACAGTTTTCCGCCAATATTTTGGCACCCAACTCCTTGGTCTTTATAATCTCTCTGGCCTGAATCTCGATATTCGATGCCTGCCCTCTTGCACCACCGCTAGGCTGATGGATCATTACGCGGGCATGGGGCTGAATAAATCTTCTGCCCTTTTCGCCTACGGATAATAGAATGGAGCCCATTGAGGCCGCCAATCCGGAACAAACGGTAGATACAGGGCTTTTGATCTGTTTAATGGTATCGTAAATGGCAAACCCGGAAGTTACGTAGCCTCCGGGGCTATTGATAATCAATTGAATCTCATCATTGTTCAACATATCCAAATACAGTAGCCTATCGATTACATGCTTGGCAGAATCATCATCTACTTGTCCCCACAAAAACACTTTGCGGTCATCTAATAACTTTTCTTGGATCAATTCCTGAACTTTTCCTTTTTTTGAACTCATTTTTTTACGTGTTGTAAGACTTCAAAAATAATCAAATTCCAAGGAAGTTACCGCACTTGTTTTACACAATGGACGGATTAAGATTTTATCTGTACTTTTTGTGATACCACATCTTTGATGGGAATCACAAATTCTCCGGCTCGGGTCTCTAAAATAAGGCTATTGTTTTCGATGGCCTTGATGGTTCCTTCGTCGTCCCCGATTACAATTCTGTCTCCAACGGCATAGGTCTTTCTTGTATAGAAGGACCTCATGATATCTGCAATAATTTCTCGTGTTCCCAAACCTACGCCCAATGCAAATGCCAACAGAAACGCCCCCAATATCATGGTTATATTGTTGGTTATGATGGTGGTATCGACCCCTGCTTGGTTCAACGCCGTGATGGACATAAAAATGACGATAATGTAAAACAGCAGGTTACTTACCAAGTTGGAACCTCCCAACTCAAAGGATTCGAATAGTTTTTTTACCGTTTTTTTTACCAAACTGCCTATATAGAACCCTACCATTAAAAGTACCAATGCACTAAAAAACCTGGGCAGATAATTGAGGAGGTTGCCGATTTCCTGGGATATGATCTGAAAATTTAAAATATCGGCGGTCAATATTAGGAAGACCAAGATCAGAAACCATTTGGCAAAGCCCAGTACAATTTTGGAAAGATCAATCTTAAAATCGCTCTTACCAGTTATCTCCATGTCGTTTATTTTCTCGTTGAGTGCATCTATTTTGGTAATCTTGAGTACCTTTTTTAATAGAAATGTCACAATTTTAATAGTCAACCATCCAATAATCAAAATTATGATCGCCCCAAATATTTTGGGAAAAGCAGTCGCTATTTCTCTTCCTATCGTGGAAAGAGACTCCGATGCTATTGCCTTCCAATTGTTTATTGTTTCCATATTTATAATTTTTATTGTGTCTGTTTATTTATCGATTATCTCCCAAGGTTCTAAATAGTTTGCGCAAAGCATTTCCCAAGTTTATTGAAAACAATGAGGCCAAGTCCATGATCAATTTTGCCGCAGCAATATCGTTCATTACTTTTTTCTTCATTTCCGGAGGGGTTTCCTTTAAAGATGCCTCCAGTTCTTTGAATGGATTTTTATGGTGCTTTGCCATCTATTCCAAAGTTTTATATATTTCCAACAATCTTTCCTTTGCCCGTTTTAACCGCATTTTTACTGCACTTTCCCCAATCTCCATTAAATCTACAAGTTCTTTTATGCTCGCCCCGTCCTGGTATTTCAGCAGCAAAATGGACTTATCTTCCGCTGCAATGAGTTCCATGGCTTTCTTGAGCTTGTCCGTTTTCATTTCGAACAAACTCTCATCGGAAACTTCTTGGGTCAGCTTATATTCGGAGTTTTCGACCTGTACGGAATTATCCTGTATTTTTCGTTGCTTATTACGGTTAACATAGTTCACACAAAAGTTATAGGTAAAGGAATAGAGCCAAGTAGAAAACTTCGATTTTCCTTTAAACGTTCGAAGTTTGATAAAAAGCTGGAGGAACACATCTTGCGTTAAATCCTCCGCCTCGTCCTCAGATTTTGCAAAACCGTAACATTTATTGTACACCATTTGCGCATAGCGGTCGTACAACTTACCAAAAAGCATGGTATCGTTGTCCGCTACGATCTGTTTCACTAATTTCTCATCGGAATAACGAGAATAAGGGTCTTTTGAATCCAAAAAAGCTTTATCGTGGTTATTTATAAGAATTAGAAACAGCTTTTTTAAAAAAGTCACTCTGGAAACAGTTTTTTGGTTGATGTTCGGACAATGGTCAAAAATAAGAGATTTTCCTAGTATATTTGGCTAAAAACCAGATATGAAGACCAATTCCCTCTTAGCTCTATTTGCCTTTTTAATGTTCGCTGCCTGCAAAACCGAACCAAAAAAGACCGAGGTCGCGGAAAAAGAGGCCGAAGTTGAAAAAACCGTGCCCGAACGGATTGCAGAGGCCCATGGTTTTGAACAATGGGCCATGGTAAAAGGCATCACCTTTACCTTTAATGTGGATAGGGATTCCATGCATTTTGAGCGCAGTTGGGATTGGAAACCCAAGAGCAATGTGGTATCCGCCATTTCTGGACCGGACACGCTTACCTACAACCGTAATGCCATGGATAGTATCGCCATAAAAACCAATAGTGGTTTTATTAACGATCGGTACTGGTTATTGGCCCCTTTTAATTTAATGTGGGATTCCAATAATTACACCTACGAGCACACCACAGATGCTGTTGCTCCCATTAGCGAAGAGCCCATGCAAAAACTTACCATTGTATACGCGAACGAAGGTGGTTACACCCCTGGTGATGCATATGATTTTTACTTTAAGGACGATTACATTTTACGTGAATGGGCCTATCGAAAATCCAACCAGGAAGAACCTAACTTAGTTTCCACCTGGGAGGATTATGTGGAGATGGAGGGGCTTAGATTGGCCAAACAGCACAATCGTCCAGAAGGTGGCACAAGTTTATATTTTACCGGCATTTCTGTTAAAAAAGACTAATGCTTAGTTCATAAACACATGGCAGCAACTCGAATTATTTAGATGGTAACTGTTCACCATATAACTGTTGCCTATTCTTTTAAAGTTTTTATTGGTAAAATTACTCGAACCCCAAATTTCAGCCTAGGAGCAGAACGGGTCAGCACGTGAATTTTTCTCAGCTAACTTGACGTTTCAATAAAATATTTGTTCAAAATAACCACCTTAGATTAAGAATGTTACACACATTTAATCAAGTTTAAGTGTGTGAATTCACGTGATTCATTGTAGTATTAAGCTTATTTTGATAAATTTAAGTGCTAAAACACTACAATGACCCCCGTTGAATCCGTATTTCAGGACGCTTCAATTCCCTTTACCATAATAAACCAAGAACAGTCCATTATAGATTATTCCACACAGTGGTTAAACTCGTTCAATTTGGATTCGGACATTATGGGCAAGAATTTTTTCGAAGCCATGCCCCAATTGCCCGAAGAACTAAAGATCGATATCAACTATTGTTTGGAAGGCATTAAAACCCGTTCCGATTCCAAAAGGATCGTACAAAAAAACGGGGACTCCATTTGGTACGATTGGAAAGTTAGCTTGCTGAGCGATCAGGATGGAAACGATGGCCCAAAAATCTTGGTTATCCTAGAAAACATAACACATAAACGGCTTGAAGAGGAGCTTTTGATCAAGTCGCAACAAGTGGCAAGAATTGGAGGATGGGAGGTTGATCTGGTAAAAAACACCTTGTATTGGTCCAAAATTACCAAAGAAATCCATGAGGTACCCGAAGATTATCTTCCAGATTTGGCCAAAGGAATCTCCTTTTACAAAGAGGGGTACAGCCGGGATACCATATCCAAATTGGTAAAGGAGGGAATAGAGCAAGGCAAAAAATGGGATGTTGAACTACAGATTGTCACCTCCAAAGGAAATGTTGTGTGGGTACGTGCCATTGGCGAACCGGAAATGCTCAACGATAAATGTGTGCGCATTGTTGGTACTTTTCAGGATATAGACGGAAGAAAAAGGGCTCAACTCCTATTGGAAAACAGCAGGGCATCTTTAAAAGGTACTTTCGATAATTCGTCCATTGGAATGGCTCTGGTGGCCAAAAATGGCAAATTTATAGACGTCAACTCCAGTTTGTGCGAGAGCCTTGGGTATACAAAGGAAAACCTGCTAAACCTCAATTTTCAAGATATAACACATCCCGACGATCTAGAGATAGATCTTAAATTGCTCAACGAACTTGTAAAGGGCAAAAGGAATTCGTACCAAATCGAGAAAAGATATTTTAATAACAATAGACAGCTGGTTTATGTAATTCTCACAGTTACCGCAGAACGTAATATCGATGGTGAAATCTCTCATTTTATTTCTCAAATCGTTGATATCTCCACCAGAATAAAGGCAGAAAAAAAATTGAAGGGGCTACTTGAACTGACCACGAACCAGAACAACAGCCTTATGAACTTTGCCCATATTGTTTCCCACAACCTAAGGTCGCATGCGGCAAACCTAACAATGATAAGTGATTTTGTCACCGATGAATCCTTGGCCGATGATATTCGCAAAGACAGTTTAAAACTATTGACCCAAGCATCTCAAGGGTTGAATGAGACCATTTCCCACCTAAATGAAGTGGTTCAGGTAAAACTGGAAACTGATAAAAAATTAAAATCCATACCCCTCAAACCTCTGGTTGAAAAAGTATTGAACGATATTCGAGCGGTAATAGATGAAAACAATGCGGATATATTCATCGATATTCCCGACAGCATCCAAGTAAAAGGTGTTTTAGCCTACATGGAGAGTATTGTTCTGAACTTGGTCACCAATGCCATTAAATACAAAGACCAAAGCAAAAACATCACCAAAGTGGCCATTACGGCAACAGATAACAGCGAAACGGCGGTTCTACAAATAGAGGACAATGGCCTAGGAATAGATCTGGACAAATACGGGGAAAAACTCTTTGGCATGTACAAAACATTCCATGGCAACGAAGATGCAAGGGGAATCGGTCTGTTTATAACAAAAAATCAAATAGAATCCATGGGCGGTAAAATTGTGGTGGAAAGCCAACCGACCATAGGAACCATCTTTAAAGTTACCTTTTTAAAACAATGAGCATGAATTTATTGGACGTAGCATTTATTGTCGATGATGACCCTATTCACCAATTTGGAATGAAGGTGTTATTGCAGAGAATTAAATTTTCCAATGAAGTACTTATCTACCAAAATGGGCAGGAGGCCATAGATGCTTTAACACAACGAATGGAAAAGGGCTTAAAATTACCCTCCATTATTTTTTTGGACCTCAACATGCCTATAAAAGACGGTTGGGGGTTTTTAGATGATTTTGTTGAAATCCCTCATCAAAACAGAGAAAAAATAGTGATCTATGTGGTGAGTTCTTCCATTAACCCATCCGACCAAGAAAAAGCAAAGAAATATGCTGTGGTGAGCAATTATATCGTTAAACCCATCAATAAAGATCAATTGACCAATGTTCTCGATGATTTGGGTTTGATCGACAAAGTGTAAAAAATTCCAACAGACTCTATTTGCCAATTCCGATATTTATTGTTTTCGCCTTCGATGAAGAAAGAATGTGATTACCAACACCAATAAAGCGAGACAGAGCAGCAATAAAAAACTATAGTTCAACGATGCACTTTCTGCAATAAACCCAAGAACTACGGGACCCAACAAAAACCCCATGTAGCCTGCCCCTGCAATAAAAGCCACTCCTTGAGAGGAATCTACACCTTTTACATTCCCACCGATTCGGAACAGTTCCGGCACAATAACCGAAAACCCAAGTCCGTTTAAGGCAAAGCCGATAATGGACCACGTGGTGTGCTGTGTTAAAACCAGAACAAAACCTATGGCCGCAATCATGGCGCCTAGGCCAACAATTTTTATGGGACCTATTCTCTCACTGATCCCATCTCCCAAAAATCGACCAAGGGTCATCGTGGTGGAAAATGCCAAAAAACCGGCCCCAAACAATACTTCCGGTGCCATGGTCATTTCCTTGAGATAAAGTGCGCTCCAATCCACAATGGCACCTTCAGCCCCAAAACACACAAAACCAATTATTCCCAGAAGCAACAAGGGCTTAAAAAGTTTAAAGCTAAAAGGCTCTTTTTCCACCGGGGCAGCTACGATTTTAATATAGTGTTTTCTAAACACCAGATTAACCATAAGCACCAACGCTACGGTAATGGCCATGTGCCAAACTGGGCTTCCGATCACTGGGATCAAAAAACTGCCCAGCCCCACTAGAATACCTCCCAAACTAAAAAATCCGTGGGCTGCCGACATTATATTTTGTTTATCCTCCTTTTCAATCTCGGTCACCAAGGTGTTCACGGCAATATCGATAAACCCATTACTGGCCCCAAATAAGTACAAGGCTGCCATCAACAAATAATAATTGGGTGCCATAAGGGGCAACATGGCCATTATGGAAACAAATATGACCCCATACCAAGTAGCTTTGCCAACACCTAGCTTATTAATTATTTTGGAGGCCATTGGGAAAATGGTAAATACCCCGAGGGACAAACAGAATAGGGCAATCCCAAGGTCCGCCTTATTTATATCCAATTTTTCTTTTACGGTCGGAATATATATGGCCCAGGTACCAAACCAGACATTTAAACTGGTGAATACCCATGCAGCTCCAAAGTACCTGGAGTTTGTAAGAATGAGCCATAGGGATTTCATATAGGAGTCAAGTTGAAAAAGTTATCAAGGATGTTTATTTGTCCTGTATGCCTTTTTTTAAGATCTGTCCAAATCGGTACATATCTTCGAACGAGCAATATAAAGGTGCAGGCGCCAAACGAATCACGTTTGGTTCTCTCCAATCGGTTATTACTCCGTTCTTCATCAAATAATCAAAAATGGCCCTACCCTCTCCATGTAAAAAAACAGAAAGTTGGCATCCTCTGTCCTTTGGAGTTATAATTTCGAATGTGCTGTCCACTTCCTTATCTATTTCGTGCAACACAAACTCCAGAAAGGCCACTATGGTGCGCTGTTTTTCTATTAGGGCATCCATACCCACTTCCTCAAACATCTCCAACGAGGCCAAATATGGTGCCACCGAAAGTATGGGCGGGTTGCTCAATTGCCAGGCGTCGGCACTCTGAATGGGGTCGAATTCGGGCTGCATTAAAAAGCGTGTCTCTTTTTTGGTTCCCCACCACCCTTCAAAACGAGGAATATCCTTTTTGCCCAAGTGTTTTTCATGTACAAAAATTCCAGATGCGTTGCCCGGTCCACTGTTCATGTATTTATAGCTGCACCATGCCGCGAAATCGGCTTCCCAATCGTGTAGGTTCAGTTTAATATTGCCCACGGCATGTGCCAAATCCCATCCAACAAAGGCACCAACATCCTTACCTGCCTTGGTAATGGCCTCCATATCCAAGACTTGGCCATTGTAATAATTTACTCCTCCCATTAGTACCAAGGCTAACTCATCCCCTACCTCGTTGATCTTTTGGATTATATCCTCGGTACGCCAAGCATGTTCGCCTTCCCGTTTTTTTACCTCTACAATGGCCTCTTTTGGGTCCAAACCATGAAAACGTACTTGACTTTGCAGCATATATTGATCGGATGGAAAAGCCTTTTCCTCACAAATGATCTTAAAGCGTGATGTGGTAGGTCGATAAAAGGATACCATCAACAAATGAAGGTTTACCGTCAACGTATTCATTACAGAAACCTCTTGGGGCCTTGCTCCCACAACGTTGCCCAGGCCTTTGGCCAGCCGTTCATGGTAATCCCACCAAGGTTTATCGGCATAAAAATGTCCTTCTACGGCCAACTCCTTCCAGTCTTTCATTACCTCGTCCACAAACGTTTGGGTGCGTTTGGGTTGCAGCCCAAGGGAATTCCCTGTAAAATAGATTACATCCTTTCCGTTTACCTGGGGATAGTGGAATTCATTTCTGTAGTGGGCCAATGTATCGGAAGCATCAAGCTGTTTGGCAAATTCGAGCGTGTTTTGGAACGTCATGCTGTAATGGTTTGCATCAAAAATACGATTTGTGGAGGTAATGTACACTAATGGAATTTACGCTAAGCGCATTTCTATAATGTGCTTTTTAAAACCCACTTTTTCGTACGCTTTTATGGCCGAAAGGTTGTCGTTGTATACTGTTAACCTGATTTCATTGAAACCTGCACTCTCCGACCATTTTTTAAGTTCGTCCACAATCATAGCATTGATCCCCTTACCTCGATACTGTTGATCGGTGTACATAAAACCGAGGTAGGCATAATATTCGTGGTCCAGATAGTGCCTCGCCTTTTTTGGAATGGCATACCCCGATGCCACCACCTTCTTCTCTATTTCGGCCACCACAATGCATGCTTGCGGATCTTGGATCATCGCCTCGATATCGTAGTAACTTACCGCACCTTTCCTTATGGTAACATCAAAAGGGCGTTCCGCATTGATTATTTCTTGTTCAAATTTTAGCAACAACGGGAGGTCGTGTATTGTAGCCGGTCGAATATTTACCTTATGTAACGGCATAGTCTGTTTTATTTAAAGAGCTGTTCCAATGTAGTTCTTTTCCATATTTTTGCGAAAAATTTATCATGCATTTCCTATCACCGGTCTTGGAGAATTATATTGCCAACAATACCGAAGACGAACCTATCCTGTTGCAAGAACTTACCCGCGAAACACATCTAAAGGTGATACAGCCCAGAATGATCACTGGACATTTTCAAGGCAGAGTGTTGAGCATGCTTTCTAAAATCATCAATCCAAAATATATTCTTGAGATAGGCACATATACCGGATATTCCGCATTGTGTTTGGCCGAAGGGCTTCAAAAAGAAGGAGAACTGCATACCATTGAGGTAAACGAGGAACTCCACCGCATGCAGAGCAAGTACTTTGATAAAAGTGGATATGGCCCCCAAATAAAGCAGCATACGGGAGATGCCCTGGATATTGTTCCCAACTTGGAACAAACTTTTGATTTAGTTTTTATTGATGCCCAAAAGGTGAACTACGATAGCTATTTTGAAGCTGTACTCCCGAAAACAAAGCCGGGCAGTATTATCCTATCAGACAATGTTCTATGGTCGGGCAAAGTGGTAGAACCCTTAGAAAAATCGGACAAGGCCACTGCGGCTCTTTTACAATACAACCAAAAACTCAAGGAAGACCCGAGGGTAGAAACTGTTTTATTGCCGATCAGGGATGGACTGACTTTGAGCCGGGTGCGATAAATCGTTGATAAATCCAAAAGAAGAGTGTTCCGCTCAACACGCCTACTATGGTACCCACCAAAATATCAAAAGGATAGTGCACCCCAACATAAATACGGCTCATCGTAAAAAGTATGGGCCAAACAAAAAAGAACATCGCCCATTTCATTTTTTTTCTCAAGAACAAAAATACCAAGGTCGTTATCGCGAACGAGCTGGATGCATGGCCCGAAAAGAAGCTAAAATCTGTCGGTGTTTTTAATATTCGGATCAGGGAATTGATTTCTTCTGTATTGTTCGGCCTTAATCTCGCTACAGATATTTTGGTAAAATGTGTAACAAGGGCAATAAACAGTGCCAATCCCAACACGGTCAAAAATTTATGTAGTGCCTCTTTTTTTGGAAAATTGAGGTAAAACAATATCACAAATAGTATAAATAGGGGTATCCAGGTGGTAAATTGGGTAGCCGTGGACCAAAACAAGTCGTACTTTTCTATGCCCAGACCATTGAGATAAACAAAAGTGTCCCTATCCCATTTGAGCAGTTTTTCCAGCATGGGACTTACTTATTTATGTCGCGTTTAATAGAACCGGAAACTTCCTCCACATTTTTCTTTACATCATCGATCTCCTTTCGGATATTCTTGGTAAAGTCTGTATCCACATCGGCACTTTTTTGGATTTCACGTTTAATATCATCCGTGGCATCCTTAAGTTGGCGCATTCCTTTGCCGAGCCCCCTGGCTATTCCAGGTATTTTATCCGCACCAAACACCATCACCACTATAAATAGGATGAAAAATATCTCGGCTCCACTAATGAATAGAAATTGCATGGCACAAATATAATCAGAACTTCATTTCAAAATAAAAAAAGCCCTGTGAAATCACAGGGCTTTTTGGTATGGCTTAAATCTTATTTGTCTCCTTTGATATTTTCCTTGAATTTATCAAAATCGGACTTTTCATCTTTTTTGGGCCAAGAGTTGTTTGTGGTATCGATATCTGCAGTTTCCAATTTTGGATCTACTACAATTCCTACCAATTCCTTTTCTGTTGCCATTACTCTTTTCACCTCTGCGTCGTTCTTTCTCCAAATTTCAGGAGGATAAGTAACGCTTTCAGTGGTGCCGTCGGCGTACGTGTACTCAACGATCAACGGCATAGGGATTCCCCCTGGTTTATCAAAAGTGATTTCGTAGAAGAACTTAGGTTCTTTTACCTGAGCTCTTTCGGCTGCCGTCATGTTATCCATCATAAACTCCTTAAGGTTCTGAGAAGTCTCTGTTGGTGATTTTCCTTTAAGTTCTGGCGCAAAGTCTTCACTATCCTCTTCTGCCAAATAGACCAATGGAGGAAGATCGGCTTCGGTAAGATTTCTGTCCGCCATATACTTTTCCATTTCTTTGGTCGGTTTGTTGGTAACGTAGTATTTTTTTACTCCTTTCACCCCTATATCCACATAATCGGTAGTGTAGAACCAAGATCTCCAGAACCAATCCAAATCCACAGCGGAAGCATCTTCCATGGTACGGAAGAAATCCTCTGGGGTCGGGTGCTTGAACATCCAACGCTGTGCATAGGTTTTAAAGGCGTGATCGAACAATTCCTTGCCCATTACGGTTTCCCTTAAAATATTAAGTGCAGTAGCTGGCTTTGCATAAGCGTTAGGGCCAAGCTGATATACATTCTCTGGATTGGACATGATCGGCGATATAAAACTTTGATCGCCGGCCATATAAGGCACTATTTTGGCCGCCTCTCCTCTTCTTGATGGATATTTTTCGTTGGGGGCAATGGCTTCTGGGAAAGTTTGTCCAAATTCCTGTTCTGCCAAGTATTGCATAAAGGTATCCAAACCTTCGTCCATCCATCCCCACTGACGCTCATCGGAATTAACGATCATTGGGAAGAAGTTGTGGCCCACCTCATGGATGATCACACTGATCATTCCGTATTTGGTTCTATCGGAATAGGTTCCATCTTCGTTAGGACGACCATAGTTCCAGCAGATCATGGGGTACTCCATACCTTGGTTTTTCGCGTGTACGGAAATAGCCTTGTGGTACGGGTAATCAAAAGTGTGCTTGGAATAGGTCTGCAGGGTTTGAACCACTGCTTTTGTGGAGTATTCTTCCCAAAGTGGATTTCCTTCTTTTGGGTAAAGTGATACTGCCATTACATCTTTGTTCCCGATTTTTACGGCTTGCATGTCCCAAATAAACTTTCTGGAAGTTGCAAAACCGTAATCCCTAACGTTGGTCGCCTTGAACTTCCAAGTCTTGGTATCGTTGGAAAAGCCTTTTTCTGCAGCTTCTGCTTCTTCTTGGGTTACAATGATTACAGGCTTATCGTAAGATTTTTTGGCCTGCTTGTAACGCTTCATCATTTCTTTGGAGAAAACCTCTTCGCGGTTTTGAAGCTCACCTGTCGCATCCAGAATATGGTCTGCGGGAACAGTAATACTTACATCATAGTTTCCGAATGGCAGAGCAAACTCTCCGCTGCCCCAGAACTGATGGTTTTGCCAGCCTTCCACATCGCTGTACACAGCCATACGAGGAAAGAACTGTGCAATCACGTAGGCACGGTTCCCATCTTTCTCAAAATATTCGTAACCTGAACGTGCCCTATTTACGGTATGATCGGGAATGTTGTACCACCATTTGATGGAGAACGAAATCTTTTCACCACTCTTTAGCGCTTGCGGAATGTTAATGCGCATCATGGTTTGGTTAATGGTATAGGACAATGGCTTGCCATTGGCATCCTTTACCGATTCAATGTTAAAACCACCGTCAAAAGGCTCACTTATGTATGTTTGGGCAAAATTACCTGCTGTATAGGCAATGTTTACACCATTTCCATTGCGCAAGGGCGACTTGGAATCCTTGGCACGTACGTTTTGATCTAGCTGTACCCAAAGAAACTCCAAATCATCTGGTGAGTTGTTGTGGTACGTGATAGTTTCCTCGCCATTGATCTTGGCGTTTTTATCGTCCAGGTAGATATCCATTACATAATCTGCCTGTTGTTGATAATAATCGGGACCCGGGGCACCTGAAGCCGAGCGGTACGTGTTCGGAGAGGAAAACTCCTCGTACAATTGTTTAAACCTACTTTGGTTGTAGTGACCTGGTACCCTTTCTTCTTTAACGTTCCCTTCTTCCTGGGCCATGACCACGGCCCCGAACAGGAACAATACGGAAGCAAAGCAATACTTAATTTTGTTCATCTTCTAATTTGATTTTATAACAGCGAAAAATAACATATTTTAACCGAACGTTAAGAATATGTCATAAGTTTAACATTCCTTTATTGTTCTCTTTGATCAATACAAAACTTTTCTTTTTCCCGTTCCACTTAATGTGCACCACGTTTTTCTGCTCTTCGAACAAATCGGTGAGGACTTCGTTTTGGATGGACATGGTCTTGACTTCTGTTAAATTTACATTAGGAATCTCCAAATAACAGATGGCCACATCGGTATCGTATCTTTTACCCAAAAAGGTATATTTTACCGGTTTCCCATCGAGGGTTACCACGAATTTAGACCTAAAGTATTTCTCAATATACCCATCGGCCAAGTTGGATTCATTAGGGGTTGCCAATTTGGCTTGGATACCGTAGCGCTCAGAAAGAAGCTTATCCATGTCATCGATAAAAATACGGCTGGTAATCTGAAAGGCCTTATCTTCTTCCGAATATTCGATATTGGTAACGCTAACGTAAAATTTATGTGCGGTAGAGAAAGACAAAAACAACAGTATGGCGAAGGGCAATATCAGGATTTTTGTATTTTTCAAATGTTTCATGTAGTGCTAGACTTTATATGGTACAACAATGTTACTGTTTTAAACGACTATCTGCAATTTACCTGCCAAACTTATCTAAAAACATCCCTACCGTTCCCAAAGTGACAAGTTCAAACAACAAATCCAAAAAATCAATCCAAATCATTGTTTTTACGATAGGCCCTGCTCTTGTTCATAATCACATCCCAAATCCTTAATTTATCCTGAGATTTTACCGCTTCTTGAAAATTCTCGTCCACTTCGCAGAAGTACATAAAATCATCAATTTTTTCCATTGGGATTTTTAAGGTGGCCACAAAAAGTGAGTCCGCATAAAATCCTTGAACTTCTTGGGTCTGGGCGTAGTTTTTTTCCAGCTTTACCCTGTTCTTGAGCATTTTTGTTCTGCCCGTAATGGCATTTATGATCGGGTTTAGGCTAACTGCCCCTCCCGCTCCTCCGAACCCGCCGCCGCCCATTACCCGCATTGCGGAAGCCTCTTGGAGCCTTCTTTCACTTTGTGTGGGTATGGACCTGTGCGCATTGGGCAATTGCAATGCTTCAGCAGTTACATCTTTTTCCAAAACAACCCGGTCTACATCGCGGCTCAAATCACCCGTTAGATCATAAGGGCTCACCACCACTTCCTGTAATTGGTTCACAAACTCTTGCAACGGTACTTCGATAAAGTTAGACCGAAACAGATCTGGGGTAATCGGCAAGGTTTTTCTTAGAAAATGTACAGCGGAGAACACCAAGGTATCCTTCTCATGGACCATTATGGCAAACCTACCTTCCAAGTCGGTAATTACGGCATCTTTAGTGGTGATGTTCTGTACAACCACACCTACGACATCCTTATCCGTACTGGTCACCTTTCCTTGCAGTAATTTGCTATCCTGCTCTTGGGTGAAACCTGTTAGAGCAATCAAAAAAAGCAGTAATGCGAGAAGGCATTTTTTCATTCCTCGTTCAAGGTTGCCAAGTATTCTTTGCTCTGTGTAACCAGAAAATCGATCAATTGAAACTCATTTTCTTTTCTGAGCAGGGTCTGCGAAGGAATCCTATCGTCACAGTACAACAAAAAGGCATCTATTTTATCTTGGGGCAACCTTAGATCCACAACAAAGAACTCATCATCATAAACATGGCGCAGCACCTCACTTACCTTTAAAGGTGCTCGTTGTTGTCCGTTTACTTCTTGGGATTTAAAAAGGGCCTTGAAGATGTTCACAAAATTGATTCCGTCCTTCATCCCGCGTGTGGTTCTCGAATTGGCGATATTTTCGACCTCGGTACCCCGATCTATCTCATAATCGAATTGCTTAAAATCTTCATTTTTTACCTGCAGAAAACGTTCTTGCTGATCTGGCGTAACCACCACCTCGTCCAACTCCCGCACTTTTTCGGTAACCTCTACGACCAAACGATTGTTCTGCAATATCTCCGGGGTAACGGTTATCACCTCCAACTGATAGTTCACCGCGGTAAACACCAACTGATCCCCATCTTTTACTGCAATAACAAA
Organism: Flagellimonas alginilytica; assembly: GCF_042134605.1. GTDB lineage: Bacteria > Bacteroidota > Bacteroidia > Flavobacteriales > Flavobacteriaceae > Flagellimonas > Flagellimonas alginolytica. The sequence continues at coordinate 2,472,934 of NZ_CP169638.1, read as the reverse complement.
CTCCCCGTTCTCATCGGTTATGGTTGCCTGGCCGCTGGTTGAATTGATAACGTTCTCGTTGGGAACATTGGAACTTCGGTACAAGACCTTGCCCCTTAACATTTGACGGGAATCCTGCGCAAAGGACCAGCCACTCACGAGCAAAACGAACAAAATCAAGAATGTATTTTTCATTTCTGGGCGTTTAATGTGTTAAAGAAAACCCTTGACAAGGATATAAAAAATTAAGCGGTTCTAAACTTTTGTTAATTCTATTCCTACAAATATACCAAAGGGAATTCCATTCACCCCCGAATTACGTGTTTCGACGGTAATTATTAAAATAATTGCCACATAAAGTTAGCTTTGTTTTTTACGTTTGGAAAATCCTCAAATAACAAACACTGTGAAAACTTCAATTGTCTACACAATCATAGCCCTACTTATGATCAACACCCTAAGTGGTCAGGTAAAAATCGGCAATAACCCGGAAAGTTTAGATCCCGCTTCTGTTTTGGAACTGGAGAGCAACACCAGGGTTTTGGTGATTACCCGTGTAACCGATGCGCAAATGAACGTGATCAACCCATTACCGGGGGCGTTGGCGTACAATACAGACCAGGATTGCCTGCATTATTACGATGGTACACAATGGGTCAATATTTGCGAGGAGTTGGACAATTCCTTTACAGTGAGTACACGTGCAGACTATTTGAGCCAATTAAATCCGCAGGCAAGGGACAGTACGGTGATCATTACAACAACGGTAAATCCGGACGACAGCGTTAACTACAATTTTGAAGTGGCACAGATTACCGGGGCCAATATTGTGAACACCTCCATAAATGGAGCTTCCAAATTGCAGGACGATTCCGTGACCAGTGCTAAATTGGCAGACGGTTCGGTAACCCTCGAAAAATTGGCGGATGCCACAACAGGCCAACCCGGAGATTTGTTTCAGTGGAACGGCATCAACTGGACCTTGATAAACGAATCAGCATTGGGGATTACTGAAAAAGATAGTATTGTGGGGAATGAAGTGGTAGGACCAACCGATGCCACCCTTCTATTAAGTGGTGCTGGAAGTCAGGCCAATCCACTAACTCTAGATGTTGCCCCATTGGGCATCGACACTGCTGAATTGGCGGATGATGCGGTGACGACCACCAAAATAGCCGATGGGGAAATCGTCGATGCCGACGTGAACGCGGCCGCAGCGATACTAGGAACAAAAATCAGCCCCGATTTCGGAGGCCAAAACGTGGCGACAACCGGGACCTTGGACGCAGGCAACACAACGATCACAGGGACACTATCCACAACTTCAACCGCAACAGTGGGCGCAAACACCATTACGGACGTTGATGGAACCAACGGACAGGTGCTCACAACCGATGGTGCAGGGAACGCAACATGGCAGAACACAAGCCCTACAGCAGTTCAGACAACAGCAGCCTTTGATGGGGACGGACTAGCCGCAACACCACTTGACCTTGCCGATGACGCGGTGACGACCACCAAAATAGCCGATGGGGAAATCGTCGATGCCGACGTGAACGCGGCCGCAGCGATACTAGGAACAAAAATCAGCCCCGATTTCGGAGGCCAAAACGTGGCGACAACCGGGACCTTGGACGCAGGCAACACAACGATCACAGGGACACTATCCACAACTTCAACCGCAACAGTGGGCGCAAACACCATTACGGACGTTGATGGAACCAACGGACAGGTGCTCACAACCGATGGTGCAGGGAACGCAACATGGCAGAACACAAGCCCTACAGCAGTTCAGACAACAGCAGCCTTTGATGGGGACGGACTAGCCGCAACACCACTTGACCTTGCCGATGACGCGGTGACGACCACCAAAATAGCCGATGGGGAAATCGTCGATGCCGACGTGAACGCGGCCGCAGCGATACTAGGAACAAAAATCAGCCCCGATTTCGGAGGCCAAAACGTGGCGACAACCGGGACCTTGGACGCAGGCAACACAACGATCACAGGGACACTATCCACAACTTCAACCGCAACAGTGGGCGCAAACACCATTACGGACGTTGATGGAACCAACGGACAGGTGCTCACAACCGATGGTGCAGGGAACGCAACATGGCAGAACACAAGCCCTACAGCAGTTCAGACAACAGCAGCCTTTGATGGGGACGGACTAGCCGCAACACCACTTGACCTTGCCGATGACGCGGTGACGACCACCAAAATAGCCGATGGGGAAATCGTCGATGCCGACGTGAACGCGGCCGCAGCGATACTAGGAACAAAAATCAGCCCCGATTTCGGAGGCCAAAACGTGGCGACAACCGGGACCTTGGACGCAGGCAACACAACGATCACAGGGACACTATCCACAACTTCAACCGCAACAGTGGGCGCAAACACCATTACGGACGTTGATGGAACCAACGGACAGGTGCTCACAACCGATGGTGCAGGGAACGCAACATGGCAGAACACAAGCCCTACAGCAGTTCAGACAACAGCAGCCTTTGATGGGGACGGACTAGCCGCAACACCACTTGACCTTGCCGATGACGCGGTGACGACCACCAAAATAGCCGATGGGGAAATCGTCGATGCCGACGTGAACGCGGCCGCAGCGATACTAGGAACAAAAATCAGCCCCGATTTCGGAGGCCAAAACGTGGCGACAACCGGGACCTTGGACGCAGGCAACACAACGATCACAGGGACACTATCCACAACTTCAACCGCAACAGTGGGCGCAAACACCATTACGGACGTTGATGGAACCAACGGACAGGTGCTCACAACCGATGGTGCAGGGAACGCAACATGGCAGAACACAAGCCCTACAGCAGTTCAGACAACAGCAGCCTTTGATGGGGACGGACTAGCCGCAACACCACTTGACCTTGCCGATGACGCGGTGACGACCACCAAAATAGCCGATGGGGAAATCGTCGATGCCGACGTGAACGCGGCCGCAGCGATACTAGGAACAAAAATCAGCCCCGATTTCGGAGGCCAAAACGTGGCGACAACCGGGACCTTGGACGCAGGCAACACAACGATCACAGGGACACTATCCACAACTTCAACCGCAACCATAGGTGGATCACTGACAACACCTATCAGAATAGAAAATTCAGGAGTGGTTACTTTAAATCAAGATGACTATACCCTAATTATTACTGGAACAGTAAACGATGTTGATCTTCCCGATCCCAACACTGTTCAAGGAAGAATTTATATCATTAAGAATCTTACAGGTGTTATAGTTTCCATGTCACTTGACAATTATATTCCTTCAACGAGCACAATGGTAACACCGGATCTTCAGCCAGGTATCACTCAACTTCAAAGTGATGGAACCAATTGGCAACAAATCAACTAATGAAAACCCTCCTCCACATAGCATTTTTGTTATCGGCCTGTTCTCTTGTAGCCCAGAGCGGGTTCTATAATGACGGTAATATTAAGGTTTTTGGGAATTTGGGCATACACACCAATTTTATCAACGATGGCGATTTTGACCAAGACAGGGGCCTCGTTGGTTTTTATGGGAACAGTGTGATCCAAATAAGCGGTGATGTAGAACCCATTTTATGGGATACCGAAATTATGGTGACCAGCGATCTGTTTATGTACAACTCGGTACATGTTAAAAACAATGTCAATTTTATAGATGGTAATTTCCTCACGCCCGTGAGCAATCAATTGGTCTATCTCAATTTTATGGAGCAAGGTTTTTACAACGATGCTTTCGACACTTCGAAAGTTACCGGCTTTGCTGCGGTAAACAACAGAGAAGCATTTTCTTTTCCAGTGGGGGACCAGGAACAACTCCGCCCATTGACCTTGCTCTCCGAAACCACGACCCCTTTGGCCATTTGCGCCTATTTTTTCGAAGACCCTTCTGCTCCCACATCAATTGTGGAAACCTTTGATACAGACGAAAAAGTACAAGAAATCGGCAAAGTAAGCGACCGTGAATTTTGGATTGTTCAAAGCGATATTCCCGCGCAGGTTTCGATCGCATGGAATGTTAGGAGTTCTTTGATCACCATACCCAACGCCACCGTTGAGTCCATAATTATTGTAGGTTGGAGCAAAGCTGAACAAAAATGGGTCATTATCGGGAATTCCGCCACAAGTGGCGACATTAATCGAGGGTTTATTACATCGGAAACCTTTGTTCCCAGCGAGTATGCCGCCATCACTTTTGGCACCATACCCTTGCCCACCGATACCTTTGCCGTGAACAATCCCACTTTGGGCAATTATTTTTTAAGCCCCAATGGCGATGGCATCAATGATTCCTGGATTATCGATAATCTGGAAGAATCTCCCAACAACAGCGTTCGCATCTTTAACCGCTACGGACAAAAAGTATTCGAACAAATCAACTATACCAACGAGTTCCATGGCATTGCCAATACCGGCACCATGATTTCCAACCAAGGAATAGGATTGCCGGAAGGGGTATATTTTTATTTGGTAACCCTGGAAGATGTAGAGCTGGAATACACAGGTTTCCTTTTTTTGGACCGTTAAGAACCTAGCCGGCTTTTGCTCAATTTTCAAAATAAGGAATTAAAAATACTTCTTAACTTGGGGGCAAAATTCATTTCATGAAAAGAAGGACTTTTATTAAAACCGCTTCAGCATCGGGCTTGGCCTGTGCCATTCCTCCCATTTTTCCAACTTTTAACCACTTGGATTATTCCACCGAGGAACTTATGGGCAAGGCGAATATTGAGCTTTTTGGAGAGGGCATCAACTTGCGCGAAGAGGCGTTCGAGTCTTTTTTGGAAATGAAAAAAGCAGCCTATTCGGATGGCTTCGACATTAAAATTGTTTCCAGCTACAGGGACTATTACCGACAGCGCAGTATCTGGGAACGTAAATATCTTCGATTTACCGAAGAGCAGGGCATGGCTCCATTGGATGCCATTGACAAGATTATAGAATATTCCACCATTCCCGGAACCAGCAGACACCATTGGGGCACCGATATCGATATTATTGATGGTTATCCCAAAGTCAACGGAGATGTCTTGGTCCCCGAAAAGTTTGGAGCGGACGGCCCATATGAAGGCCTAAAATTATGGATGGACGAACATTCGGAAAAATATGGTTTTTATCTAACCTACACCAACAATCCGCGCAGGCGTGGCTTTAAGTACGAGCCATGGCATTATAGCTACGCCCCGATATCGATTTCCATGCTCACGGCTTATAGAAAACTGAACATTTTAAAACTTTTGCAAAAGGAAGAGTTTATTGGTAGCGAACATTTCACCACGGGCTTTATAAAAACCTACGTCCAGGATAATATATTGGACATCAACCCTGTACTCCTATAACGCTTTTTTCGTATCTTGAAACATCAAGAACACTAAACCATGAGAAGAGGAAGTTGGCGCATTCGCATCCTAATTGGTCTGGCCATTGTTGCCTTTGCCTTTGTTCGAAGGTGCAGCAACCAAGAGGAAAACCCATACACCGGTAGAACCCAGAACATAGACATGACGGCGGAGCAAGAAATTGCCATTGGCCTGCAAAGTGCACCAGAAATGGCACAACAGCACGGAGGCCTGTATCCCGACGAACGTCTGCAGAATCTGGTAGATGCCGTGGGACAAAAGTTGGTCAAGAGCAGTATTGCCAACCAAACCCCTTATGAGTACGATTTTCATTTATTGGCAGATGATCGCACCGTAAACGCCTTTGCCCTTCCTGGCGGACAAATATTTATTACCTATGCTCTCTTTTCACAACTTAACGAAGCGCAATTGGCCGGTGTACTAGGTCACGAAATTGGACATGTACTCGGACGGCATTCCGCAGAGCGCATTGCCGAAAGCACATTTTGGCAAACCTTGGCCACGGGAGCATCGGTCGGTGGCGATATGGGCAATCTGGTTGCCGGTATCGGGCAAAACACCCTGCTAACCAATGGAAGGAACGATGAATTGGAAAGCGATGAACTTGGCGTGTTGTTCATGATCGAAGCTGGGTACGACCCCTATCAAATGATCGAAGTAATGAAAATCCTAAAAGCGGCGGCAGGGCCCAATAGGGTCCCAGAATTCCAAAGCACCCATCCGGACCCCGAAAACAGAATAGAAAAAATACAAGAGGCCATCCAAAAATATTCAGGTCGATAGAATTGGCGTTTTATCGATAAAACAAGGCGGTTGACAATAATTCTGTACCTTTGAACAAACCCCGAATCCTACTATAATGTTCTCTTGATCTACCATGCTGTAAAAAGAGAGAACACATGGGAACACTATTACATTTTAAAGATCTCTATTTAGAGGCATTCGACGATTGCAGACCAAGCTTTGTGGTATTCTTTTTAAAAGGATATTCTATATTTTGCGCAGCCATGTTCGTATTGGCCGTATATGCATTTTTGTACAGAGCTTTTACTGGCTTTGAATTCTAAGCCGCGAGAAACACTCTTTTGCAAGGACACTAAATATGTAAATGAGCAAAAAGCCCATCCAAATTGGATGGGCTTTTTTCGTTAGACGAATAAACTCCATTCTATTTTTTCTTCATAGCAGCTTCCAGTACGGCTTGGGCTTCTGTAGCATTGGATAGTTTGGCATATTTGATTGCTGTCATTCCCCCGTCGCAGCGTTTTTTAACATCCGCACCGTTATCAATAAGAACTTGCAGTACATCGGCCTTATTGTAGCGTGCGGCATAATGGATAGGTGCCTTGCCCAATGATTTTTGGTTGACATCCTCTCCAAGTTCAATAAACTTTTTTACAGTTTCCACATCGCCTTGCATAACCGCTTTGCAAAAAGCACTAAGATCATCCGGCGATTCCATTTCGATTTCCACATCTGTTTTGATGGTTTTCAGCTCGTTGGCAGAAATACCGCTTAGGGCCAACATGCAAAATGCAGCCACTGTAAAGATTGTTTTTTTCATGATGAATTGTTTTTGATTAATGAATTTACTAGTTATAAAAGTAGACTGCCTTAAAGGCAAGATGTTACAGGATTAACAGTTATATAACTAAACTTTAACAATGCCTCAAAAAAATCATAAAACTATTAACAAATTAGCAATCAGAAATTTAACGAAAAGCTAGGGGGTCCAAGCAGATCATTTTATTTTTGCAGAACAATTTTTAATTATGAGCAAAAAGGTAATTCTTATGATTTTGGATGGATGGGGAAAATCCCCGAATCCAGAAGTTTCGGCCATTGCAAAGGCCAATACACCATTTATAGATTCTCTGTACACCAAATATCCCAATGCCGACCTCCACACCGATGGAATGAACGTAGGACTTCCCGAAGGGCAAATGGGAAACAGCGAGGTAGGACATATGAATCTTGGCGCGGGCAGGATTGTGTATCAAGATCTGGCCAAGATCAATAAGGCCGTAAAAGAAGATACCTTAAAAAACGAGAAAGTGCTCAAAGAAGCATTTGAATATGCAAAAGCAAACCATAAACCTGTCCATTTTTTAGGATTGGTCAGCGATGGTGGCGTACACAGCCACATCGACCATGTAAAAGCATTGATTAAGGCCGCGGACGAAAACGGCGTAAAGCAATCGTTTATACATGCCTTTACAGATGGCAGGGATGTGGACCCTAAAAGCGGAAAAGGATTTTTGGTCGACCTTAACCAATATTGCTCGGACAAAAATACCCGATTGGCCACCGTTATCGGTCGTTATTATGCCATGGACCGCGATAAGCGCTGGGAACGGGTAAAACAAGCTTATGATGTTGTTGTAAATGCCAATGGGGAAAAAGTTCAGGATATTGGCGAGGCCATGCAAAAAAGTTATGACAATGGTATTACGGACGAATTTATAAAGCCCTTGGTCCTTACCGATTCCAACAATGAGCCCATTGCAAAAATCAAAGATGGTGACGTGATCATTTTCTTCAATTTTAGGACGGACCGCGGCCGTGAGTTGACCCAAGTCCTGAGCCAGCAAGATTTCCACGAGCAAAACATGCATAAGCTGGACTTGTACTATGTGACCATGACAAATTATGATGAATCCTTTAAAGGAATCAAGATTATTTTCAACAAGGAAAACATAAAGGACACCCTTGGTGAAACCTTGGCCAAAAATGGTAAAATACAAATTCGGATAGCTGAGACCGAAAAATATCCCCACGTTACTTTTTTCTTTAATGGTGGACGCGAGGAACCTTTTGATGGAGAAAAGCGCATTCTTTGTCCATCGCCCAAAGTTGCCACCTACGACCTCCAGCCAGAAATGAGTGCATACGAAATTCGGGACGCTATTGTTCCGGAACTACAAAAAGGCGAAGCCGATTTTGTTTGCCTCAATTTTGCAAATCCCGATATGGTTGGTCATACTGGTGTAATGGAAGCTGCCATTAAAGCCTGCGAAACTGTGGACGAATGTGCAAAAGACGTTATCAATGCAGGTTTGGAAAACGGTTACTCCACAATTGTGATAGCAGACCACGGAAACTGTGACACCATGGTAAACCCGGATGGGAGCCCAAACACGGCACACACAACAAACCCGGTGCCCCTTATTCTTGTGGACAACGAGATAAAAGTGGTTAAAAATGGTGTTCTGGGTGATATAGCTCCGACGATTCTAAAAATGTTGGAGGTACCACAGCCCGAACTCATGACCCAAAAACCTTTGGTTTAATACAAATAGCTTTAAATCCATAGAATCAATTTATCTTTGCAGCTATGATCAAAGTAAAGACAGCAGAGGAAATTGAATTAATGCGCGAAAGTGCTTTAGTGGTTTCCAGAACATTGGGCATGTTGGCCAAAGAAATTAAACCCGGGGCCAATCCGTTAAAACTGGATAAAATGGCCGAGGAGTATATTCGTGAACAAGGTGCGATTCCGGGATTTTTAGGAATGTACGACTTCCCGAACACCCTTAATTGGAGCCCCAATGCACAAGTAGTCCACGGTATTCCCAACAACGAACCGCTGAAGGACGGGGATATTATCTCTGTAGATTGCGGCGCTGTAAAAAATGGCTTTTATGGAGATCATGCCTATACTTTTGAAGTAGGTGAAGTGGCCGAAGAAACCAAAAAGTTGCTCAAGGTGACCAAAGAATCTCTCTACATTGGAATTCGCGAATTTAAGTTAGGCAACCGAGTGGGCGATGTAGGATATGCCATTCAAAAATATACCGAGGACCACGGCTATGGCGTAGTGCGCGAATTGGTCGGCCATGGTTTGGGAAGGGAACTACATGAAGATCCCCAAATGCCCAATTATGGCAAAAGAGGACGTGGCAAAAAGTTTGTAAATGGAATGGTGGTTGCCATTGAGCCCATGATCAATATGGGTACCAAACGTATAAAACAACTCAAGGATGGCTGGACCATATTGACCGCCGATGGCAAACCGAGCGCACACTTTGAACACGATGTGGCATTAGTTGACGGCAAACCGGAACTATTGTCCACTTACCAATATATTTACGAGGCTCTAGGAATTGCCAGCGATGAAGAGGATGAATTCCGTAGCAAGAAGTTGGTGCTTTAAGTGAGTTTCTGATAATAAATTGTCCATTCGAGTGATTTTTGGATGTGTAACGGAGAAAAATTGTATCGAGAATTAAAGTATCAGAACAAAAGCTCCAGTTCTCGATACTTTTTTCTGAGGGAAAAAACTCGAACTGACATTTTACATTCAAACTTTACCATCGGTAATAATCATTTAATCAGTGTCAAGCATATTTAAATATTTCCTTAATCTAATTCCTCGTCCTTTACTCATCCGATTGAGCTATTGGGTGCGACCGTTGATCGCGTTTTCCCTAAAGGGAAAAACATATACCGACCCTATCGATGGAAAAAGTTTCAGGAAGTTTTTGCCTTACGGATACGAGAATCCTCGCGAAAATGTACTTTCCCCCTCCACCCTCTCCCTGGAACGGCACCGTTTGTTGTGGCTATATTTAAAAAACGAGACCAAATTCTTCAACCAACCGTTAAAACTCTTGCATTTTGCACCGGAACAGGCCTTTTACAAGCGCTTTAAAAAGTTGGAAAATTTGGAATACACGACCACTGACCTTAATTCCCCTTTAGCAGATGTGAAAGCGGATATATGCGACCTCCCTTTTAAAGATGACACTTTTGATGTAATCCTTTGCAACCATGTCCTGGAACACATACCCAACGACACTAAAGCCATGCAAGAACTATTTAGGGTAATGAAACCTGGCGGATGGGGCATATTCCAGATTCCACAAGATATAAATCGCGCAAAAACATTTGAGGACGATACCATTACCGACAAAAAAGAACGCGCCCGCGTTTTTGGCCAATACGATCATGTCCGCATTTACGGAAGGGACTACTTTGACAAGCTTCGCAGTGTGGGCTTCAGGGTTGAAGAAGTGGATTACACCAACACACTTCCAAAGGAAGATGTAAAAAAATATCGTTTGGCCAATGGGGAAATCATCCCGCTCGTAAAAAAGTGATCATTTCTTGACCAAAGCTTCAAAACCTGGTGTAAAAAACTCTTGGGTCTCACCATTACTATCCAAATAGATGATATAGGCCTCAAGTTCATCATGATTCTCAAGTACAGCCTTGGAATCCTCCAAATCCATTGCCATAAAAGATGTGGCAAAAGCGTCGGCAACCGCACAGGTCTTTGCCACGACACTTGTGGCCAAAACATTCGAGTTTTTGGTATAACCTGTTTTCGGGTTTATGGTATGCACATATTTCTCACCTGTTTCGGGATCCACCCTAAACTTTCTATAATTCCCCGAAGATGCCATCGCAACGTCTTTTAAAGCAACTATTTGTTTTAACTGACGGCCATTTTCCACTTGGGGATCATCGATGCCAACCGACCATTGCTTCCCCGAGTCAAGATTTTTTCCTCTGGCAAGGACTTCCCCTCCTACTTCGACCAAATAATTTTTGATACCTTTTTCATCGAGCATAGCTCCCAGCCGATCTATGGCGTATCCTTTCGCCACTGCATTAAAATCGAACCGGATGGATGGGTGTGATTTGGTTATGGTATTATCCCCGTTCAACTGCACCTTGCCCCATCCTACATAACCCAATAAACTATCCACGCGCAAACTATCGAGTTCCAATTGGTCTCCTGGTCCAAAACCCCATGCATTGGCCAAAACACCTACAGTAGGATCAAAATAACCGTTTGAAGCATTGTGAACCTTACTGGATATCTCGAATACTTCTTTAAACATTTTATCCACCTGTATAGTGGAATCCCCTTGGTTGATCTTTGAAATATCAGAATCAGGAATATATGTGGACATGGATTGGTTCAAAACCCGGAACACAGAATCGATTTCTTGTTGATAATCCAACTCTTTATCCGCAATAAAAATTATGGAGTAGGTTGTTCCCAGTGCGTTGCCCCGTGTTTGGTTTTTTACGGTTTCGTTGGTCCTACAACTAAAAAGGAAGACCATTAACCCAAAAAGATAGACTGTATTCTTCATGCTATATTTCAATTAATCCTTGGTAATCCACTACGTATTCTTGATCCAAATAAAGTGGCTCTGTCCTGTCCGATGCATTCCATAGCCCAACACCGGCAAAATAGGTCTTGGCCTCAAATTTTTCGGCATGATCTTTTACAGTTTGCATCAACTCGGGGTCATATTCTCGTGGGTTTAAGGGAAACTCCACATTTCTTACCACAATAAAATGCAAAACCTTTTCCTTTAGGCACACATACTGTGGATTCTTTTTAAGCTTGCTATTAATGGCCATAAATTCAAAACCATCCGCTTCCAGCTCCCGACCCACTATATTCATGGCCAGATTATGCAACTCCTGTTCCGTTAATTCTCTTCCCATAACAAAAAAACCGATGCTTGGAGCATCGGTTTGGTTTTATTTATACCTCTCGACAATGCTCGAGGTGATTAATAAACATTGGTACTATCCTCCAAAGTCATCAAATCTGATATTCTCATCTGGGATACCAAAATCTTCTCCCATTTTTTGAACGGCCTTGTTCATTAAAGGAGGCCCACAGAAATACAGTTCAATATCTTCGGGAGTTTCGTGATGGTTTAAATAGTTATCGATTACACAGTTGTGAATGAAACCTACAAAACCATCTCCCTCTTCATCATTAATATCTTTTTTTACTTTCCAGTTATCTTCTTCCAAAGGTTCGGAAAGTGCCATATAAAACTTGAAATTAGGGAACTCCTTTTCCAATTGTTTAAAATGGTCGATATAGAATAGCTCTCTCTTGGAACGTCCTCCGTACCAATAGGTCACTTTTCTGTTCGTTTTTAAGGTTTTGAACAAGTGGTACAAGTGAGAACGCATCGGTGCCATACCGGCACCACCACCAACATATAGCATTTCAGCATCGGATTCGTTGATAAAGAATTCACCGAATGGCCCGGAAATGGTAACTGGGTCTCCCTCTTTCAAACTAAAAATATAAGAAGAGGCAATACCGGGGTTTACATCCATCCATCCATTTTTCCCACGATCCCATGGCGGAGTGGCAATACGAACATTTAACATAATTTCCCTTCCTTCGGCTGGGTAGGAGGCCATCGAGTAGGCCCTTTCAACCGTTTCTGGGTTCTTCATGACCAACGGCCATAGGTTGAACTTATCCCACTCAGCTTGGAACTTATCCGGAGTTTCATGCTCTTCTGGGTGGGCAGTAATATCAATATCTGAATATTTTACTTCGCAAGGCGGTATTTCAATTTGGATATACCCTCCCGCCTTATAGTTCATTTCTTCTGGAATCTCAACCACAAATTCCTTGATAAATGAGGCCACGTTATAATTACGAACCACTTTGGCATCCCATTTTTTGATACCGAACACTTCTTCTGGAATGGTGATTTCCATGTCCTGCTTCACCTTGACCTGACAGGCCAAACGCGCACCTTCCTGTAACTCCTTTTTGGAAAAGTGGGGGGTTTCTGTTGGTAATGCCTCGCCTCCACCAGAAAGCACATGGCATTCGCATTGGATACAAGTTCCACCACCACCACAAGCTGATGGCAAGAATATTTTTTGGTTACCCAAGGTAGTCAGCAAAGATCCTCCAGACCCTACTTCCAGTTCCTTTTCACCATTGATCTTAATGGTAACTGGCCCTGATGGTGACAGTTTTTCCTTAGTGAACAACAAAAGTGCCACTAACAATAACAACAAAACAAGAAATGCTACTACGGTAATAAGTATTGTACCTCCGGTACTGGCGGCTAATATCATCTTTATTTGTTTATGGCTTCGTTATATGAGATTGCTTTTTCGTTATCCTCAATCTCTTCTTTAATTTCTTTTTCCTCCTTGGTGGTTTCCACGGTTGTGCTCTGGGTTTCCTCTGGCGGCTCATTGTCACCGGTAAGCATTCCTCCAAAACTCTGGAACCCTATCCCCATTAATCCTGTAATGATGAATGTGATTCCCAAACCACGCAATGGTGCCGGCACATTGGAATATCGGATTTTTTCCCTAATGGCGGCAATGGCCAAAATAGCCAAAAACCACCCTATACCAGAACTGATTCCGTAATTAAGAGCCAATCCTATATTTGGAATATCTCTTGTCTGCATAAAAAGTGATCCACCCAATATAGCACAGTTCACTGCGATCAACGGCAAGAAAATACCTAGTGAGTTGTATAAAGAGGGAGAAAATTTTTCCACCACGATCTCTACCAACTGTACCATTGTTGCAATGGTGGCAATAAATAGAATAAATGATAGGAAACTAAGGTCATAATCTGCATACTCTGGTCCCAACCATACCAAAGCCCCGTCTTGAAGCAGGTATTTATCCAACAACCAGTTCAAGGGTACCGTAACACCCAATACGAATATTACAGCAGCTCCCAATCCTACCGCAGTAGAAACTTTTTTGGATACGGCCAAATAGGAACACATTCCCAAAAAGACCGCAAACACCATGTTGTCTATAAAAATCGACTTAAAAAATAGTTCTAAATGCTCTAACATGCTCCCTAAGTTTATGCTTCTTCAATTAATGCCCTGTTTCTAGAACGTTGCACCCATATTATAATTCCCACAACAATCAGTGCTGCCGGTGGAATGATCATAAATCCATTGTTCTCGTAACCGATGGCGTACAGTCCAGTTTTCGCAATGGGATCTCCCAGCACCTTGATTCCAAAAAGTGTCCCAGAACCCAAAAGCTCCCTAAAGAACCCTACGATTACCAAAATTACACCGTACCCCAACGCGTTTCCTATACCATCAAGGAAAGCTCTACGAGGGCCGTTTCCAAGAGCAAATGCCTCAAAACGTCCCATAATGATACAGTTGGTAATAATAAGTCCAATAAATACCGATAGGGTTTTGCTCAAATCGTAAGCGAAAGCTTTCAACACCTGATCCACCACAATTACCAAGGTCGCAACGACCACCAATTGCACAATGATCCTAATTTTCGAAGGAATAATATTTCGTATCAACGAAATGACCACATTACCCACTCCCATTACAAACAATACGGATATGGCCATTACAACGGAAGCTTTAAGTTCTGCCGTAATCGCCAACGCAGAACAAATACCCAAAACCTGAATGGTAATAGGATTGTTATCCGTTAACGGATCTTTTATAAGATTTGCATCTTTTTTTGATAATAGCGCCATATTAATTGGTTCTTATGGTTTCTAAATAAGGTTTGTAAAGCTTAAGGCTTTCTTTTATCATTGCCGCTATGCCATTACCGGTAATGGTAGCTCCTGCCAAGGCATCCACGGCATTGTCTTCTTTATCGTTGTTCAATGGATCATTGTTTCCTTTTGCCACGGCAATACCTTCGTAAGCTCCGTCGTTCAGGACAGATTCTCCTTTAAAATCATCCATAAAAAAGCGCTGGTTAATGTTGGATCCAAGACCTGGTGTTTCTCCTTTGTGATCAAAAAAGACACCTTTAACTTCCATATTTTCATCCAAAGAAATGTATCCCCATATTGCATCCCAAAGTCCTTTACCGTACATGGGTATGATATAGTATTTCTCTCCGTCTTTCTCACCGATCAACAAAGGAAGTTCAGCATCTTTACCGGATTTGGCGTCCGCCAATGCCTTTTGAACATCGATCAGATATGCATTTTCTTTTTGAACCGCCTCTGTGCCATCCCAAACCAATTGCTGGGTGATGTACTTTGAAAATGCTCCCTCCACATCGGTTGTGGGAACAAAGGCAACATCGCCATCGCCTTCATTTTGATTGACACCCATGGCATAAAGGATATTCTGTTGCTTTTCAAAGCGCTCGTTCTCATCAATCCTAGGCTTGAGGCCGGTTGCCAAAAAGGCCAGTATAGAACCTACAACAACCACCATGATCGCTGCAAAAATTACTGTATAGCTATTCTTTTCCGTATTCATTGCAATTTCACTTAAGCTGTTTCCGTTTTTAATGAATCTACCTCATCCGAAGCTTTAGGGTATATGGTAGCCGACTTCAATCGCTTTAATCTCTTTTTAACATTGCCCTTAACCACATAATGGTCAATGGTCGGAGCAAATACGTTCATCAGTAAGATGGCCAAGAATACGCCCTCTGGGTAGCCAGGATTGAAAACCCTTATCATTACCGACAGGAATCCTATAAAGAAGCCATAATACCATTTGCCCTTGTTGGTCTGGGAACCTGTCACCGGATCGGTAGCCATAAATACGATACCGAAAGCCAATCCACCCACCAATAAGTGCTGCCAGTATGGGAAACTCATCAACGTATAGAACTTACTGTATTCCGGAAGCCAACCAGCATCAACAACTCCGTTAAAAATCAAGCCCATTGCCAATGAACCGATAACGGCACTCACCATAATTCTCCAAGAGGCGATCTTGGTGAATATCAAAAAGAGACCTCCCAACAAAATCAACAAGGTGGACGTTTCACCGACCGAACCAGGAATAAAGCCGTAGAACATATCGGACAACGAGTAACTGTAATCGGCACCTTGTGCCAATGAACCAAGGACGGTTTCTCCAGAAATGGCATCTGCAGTTCCGGCTCTTTCAACTGCCTCGTGCACCCATACCTTATCCCCACTCATCCATGTTGGATAGGCGAAGAACAGAAATGCACGAATCGTTAATGCCGGGTTAAGGATGTTCATCCCGGTGCCTCCGAACACTTCCTTACCGATCACAACCCCAAAGGCAACTGCAATCGTAAGCATCCAAAGTGGGGTATCCACAGGAATGATCAACGGTACAAGCATACCGGTTACCAAATAACCTTCCTCTACTTCGTGTCCTTTTATTACAGCGAACAAAAATTCGATGGCCAGACCCACACCGTAGGATACAATCACCAACGGCAATACGGTGGTGATTCCGACCAAAAAGTTGTCCCAGGTCAAGAAATGTTCCATAAGGGAGAAACTTTCCGGAAATCCATTGATCGCTGAATAGTGCTGATATCCTGCATTGAACATACCAAATAGCAAGCATGGCACCAACGATAAAATTACCGTGTTCATGGTACGCTTTAGATCGTCCGCAGCTCGAACGTGCCCTCCCGAATGGGTAGTTTCGTTCGGCATATAAAGAAATGTATGCAGAGCATTAAAGGCAGGAGCCATTTTTTTGCCCTGGTACTTAAGTTTTAACTGATGTAGTTTTTCTTTCATTCCCATATTATCCAAGTTCTTTTTGCAATAAATCCAATCCTTCCCTGATTATTTGCTGGTGCGGTTGTTTTGATATGCATATGAATTCTGTCAAAGAAAAATCCTCTGGAGCGACTTCGTATAGACCCAACTGCTCCATCTCGTCCAAATCTTTAATCATACAGGCCTTTAAGAGTTGAAGAGGGTAAATATCCAATGGAAAGACCTCTTCATATTTTCCTGTTACAACAAAAGCTCTGTGCTCCCCGTTGGTATTGGTATCCAAATCGTATTTCTTTTTGGGCTGCAACCAAGAAAAAGTCAAAGCCCTAGTAGACGATATTTTATTGAAAATAGGCTTGTTCCATCCAAAGAACTCATAATCGTCCCCTTCCGGAATTGCCGTTACGGTATTGTTATAAAATCCAAGATAACCTTCCGTACTGGTTTTTGTACCTGTAAGCACATCCCCGTTGATCAATCGAAATCTATCCTGTTTTACACCACTGGCATACAAAAAGGTAGATATTTCCGCACCGATCTTGGTTTTGTAATACTTAGGCTCTTTGATCACAGAGCCGGCCAGCGCTACAATTCTTTCCGCATTGAACTTGCCCGTTAACAACAACTCGCCCAACATTACCAAATCTTGCGGAGAAATGGTCCAAACGGTCTCACCTTTATTGATCGGATCTATTTTGTTGATCTGCGTTCCAACCAATCCGGCAGGATGTGGCCCGGAAATCTTATGAAGCTCAACCCCTTCGATATCATTAAATGGTGATCTGTTGGATTTCCCAACGGTTACATGGATTTTTCCGGGAGTAAGTTTGCCAAGCCCCAATATGGCCGCCTGAATTTCTTGCTCCTTATCCTTGAGGATAAAGTCTGGATTGGCCGCCAATGGCGCTGTACCGTAAGCCGAAATAAAAATAGCCTTCGGCGTAACGCTCGGGTCGGCGATCACATCGTAGGGCCTTTGCTTTATAAAAGGCCAACCACCACATTGCAATAGATAAGACTTGATTGTCTCCCCATTTGCAGTGTCCAAATCCGGCACCTTGTTTATTACATAATCCTGTTCTTTGTCTGCAAGGATCTTTAAGGTTAAGATTCTTCTCCTTGCTCCCCTGACAATTTCCACAAGTTCACCGCTCACTGGGGAAACAAAGTGCATTTCTTCGTTGTTCTTGTTATAAAAGAGGGGCTCCCCCGCCTTTATATCCTCCCCTTGTTTTATCAACATTTTTGGAGTGATACCATGGAAATCATCTAGGTTCAGGGCATAAACGTTACTAGTAACGGCTTTGGAAATAGTCTGCTCTGCTGCCCCAACGAGGTTGATATTCAACCCCTTTCTAATCCGGATGTCTTTAGACATATTGTTGTAGACCTTTTGTTATCAAAATCGGACGCAAAAATAGTACTAAAAGGATTGTTTTCATAATTATTAACTATAAAATTGGGATTATACCGAGCTTAGTTCGCTGGGCATACTTTTTGTTTAACTTTACCAAAAATTGTTACGTTTGATGCGTTTTACCTACTTTGTGTTGTTGTTTATATGGATGGGCCACTATGCTTTTGCCCAAGTAATGAAGGAAGTCAACCCTCCTGAAAACATAAAAACCATTGTATTTAAAGGACCTACGGACGATCAATTCCCGGTGGTGAAACTAGGGGAACCCATTACCTTGGAATTTGATGATCTATTGGCCAACGAACAGGACTACTATTATAAGATAATCCATTGCGATTACGACTGGACCCCTTCGCAACTTTTAAAATCGCAATATCTTTCCGGAGCGGACAACCAACGCATTATAGATTACGAAAACAGCTATACCACTCTGCAGCCTTATTCCAATTATAGGCTCACAATACCGAACGAGAATGTAAATCTCCGGGTTTCTGGAAATTATTTATTGGAAATCTACAACAGTTACGGGGAACTTCAATTTTCTAGAAGATTCGTGGTCTTTCGGGATGCGGTCACTGTTGCCGGCACAGTAAAAAGATCTAGAGATTTCAATTACATCAACACGAAGCAGGTAGTGCAATTCAACATTAATACTGCCGGCTTTCGGGTAGTGAACCCCAAAAAAGAAGTAAAAGTTGCAATTTTACAAAACCATCATTGGCCCACTGCATTGTACCATATTGCACCCCAATTCACCATTGGTAGCGAATTAGTGTACAAATACGATCAAGAAA
This sequence comes from Flagellimonas alginilytica, assembly GCF_042134605.1. Lineage (GTDB taxonomy): Bacteria > Bacteroidota > Bacteroidia > Flavobacteriales > Flavobacteriaceae > Flagellimonas > Flagellimonas alginolytica. The sequence goes on along the minus strand of NZ_CP169638.1, from coordinate 2,454,124 downwards.
CCAGTTTTTTCGGAGGCAATGAATTTTTGAATTTTGACACCAAAGACCTTCGCTCCCCTACTTTCGCTATCTCCAAAATTGAAATGAGGGAGGTATACCACCACTATTTATTTACCAATCAATATCGATATGATCGCGAATACACTTACTTTCCCGACATTAACGGTGACTTTGCCGTTCGCACGCTCCAAGGTGACGACGTTTCAAGGGAGGCAGAATATTCAAAAGTTCATTTTAGCCTACCTTACTCGGATAAGATTGGACTGGATCAAGTGTTTGTGATCGGAAAATTCAATAATTACGCCTTGGAAGAGGAGAACAAAATGACCTTTAACGAGGCTACTGGAAAATTTGAGACTTCTTTAATGATCAAACAGGGCTTTTACAATTATAAGTATGTCGTTCAACGTGAAGACGGCTCCCTGGACCCCCATTTGGTAAGCGGCAATTTCCATTTTACCGAGAACAACTACTTAATTCTAGTATATTACCGCGATTTTGGCGAAATGTACGATAGCATCATCGGAATTGGCTCTGTAAACTCCAGAAATATTAGCAATTAACTATATTTAAGATCAAATTATAGGGCAATATGGGCAAAAAAGGCGGTTTGATCACAAAAGGTCGATACGAGCTTCAGTTTAGAGGTGTAGAATGCCTTAATTGTGGACACCCCCTGGATGTAAGCGATAGATATTGCCCCAACTGCTCCCAAGCAAATAGCACCAAAAAACTCACGCTCAAAGATTTTTTTGACGAGTTTTTTTCCAACCTCATCAATTACGACTCTAGATTATTCAAAACATTATCGGCACTGTTACTAAAGCCAGGCCGAATGACCAGGGATTATGTAAATGGCAAACGAGTTACCTTTACCAATCCATTCCGTTTTTTATTGAGTGTGGCCTTTGTTTACTTTTTGATGGTGACCTACAACAACCAGTTCGCCAATTTGGATGAAGCCGCAAAAGATTTTGATGGCACTATATATAATGGGGCTTTTGGCGTTGACCTAAACTCAGGAGATTTAAAAATTGATAGTGTGGCATTCAAAAAACAGTCCGATCAAGCCATAACACGATTGGACTCCATACAAAAAGCAAACCCCGAATTCCTTTCTGGACTCTCAATATTGGACTCCTCACAAATACATGGACAAAACCCGGCCGAACAGCAACAATTCATGGACACTTTGGGCACATTTGTGAACACCATGAACCAGATAAAAAAACGAAAGGATTCTTTTATGCATGCCAATCCAAAAGCCTATTTTAACACACTCGAGGAAAAGTCGGGAATAGAGGCTTTCTCGAAAAAAGCAGAGTTTTTTGGATTGTACATTAAAAAAGATACCCTTTATAACTTTGAGCAGGCCCAAACACGGTATAATATTAAGGAGAGCACCACCAATAAAATGGCCTTTAATTTTTCCAACAGCATATGGAAGGTAATGAGCAGACCCGGAACCTGGATAAACGACACCATTTCCAAGCTCCCATTTGTTATATTTTTCTTTATGCCCGTGTTCACCCTCTTTATATCTTTGGTTTACATCAGAAATAAATATACGTACACCGATCATCTCATATTTAGCTTTCACAATCAATCACTCTTGTTTATCTTGCTCATCCTTAGTCTTATATTGGATTCAATTTTCAATATAGACAGTGCAGGGATCTTCTTGATCATATTCGGTATCTACCTATATAAGGCAATGCGAAATTTTTATGACCAAGGCCGATTTAAAACTATTATTAAGTACATCTTTCTGAACACTATATTTATGATTTTGGCCTTTCTGACCATCATAGTTACGTTTACAGGAAGTGTTTTTACCTATAACTGATATGTTCACACAAGTTACCAAAGGAATTAAAGTCTCGGTCAGCACTACTTTTGAAGGCACTTTCTTTAAAAACTACAAAGTACACTATGCATTTGGCTACACCGTAACCATTGAAAATCTTGGCAAGGACACCGTTCAGCTTACCGCCAGACATTGGGATGTATTCGATGCCCTCAAAGAAATGGAAACCGTCGATGGTGAAGGTGTTATAGGAAGAAAGCCGGTTATAAAACCCGGAAAATCCCACACCTATAGTTCAGGATGCCTCTTGGCCTCACCTGTGGGCGCCATGCGCGGACACTACCACATGGTAAACTTTTCTACCGCCGAAGAATTTGAGGTAGAAATCCCCACTTTTAAGTTTGCAGCTCCCTTCGCTATAAACTAATCCACATCATTTTATAATCGCAACAGGTTTCATTACCTTTGGTCGCATTGTAAAACATAAAAATATAACTATGGGAAAAGGATTTTTTCAAGTTCCAACCGCTGTCAACGAGCCGGTATTAAGCTATGCTCCAGGTTCTCCAGAACGAGAAGAAGTACTCGAACAATATAAGGCGTACTACAATGGCAAGGTGGAAGTACCACTTTACATTGGGAACGAAGAGATAAAAACAGGCAACACAAGACCCATGTCCCCGCCGCACGACCACAAACACATTGTGGGACACTACCATTTGGCGGAAAAAGCACATGTGGAAAAGGCCATCGCCAATTGCCTTGAATCCAGAAAGGCCTGGGCCGACCTGACCTGGGAACAGCGTGCCGCCATTTTCTTAAAGGCCGCAGAACTGATCGCAGGGCCCTACCGCGCCAAAATGAACGCCGCCACAATGATTGCGCAATCCAAGAACATTTATCAGGCCGAGATAGATTCCGCCTGCGAAATTGTCGACTTTCTGCGTTTCAACGTGGAGTACATGTCACAGATATACAGCGAGCAACCGGAATCCTCCGAGGGAATCTGGAACCGTGTGGAATACCGCCCCCTCGAGGGCTTTGTGTACGCCATAACCCCGTTCAACTTTACCGCCATTGCAGGCAACCTGCCCGCCAGCGCCGCCATGATGGGGAACGTAGTGGTATGGAAGCCGAGCGACAGCCAGATATTCTCCGCCAAGGTAATCGTCGATGTGTTCAAAGAGGCAGGATTGCCCGATGGCGTGATCAATGTGGTCTACGGTGACCCGGTAATGGTTTCCGATACCGTATTGTCAAGCCCAGACTTCTCCGGAATCCACTTTACCGGCTCCACGGATGTGTTCAAATCCCTTTGGAAACAGATCGGGAACAACATACACAGGTACAAGACCTACCCCAGGATCGTTGGGGAGACCGGGGGCAAGGATTTCATTATTGCACACCCGACGGCAAAACCCAAGCAAGTGGCCACCGCCATTACCCGTGGGGCCTTCGAGTTCCAGGGACAAAAATGTAGTGCGGCATCCAGGGTATATCTTCCCAAATCCACGGCCAATGAAATTTTGGAATTGGTGAAAGCTGATATAGCCTCCTTCAACAAACCTGGCTCACCGGAAGATATGGGCAACTTTATCACCGCTGTGATACACGAAGGTGCATTTGACAAATTGGCCAGCTATATAGACAAGGCCAAGGCCGACAAGGATGCAGAGGTAATCGCAGGGGGAAATTACGATAAATCCGTGGGCTACTTTATAGAACCCACCGTGATCTTGACCACCGACCCGCAGTACGAGACCATGTACACCGAACTGTTCGGGCCCATTGTTACCGTTTATGTCTACGAGGACAAGGATTGGGGCGAGACCCTAAAACTGGTGGACGGAACTTCCGAATATGGACTTACCGGCGCCGTGCTTTCCGCGGACCGCTATGCCATAGATGAGGCCACCAAGGCCTTACAGAACTGCGCGGGCAACTTTTACATCAACGACAAGCCAACCGGTGCCGTTGTGGGACAACAGCCTTTCGGCGGCGCAAGGGCCTCCGGGACCAACGATAAGGCCGGGTCCATGCAAAACCTCTTGCGATGGGTATCGCCAAGGTTGATCAAGGAAACTTTTGTTACCCCGGAGGATTATCGATATCCTTTCCTGGGTTAAGGAACAGACGAAAAAACTGCACAAAGGCCGTCACTCTAAAAAAATGACGGCCTTTTTTATGCACTGAAATTACCATTCCATTGATTGTTAACCGAAATTCCGTTAACCTCTATTAACAAATCCAAACAGTAATCACAAAGATATTTTCAACACCTCAACACATTCATTTAATGTGATTTACACACATAAACAAAATAGCACAAAGCATCAAAACACAATTTCAATGTAAATTTTACGTTAACTAATTGTAAATTAAACGTAATACAACTATATTTGTATGACATAAATCAATTAGTTATGATAGATAGAATTAATGCATGGACGAGATTGATGGCAATAAAATATCAGCAATTGTGGCTCTACGCCAAGAATTACGCCAGAAAATGCAGATTGGTATATAAGAGAATGTACAGTATCTAAACTAGCCTTTAAATTTTTGAGGCAGGTACACTACCTTTTTGGTCTCAAAAAACTGCTCTTCAAAATACTCGTTTAAATCAAAGACCTGAACGGTCTCATAACCTTTCAGTTCATCAGAGAGATCTCCGCCCTTAAGGTAAAGAATACCATTTTTACGTTGATGAGCGGAATCTTTTTTGATTTTCCCCTTGGTCCAATGAACAAAGGTGGGCATTGCGGCCACTGCACGACTCACAATAAAATCGAACTGCCCGGGGATATCCTCCACACGGGAATGGTGCGTTTGTACATTCTGAAGCCCGAGTCCTTCTACCACCTCGTTTACCACTTTTATTTTTTTGCCAATGGCATCAACAAGGGTAAATTTCACGTTCGGGAATAATATCGCCAAAGGAATTCCCGGAAATCCACCGCCTGTACCTACATCCAAAACACTGGCCCCCTCATTAAATACCTGAATCTTTGCGATTCCAAGAGAATGAAGCACATGCCTCAGGTACAGCTCATCGATATCCTTTCTGGAAACCACATTTATTTTTTGGTTCCAATCATGGTAGAGCTCTTCCAACTTGGCAAATTGCTCTTTTTGCTCATCGTTGAGCGTCGTAAAATATTTGAATATAAGTCCCGAATTCATTCTCCAAACGTTAATTTTACAAATTTAATACTTTTAACGTGCTTAACACCGTTCTAACACAACAGTGTAAGCTCGAAAGAAGCATTTTAATTACATTTGTAAAAAACTTTTTTTATGGATAAGAATACCATCCGGTTTTCACGAAAGGATTCCGCACAATTTTTCAGGACACTGAACAAGAGAGTGAACGAATACTTTAAAGAAAACAACCTCAAGAAAACCGGGAACTGGAAACTTCACTTGAAAACCATAGTGATGTTCGCCATCTTTTTGACCCCTTATTTTTTAATGTTGACCCTGGACCTGCCTTTTTGGGGCTACCTATTGCTCTCCATAACCATGGGAGTTGGGATGGCCGGCGTTGGGATGAATGTGATGCACGATGGAAACCACGGTGCCTATTCCAATAAAAAATGGGTAAACAAACTCATGGGAAGTAGCATTTACATTTTGGCCGGAAATGTATACAACTGGCAAGTACAACACAATGTTCTGCACCACACATACACCAACATCCATGAGCACGACGAAGATATGGAAGCAGGCAGGATCTTAAGGTTCTCCAAGCATGCAGAGTGGAGAAAGCACCACAAATTCCAACACTATTACTCTATTTTCCTTTACGGATTATTGACATTCAATTGGGCAATAACCACGGATTTTCAACAAATGTACCGTTACATGAAGAGAAAATTGAGCTATGGTAAATTACCCAATCCGGTAATCAATTGGAGCACTTTGGTGATCACCAAAATAATCTACTTGACCATCTGGATCATACTTCCATTGATTTTTGTTGATATTGCTTGGTGGCAGGTATTGCTAGGCTTTTTTATTATGCACTACGTAGCTGGAGTAATACTTAGCGTGGTATTCCAATTGGCCCATATTGTGGACCATGCCGATACACCGTTACCGGACAATGAAGGAAACATGAAAAACACCTGGGCCATCCATCAATTGTTCACAACCGTGAACTTCGGCACCAAAAATAGAATAGTCAACTGGTTTACAGGAGGATTGAACCACCAAGTGGAACACCACATCTTTCCCAACATCAGCCATATACATTACACAAATATTTCCAAAATTGTGAAACAGACGGCTCAGGAGTTCAATTTACCGTATCACGAGTACAAAACTACCAGAAAAGCTATAATTTCACACTTCAAACACCTTAAGGAGCTAGGCAAAAAACCTACCCTTCAATATCAGTAAAAAAGAAGTACAAATGAGCAACCATCTATCTGACAGGATCAAGAATATGTCCACGTCAGCAACATTGGCCATGGCAGCCAAAGCCAGAGAATTAAGAAGTGAAGGAAAGGATATTATCGGATTGAGTTTGGGCGAGCCGGACTTTAATATTCCCGATTTTATAAAAGATGCCGCAAAAAACGCCATCGACGAAAACTATAGCAGTTACACCCCTGTTGATGGATATGCCGAACTAAAGACCGCTATCTCCAACAAATTTAAAAGAGATAATGACCTTGACTATGGATTGAATCAAATTGTGGTCTCCACAGGCGCAAAACAATCCTTGTTCAATGTTGCGATGGTAGTTTTAAATCCGGGTGACGAAGTAATCCTGCCCGCTCCATACTGGGTAAGCTACAGTGATATTGTAAAGTTGGCCGAAGGAGTACCTGTGGAAGTTCTCACACAAATCGATACCGATTTTAAGATGACCCCGGCTCAATTGGAAGCTGCCATAACACCTAAAACCAAAATGATCTGGTTTAGTTCTCCCTGCAACCCAAGTGGTTCGGTATACAGTAAAAGCGAATTGAAAGGCCTGGCGGAAGTGCTGAAAAAGCACCCAGATATTTATGTTGTATCGGATGAAATTTACGAACATATCAATTTTGCGGGTGGCCATGTGAGCATTGCCAGTATCGATGGAATGTACGACAGAACCATTACCGTGAACGGGGTATCCAAGGCGTTTGCCATGACGGGCTGGCGAATTGGTTACATTGGCGCACCGGAATGGATTGCCAAAGGATGTACCAAATTACAAGGGCAGGTGACCAGTGGTGCCAACGCCATTGCTCAACGAGCTGTGATCACCGCATTGGAAGCTCCAGTGAGCAAAATCCAATATATGATCGACAAGTTCCACGAAAGAAGGGATCTTGTTTTAGAATTTTTAGGGGAAATAGAAGGTTTTAACCTCAACGTGCCCGAAGGCGCATTTTATGTGTTTCCGGACATATCCGCTTTCTTTGGCAAAACCTTGAACGGTGTTGCCATTAACAATGCTTCCGATTTCTCCTTGTATTTATTGGAGCATGCCAATGTGGCCACGGTAACAGGTGAGGCTTTCGGAAACCCGAATTGTATCCGAATTTCTTACGCGGCATCCGAAAAAGAACTAAAAGAAGCGATTGCCCGTATAAAGGCTGTGCTGTAAAACATGGGGTAGCTTTGCTGAACTTTGATTCCGCATTTCGCCGTCCATTTTAAAAAACCTCCCGAAATAAACTCCGGGAGGTTTTTTAATTAAGTCTTTCTCCAAAAATATGGGGTAAGTACAATGAGTACGGTAAACAGTTCCAATCGCCCCAAAAGCATCAAAAAAGCGCACCACCATTTTCCTGCCGCAGGAAGGCCATTATAATTGCTCACGGGGTTTAAACTGCCCAAAGCTGGGCCTACATTTCCCAAAGAAGAGGCTGAACCGCCAACTGCAGAAATAAAATCCAACCCCAAGAAACCCAGCACTAAAGAACCGATTATGAATAGGAGCATGTACAGCACAAAAAAGGCGATTACATTATAGACAATGTGTTCTGTTACGGTCTTCTGGTTGTATCGTACCGGTATCAACGCGTTGGGATGCAAGGTTCGCTTAAATTCCAGAATACCGTTTTTTATAATCAAAAGGTGACGCATTACCTTGATTCCACCAGCAGTGGAACCTGCGGAGCCTCCAAGAAACATCAATCCAAAAAAGAAAACAGTTAAAAATGGAGTCCATGATGTAAAATCCGCCGTAACAAACCCTGTTGTGGTAATCACCGCGATTACTTGAAATAAGGTGTGGCGAACGGTACTTTCCACCTTGCCCAAAACCATGGGATGAAAATCGGAAATAGGAACATCCGCCCTAAAATACACGCCCAATGCGGCGATTATGGTGAACACAACAATGAATCCGAGATAATATTTAAACTCTTCGTCCTTGAGGATACGTTGCACCTTACCGGTCAAGGCAAAGTAACTGAGTACAAAATTACTACCTGCCAAAAACATGAACAATGCGATAATGTATTGAATGAGTGGTTGATCGTTCCAAAAGGCAACGCTGGCATTTTTGGTGGAGAACCCACCTGTGGACATAGTGGCCAATGAGTGGTTTATGGCATCGAAAAATGACATGCCCGCAAATTTCAGCAAGAATGTTTCCAGTACAGTGTACCCTACATAGATCAACCATAACCTCTTAGCGGTATCCGTGATCCTTGGGTGAAGTTTATCCCCTCCCGGTCCCGGTGCCTCTGCCGCAAACAACTGCATGCCCCCAATTCCCAACAGCGGCAATATGGCTATGGCCAATACAATAATTCCCATTCCCCCGATCCAATGGGTAAGACTTCTCCAAAGGAGAATTCCTTCGGGAAGCGCCTCGATATCGTCCAAAATTGAAGCGCCGGTAGTCGTGTAACCGGACATGGTTTCGAAAAATGCATCGGTTATGGATGGTATGGAGCCGGAAAAAAGATAGGGCAACATGCCCGATAGGGACATTACGACCCATCCAAAGGTTACTACGATGTAGCCTTCTTTGCGTTTCACTTCCTTTTTATGTCCCCGGGTGTAGAACATGGCCATCATTCCAAAAAGCATGGTCACAATTGCGGCCAGCATAATATCCATGGTCACACCATCTTTATAAATGCCACTGGCCAAAGCGGCCAAAAGCATAAAAGAGCCATTGCACAGCAACAATAGCCCCATTATATGGATTATGATTCTTGTATTGAGCTTCATTATAGAAACAACTTTTCTATGCGCGGTATGGCCTTGGGCAAACAGCACACCACTACCTTATCACCTTCGGCTATCCTAAAATCACCAAGAGCAATAATTCCTTCCCCGTTACGGATCACACCACCAATACTTGCTTCCCTCGGAAAATTAAGTTCCCGTATTATTTCTCCGTTTACCAGGGAGGTGGCCTTTACTTCGAACTCCAAAATTTCTGCGTTCAAGTTGTTCAATCGGGTCAAGGCCAACACCTCTCCCTTACGGACGTACCTAAAAATGCTATTGGCGGCCAACAGTTTTTTATTAATGAGCGTATCCACTCCAATGGATTGGGACAATTGGAAATAATCCATGTTTTCCACTAGTGCGATGGTCTTCTTTATTTTTTTATTCTTCGCCACTAAACAGGACATTATATTGGTTTCGGAATTACCGGTTACGGCTATAAAGGCATCCATGGATTCCAAATTCTCTTCTTCCAACAGCTCCACATTTCTACCATCCCCATTTATTACAAGTGCGTGGGGCAGATCATCCGCAATATCGAAGGCTTTTTCCTTATTCTTTTCTATAAGTTTTACGTTGAACTTATTCGAACAAAGGTCCCTTGCCGTTTTGTATCCTACCTTGCTCCCGCCGAGTATCATTACATTCTTAATATCCTGCTTTTGCATTCCGGACAACTTGTACAACTCCTCTACCCCTTTGTCCGAGGTAATAAAATATACTTGATCGCCTTCTTTAAAAACCGTATCCCCTCTGGGAATCAAAGTAAATTGAGTTCCCGTACGCTGTAAAGCTATGGGCATAAAGTTGAGTTCGGGAAAGATTCGCGCCGCTTCTTTGACCATTTTACCCACAAATGGTGCGTTCTTGGGCAAAATAACGCCGAACATGGTCAATAGGCCTTCTTCAAATTGATACGTATCGTTGAATGCGGATTGATTTAACATTAACTGTATTTCCGTAGCCGCCAAGCGTTCCGGAGAAATCAATTCATCGATACCCAACTCCTCAAACTTGACCAACTCGCGGTTATCCATAAATTCCGTATTCGAAATTCTGGCAATGGTGCGTTTGCACCCCAACTGTTTTGCCAAAACACAAAGGGTTAAATTGGTAGTTTCGGAAGCTGTTACCCCGATCACCAGATCCGACCCATCCACTTGTGCATCTTGTAACACTTGGATGGAAGTTGCATCTCCTCTGAGCACTCTAATGTCCAAATGATTATCTGCATAGGACAATCTTTCTTTATCGGTATCGATCAAGGTAATCTCCTGCGCTTCATAGGACAGTAATTTTGCCAAATGAAACCCCACTTCACCAGCACCTGCAATAATGATTCTCATTAATTAAAATAGGATGTGTTCTTAAATAAACTCTATTTGACCGTAACAAACAACACAAGGAATGGCATGCGATACGTAAATTACATATTTACAACCAAATACGGTATATGATTCCTTTTTGTGGGCAAAATTACACAAATATTTTTGTCCGCATCCCTTATGCTAAGTTGTATATTTGCGAGCAAATTAACGCAATGTCTAAAAAGGTTACCCCATACAAAGAATCCGAACTTGGAAAAAAAGAACAGGTAAAGCAAATGTTCGATACCATTTCCAAAAATTACGACGGCCTTAACCGAGTAATTTCTTTTGGAACGGACATAAAGTGGCGGAAACGAATCGTGGCCTACCTTAAAGACAAATCCCCAAATTCCATTTTGGACATTGCTACGGGAACAGGCGATCTCGCCATTGCCATGACGCAAACCGGAGCGGAAAAAATCGTGGGACTTGATCTTTCTCCGGGCATGTTGGAAGTAGGAAAGCATAAAGTGGTCAACAAAAATCTACAATCCACCATTGAAATGGTGGTGGGCGACAGCGAGAACCTTCCTTTTGAGGATAACTCCTTTGACGCCATCACGGTTGCATTCGGGGTTCGGAATTTTGAAAATCTGGAGAAGGGTCTACAAGAAATTTATCGCGTTTTGAAACCACAAGGACATTTTTTGGTCCTGGAGACCTCCGTACCCACCAAAACCCCTTTCAAACAGGGATACAGGGCGTATACGAAATACATATTGCCCACCATAGGAAAACTGTTCTCCAAAGACAGGTCCGCCTATAAATATTTGAGTGAATCGGCATCAGTTTTTCCACATGGCGAGGCTTTCAACAATATTTTGAGAAAAATCGGGTTTATAGGAGTAGAGAACAAACCACAGACCATGGGTGTAGCATCCATTTATGTCGCATCAAAATAGATTAATGAAAAATCTCCTTATCCTTTTTGGACTGATAGTTTTGTCCGGTACCAATGTTGTTGCCCAATTTGGTGGCGACCCTATCTTGAACCTTCAGAACGAGGATAAGAAATTTTTGAACTGGGGCTACTACCTTGGTTTTAATCAGTACGATTTTCAATTTGAGTACAAAGAGGATGTTGGCCGGGACATATTGGTCGATAAAACTTTAGGGTTTAATGTAGGTTTGATCGGCGAGCTGAGGATAAACGAGTTTCTTGATGCCCGTTTTGAGCCAGGTTTGCTCTACACTTCAAGAACACTAGGGTTTCCCGGATTTTCCACGCAAGCAGAAGCAATTCGCGAAGTGCGCTCGACCTATATTCGCTTTCCCTTTCTGTTAAAAGCCAGCACACGTAGAATTGGCAATTGGAGGCCTTTTATTGTTGGAGGCGTGTACACATCCATCAACCTGGGGAGCAACGAAGATAGTTTGGACGACAACAGCACCGGTCAGTTTCGGATGAAACAAAATGTTTACGGGTACGAAGTTGGCTTCGGCATCGATTTTTATACAGAATATTTTAAGTTCACTCCATCCATCAGAGGAGTTTTTGCCCTGACCGACGAATTGGTACCGGACAATGACCCGAACAGCCCATGGACAGGAAATATAAATGCCATGCGCACCCGAGGGATTTTCATCAATTTTACTTTCGAGTAAACCATTTATCGCCTTCTAATTTCGTTTAGCAAGATACCTGTTGCCGTGGCAACATTTAAGCTTTCGGTACTGGCAGCTCCAAATTGAGGAATGGCTATTTTAGAAGTAATATACTCATTCACTTCATCGGAAATGCCATTGGCTTCGTTGCCCATTACCAATATTCCTTTTTGTGGAAGATCAAGCCCATAAACAGAGGCGCCGTCCATAAAAGCCCCATAAATAGGGAGTGATGTATTTTTAAAATAACCGATCAAATCTGTGTAGACAACATTTACCCTGGCAACCGATCCCATAGTCGCTTGCAAAACCTTGGGATTATAGCAATCCACCGTATCCTTGGAACAAACCAATTGTTGTATTCCAAACCAATCGCACAACCGGATAATGGTACCCAAATTGCCCGGGTCACGAACAGCATCCAAAACCACTACCCAATCTTGCAGGTCATCAGTTCCAAATTCAATCATATAAAAAACACCGAGTACACCATTGGGATGTACCAAACTGCTCATTTGCTTTAAATCCCTTTTGGATACCAATTCCGCATCCCCGAATTTTTGGATCTGATCGGCTTTGTCCACAAAAATTTTGAACGGCCGTATTCCCGCTTCCAGCAACTCATTTACAACTTTCTCCCCTTCAACAACAAAGAGTCCATGTTGAGATCGGTACTTTTTTTGCTTTAAGCTAACAACTAGTTTAATTTGGTTTTTTGTAACCATCTAAATCGTGTATTTTTGGCGTCTATGAGGGGTTCTTTAGGTCTAATCTGCAACTGGGCAAAAATAGGATTATTGTTTCTTTTGCTATGCATTTCGGGTTGCAATACCTTAAAAAAAGTTGGGGAGGATGAATTATTGCTCACCAAAAACTCCATTTTTGTTGATGATGAAAAAGTAAACAACAGTGAAATAAAGGGCCTAATTTCCCAGAAACCCAACAGCAGCGTACTGGGCTACCCTTTAAAATTGAATCTCTATAATCTGGCAAAGGAAAATCCAGACTCTTCTTTCCAGGATTGGCTTAACCGAAAAGAAAAAAGGGAGAAACGCCTAAACAAACTACTTTCCGAGAAACAGGTAAATCGATTACGCGAATCTTTTATGGTCTCTGGAGCCAGTGAATTCCTAAAAAGAATTGGCGAACCTCCGGTAATTATCGATACAGCGGAAACCAACAAGTCCATTAGGAGACTTAAAGCATTTTACAACAGTAAAGGGTATTTTAACAACGAGGGGAATTATGAAATAGTCGATATAAAAAACAAGAAAGCTTCGATATCGTACCACATAACATTGAACAAACCCTACATCGTAGATACGGTCCAAAAAAATATTACTTCACCGGAACTGGATTCCATCTACCTAAAGACCGCCAACAAAAGTTTGATCAAACCAGGAGAACAATTTGATCTGGACAAATTTACATTGGAACGGGAACGGCTTACCACTCTTTTTCGTAATTCGGGGGTATATAATTTTCAGGAAAGTTCCATTAACTACGATGTTTTAAGGGATACCACTGTTACTGCAGATGACCAACTAATGGACGTGCTGCTCAACATCAATAAATTTAGAAGCTCCTCGGACAGCACTGATGCGGGCACTCCCTACAAAGTGGCGCGACATAAAAAAATAAACATTTATGCAGACTATGACATAAACGGCACCACCGACACCCTTAAAAGCCTGGCCTACGAAAACTATAATATTTACTATAGCGGAAAGCTCAGGTACAAGCCAAAAGCGCTTACCGATGCCATATTCTTTAAAAAAGACAGTGTGTATCGTGATCTCGACAGGATAAGGACCTATCGCCAGATCACCAACCTCAATACCTTTAAATATCCCAATATTGAGTTTATACCAGATTCCACTCAAACACAACTGGAATCCAACATATACCTTGCTGCCAAACCAAAATATTCGCTCAACCTAAATTTTGATGTAACCCACTCCAACATCCAACAAGTAGGAACCGCTTTTAGTGCTTCGGTAATTACCCGAAATGTTTTTGGGGGTGCCGAAACATTGAACGTTTCTGCAAGAGGATCCATAGGCCTGCTAAGTGATGCCTCCCTATCCAACGAAACCTTTACTTCTGAACTTGGCGGGGACATCAACATAACATTTCCCCGTATTTGGTTCCCGTTGAACACCGAAAAGATCATACCCTATTATATGCTGCCGCAAAGTCGTTTATCGGTAGGTACCAACTTCCAGCGGAACATTGGCCTGGACAAACAATCCCTAAATTCCATTTTATCCTATAATTGGTCCCCGTCCGATCGTCTTAAAAACAACATCGAACTGCTGAATGTCGAATTTGTACGCAACGTTAACACAGACAACTTCTATAATGTGTACCGAAACACTTTTTCCAATTTGGACGATATCGCGGATGATTTTCAGGACGACCCCCAATATGCCGAATATTTTAGTGCAGTGGAAAATGAAGGAGATGAACCACGACTTGATATCCCCACGGGTGCCAATAATTTTGCCCAAGATGTATTGAATGGGACACTTACCGTAACCGAAGATGATTTTCAAACCGTAAACAGTATAGAGGAAAGAAGAAGGAGATTAACAGAGAACAACCTCATTTTCGCTTCCAATTTTACACATACCAAAAACAGTAAATCCGGAATAAACGACCTTGACTTTTATCAATACCGAATCAAATTGGAGAGTGCCGGTGGTATGCTGTCCATGCTCACCAACGTAATCCCTTTTAATAAAAACGAAGAGGGTCAGAGCCTAGTTTTCGGGGTACCCTTTTCACAATATGCCAAAACCGAGTTCGATTATATACGACACTGGAAAATTGGAGAATCCCAGGTAATCGCGTTCAGAAGTTTTACAGGACTGGCCATTCCCTACGGTAATTCGGACAACGTGCCCTTTGTTCGCAGTTATTTTGCAGGAGGTTCCAACGACAATAGGGCTTGGAACGCTTACGAACTGGGCCCGGGAAAAACCGACAACATCAACGACTTCAACGAGGCCAATCTCAAGTTGGCATTTAACCTGGAATATAGATTCCCGATCGCCGGCGACGTAAAAGGCGCTCTTTTTGCAGATGCAGGGAACATATGGAATGTTTTCGATAACGAAACCAACCCCGATGCCACATTCAATGGTTTTTCATCATTGGGCGACTTGGCCCTGGGAACTGGTCTCGGGCTTCGTTACGATTTCACCTACTTCGTATTTAGGCTGGATGTAGGTTTTAAGACCTACAATCCCGCCAAAGTTGGATCCGATCGCTGGTTCGATGGTTATAACTTTAAAAGAGCCGTCTTCAACATCGGAATCAATTATCCTTTCTAGAGCAAATAATTTATTACTTTTGTTTCCTATTTAACTCGAAACCACTAATAATATGTCCCACAATATTAAGCCCGGTGTTGCTACCGGTGACGAAGTTCAAGCAATATTCGATCACGCCAAAGAAAATGGATATGCCCTACCAGCGGTCAATGTAATCGGATCGGATAGCATCAATGCCGTTATGGAAACTGCAGCAGCGTTGAACTCACCCGTAATCATTCAATTCTCAAACGGAGGCGCCCAGTTCAACGCAGGCAAAGGACTTTCCAACGAAGGTCAAAAAGCAGCCATTCTTGGAGCGGTGGCGGGAGCAAAACACGTTCATCAATTGGCAGAGGCCTACGGTGCAACCGTGATTCTGCATACAGACCACTGTGCCAAAAAATTGTTGCCTTGGATAGATGGCCTTTTGGATGCCAGCGAAGCACATTATAAAGAAACAGGAAAATCTTTGTTCAGTTCGCACATGATCGACCTTTCCGAAGAACCCATCGAGGAAAACATCGAAATCTGTAAAGGATATTTGGAGCGAATGAGCAAAATGGACATGACCTTGGAGATAGAATTGGGCATTACCGGGGGTGAAGAAGATGGTGTTGACAATACCGATGTGGACGACTCTAAATTGTACACACAGCCAGAGGAAGTAGCCTATGCCTATGAAGAACTTTCCAAAGTAAGCCCAAGATTTACCATTGCAGCTGCTTTTGGGAACGTACACGGTGTATACAAGCCCGGAAACGTAAAATTGACACCTAAAATCCTTAAGAACTCCCAAGAATTCATCACAGAAAAATATGGCGTAGAGCACAACCATATCGATTTTGTATTCCACGGAGGTTCCGGTTCAACAGTTGAAGAAATCAGGGAAGCTATTGGTTACGGTGTTATTAAAATGAACATCGACACCGATTTACAATATGCTTTCTTGGAAGGGGTAAGGGATTACATACAAGGTAAATCGGCATACCTTCAGGCCCAGATCGGAAATCCGGACGGTGACGACCAACCCAACAAAAAGTACTACGACCCTCGAGTTTGGCTCAGAGAAGGAGAAAAAACCTTTAGCGAACGCTTAAAAAAGGCCTTCGAAGACCTAAACAACATTAACACCTTATAAACCTTAGTTTAACTAAATATTGATTCCATGTCGTCTTGGTTTAAAAGAAAGGAAAAAGGAATACAAACAGCCACCGAGGAGAAAAAAGACACTCCCAAAGGGCTTTGGTACAAATCCCCTACCGGAAAGATCGTAGAAGCAGAAGATCTTGCCAAAAACTTTTACGTAAGTCCGGAAGATGACTATCACGTGAGGATAGGAAGCAAGGAGTACTTTGAAATACTTTTTGATGACAACAAGTTCAGTGAGCTCGACACAAAAATGACCTCCAAAGACCCCTTAAAGTTTGTGGATACCAAAAAATACTCCGACAGGCTTAAAGCAGCCCAAAGCAAAACAGGCTTAAAAGATGCCGTTAGAACTGCGGTTGGAAAATCGCAAGGAAAGGACATCGTTGTGGCCTGTATGGATTTTAGTTTTATTGGAGGCTCCATGGGCAGTGTTGTTGGTGAAAAAATATCGCGTGCCATCGATGTCGCCAAAAGGAAAAAAATCCCATTTGTGATGATTTCCAAATCTGGAGGGGCACGTATGATGGAAGCAGCCCTATCCTTGATGCAATTAGCAAAGACATCGGCAAAATTGGCCCAATTGGCCGAAGCTAAAATACCTTACATATCGTTATGTACAGACCCTACAACGGGTGGTACAACAGCTTCCTATGCCATGTTGGGCGATATAAATATTGCAGAGCCAGGAGCACTGATCGGGTTTGCAGGACCTCGAGTGGTCAAGGATACTACGGGGAAAGACCTTCCCGAAGGGTTCCAAACCTCCGAATTCCTGAAAGAACATGGTTTCTTGGATTTCATTACCCATCGAAGGGATTTAAAGAAAAAAATCAACTTATACATTGATTTGATCACCAATCAACCCATAAGAAATTAAAAAAAGCCCCGATTATCGGGGCTTTTTCTTTATAATATATCACTCCATCAATTTCTAAATCGGCGCAAGACCACTTCCTCTTCCGCACCATCAGAATATGTTAGAGTTCCCTTGGCATCACAACTGCCATCCCCAAAATCCAAACTTACCGAATTGCCAAGTCGGGATATTTCCAATACTCCGCTCACAATAAATCGACACGACAACTCTCTTCTCAATGGCGTGGTAACTTCCTTCACAAACTCGTTTCCTTCTCTACCGATATAAGTTCGCTTTCCAGTAATCAAAAAAACATTGTCACCCCAAAAACCGGAGCCATACCCCTCTATCCACTCCCGAGTTCTGGTCCCGGTAAACGAAGCTGTTTCCCCGCTAGGCCAAGTTGCTTCAAAAAATCCGTTCGAGGTGCCTTGTGGATTTCCATTTTCATTACTTCTTACCCTAAGAATTTGCGCCTCCCCATCGATTGCCACTTCATTGAAAGTAAAACCGTCCAAAGTCATCTCAATGGTATTGGACGCGGCCTCCAAGTCCAAAGAGTAACTTAAATAAACCGTTCCACTAACAGTATTTCCGGTAGATAGTTCGCATCCTTCGCCAAAATCCAGGACGACTTCTTTTGTATTCTGCGTTAGAACTACGGATACTACAACACAATCTGGCATATAACCAGAAGCATAATTCATTTTTGACGTACTTCCGATTTCATCTGCAGTATAGACATCTTCGGCAATGGCCATAAGCTCCTCTGAAACCATTTCAGTTTCATCACTGTATTTTAGCTCTGTCGAGGAAATTACTTCCGTACTGGTTAGATCTTCTTCAACCGAGGATTCTGTACTGCACGAAACATAGGTCAACATTAAACTTCCCAGAAGGATGGGAGCAATTCCTTTAAACTTCATTTTTAGTTCCTTTCTCATAATACTTGAATTTAATAGGTTTGCCTCTTTGACTTGAATGACAGCAAAAGGTTTAATTTTATGTTAAAATTCGTAGATTAAAAAAAAGAGCCTATCTTTGCACGCTGATTGAAGGTCAATCAATACATAAAAATCATTTAAATAATATTGGAATGTATTTAACGAAAGAAGTTAAAGCCGAGATTTTTAAAAAATACGGCGGCTCAGAGAGCAACACAGGTTCAACGGAAGGACAAATTGCATTGTTCACGCACCGAATCAACCATTTGACAGGTCACCTTAAAAGGAACCATAAGGATTTCAACACCGAACGTTCGTTGGTGGCATTGGTAGGTAAAAGACGTAGTCTTTTGGATTACCTAAAGAAAAAAGATATTGCAAAATACCGTACCTTGATCAAGGAACTAGGTATTAGAAAATAAAAATACAAGGGGAGGCATTGGCTTCCCCTTTGTTTTTGTTGAATCGATTTCAACAACCAAAAAGTCCCGAGAAATCGGGCAAACACAAAAAGCTACAAATAGTTTTTCATTGGTCAAGTGCCAAAGGCACACACAACAACAACACAACCCGACCGCCCGGAAGGCGGTAGACCAAATGTTTAACGACCCGAAATAGTTATTCGGGTAAGATTAATTTTATGATTCCAAAAACATTCAAAGAGGTCATAGACCTTGGTGACGGTAGAGAGATTTCTATCGAAACCGGAAAATTGGCAAAACAGGCCCACGGTTCTGTAGTTGTACAATCCGGCAAATGTATGCTATTGTGTACAGTTGTTTCCAACTATAAAGCCGCAGATGTCGACTTTTTGCCCCTAACCGTGGATTACCGCGAAAAATTTGCTGCCGCAGGGCGCTACCCTGGCGGTTTCTTTAAAAGAGAAGCAAGACCAAGTGACGGAGAGGTATTGACGATGCGCTTGGTGGACAGGGTATTGAGACCATTGTTCCCAAAAGACTACCATTCCGAAACACAGGTAATGATCCAATTGATGTCTCACGACGAAGACGTTATGCCCGATGCAATGGCCGGTTTGGCAGCATCAGCCGCCATTCAACTTTCGGATTTCCCATTCGAATGTGCCATTTCGGAGGTTCGAGTAGGTAGGGTAAACGGTGAGTTCATCATCAACCCAACAAGGGAGCAATTGAAAGAATCCGACATTGATATGATGATCGGTGCTTCTGCAGATTCTGTTATGATGGTAGAAGGTGAAATGGACGAGATTTCCGAAGAGGAAATGGTAGAGGCCATCAAATTTGCACACGAAGCCATTAAAGTACAATGTGCAGCTCAGGAAAAATTGGCCGAAGCTTTCGGCAAAAAAGAAGTTCGCGAGTACGAGCCAGAAGCCGAGGACGAAGCGCTTCAGAAGAAAATCCACGACATGGCCTACGATAAGGTGTATGAAGTGGCCAAAGCAGGTTCTTCCAAGCATGAGCGCGGTGAAGCCTTTGCTGCCATTAAAGAAGAAATAAAAGCATCTTTCTCCGAAGAAGAGTTGGAAGAAATTGGCGACTTGGTTTCCAAATACTACCATAAAACCGAAAAAGAAGCCGTTAGAAACCTTACTTTGAACGAAGGGCTTCGATTGGACGGACGTAAAACAACAGATGTTAGACCGATCTGGTGCGAAACAGACTATCTGCCATCCGTACATGGTTCAGCCATCTTTACACGAGGAGAAACACAGGCATTGGCAACGGTTACCTTAGGTACTTCCAGAGAGGCAAACCAAATAGATATGCCATCTTACGAAGGTGAAGAAACATTCTATTTGCACTACAACTTCCCTCCTTTCTCAACTGGCGAAGCACGACCAATCCGTGGTACTTCCCGTAGAGAGGTCGGACATGGTAACTTGGCACAACGTGCACTTAAAGGAATGATTCCAGAGGACTGTCCATATACCGTTCGTGTTGTTTCCGAAGTATTGGAATCCAATGGTTCATCCTCAATGGCAACCGTATGTTCGGGTACCATGGCGTTGATGGACGCCGGTGTTCAGTTGAAAAAACCTGTTTCCGGTATCGCCATGGGATTGATCACCGATACAGAAACCGGTAAATATGCCGTACTATCCGATATCTTGGGCGATGAAGACCACTTGGGAGACATGGACTTTAAAGTAACTGGTACTGCGGATGGTATCACTGCTTGCCAAATGGATATTAAAGTAAAAGGACTTTCTTACGAAATCTTGGTAAAAGCTTTGATGCAGGCCAAAGACGGAAGAATGCATATCTTGGGCAAACTAACCGAAACAATTGCCGAGCCAAGACCCGAAGTTAAATCCTACGCTCCAAAAATTGTTACCAGAATTATTCCTGGCGAATATATTGGAGCATTAATCGGCAAAGGTGGAGAAGTTATCCAAGAGCTTCAGAAAACAACCAACACTACAATTGTTATCAATGAAGACCCCGATACCGAAGAAGGTATTGTGGAAATCTTGGGAACCGATCAAAATGGTATCGATGCCGTATTGGCAAAAATCGATGCGTTGATGTTCAAACCTGAAGTAGGAAGTGTTTATGAGGTTAAAGTGATAAAAATGCTTGACTTCGGAGCAGTGGTGGAATACACAGAAGCACCGGGCAACGAAGTACTGCTTCACGTATCCGAATTGGCATGGGAACGCACCGAAAACGTATCCGATGTAGTGAACATGGGCGATGTTTTTGATGTAAAATACTTCGGTCTAGATCCAAGGACCAAGAAGGAAAAAGTATCAAGAAAAGCCTTGTTGCCAAAACCGGAAGGTTACAAAGAGCGTCCACCAAGAACCGACGGCGACCGCAAGGGTGGTGATCGTAGAGGCGGTGATCGTAGAGGCGGCAACAGAGATAGAAAGCCAAGAAGAGATTAGGTAAATCCTATCTTTATCCGATAAACCAACCCTAAGGCACTCGCCTTGGGGTTTTGTTTTTTGAGGAATTGTCAGCGTCCAACAATGTCCCTTCGAGCGCAATGGAAAACTTGCGGTCCCAATACGTAAAAATGAGGTTTTTTTAAAAAAGTGCTACCAAAATGTAACTTTTTTACTTTTTGAACGTATAACCTAATGAGCTCCGGCTCACAAACTTAATATGAAGGGAAATTTTAGATGAGACAGTTAAAGATTACAAAACAGGTTACCAATAGGGAAACCGCATCGTTGGACAAGTATCTACAAGAAATCGGTAAGGTTGATTTGATCACCGCCGATGAAGAAGTAGAGTTGGCACAACGCATTAAAGCCGGCGACCAGGTAGCCTTGGAAAAATTAACTAAAGCCAACCTAAGGTTCGTGGTATCGGTTGCAAAGCAATACCAAAACCAAGGGTTAACACTGCCCGATTTGATCAATGAAGGTAATTTGGGACTTATCAAAGCAGCGCAACGTTTTGATGAAACCCGTGGATTTAAATTTATTTCATACGCTGTTTGGTGGATCCGCCAATCCATTTTGCAAGCTTTGGCAGAACAATCACGTATTGTTCGTTTGCCATTGAACAAGATCGGCTCCATCAATAAGATAAATAAAACTTTTGCTTTCTTGGAGCAAGCGCACGAGCGTCCACCATCTGCTGAGGAAATTGCCAAAGAATTGGACATGACCGTGGAAGATGTGAAACAATCCTTAAAGAACTCAGGCCGTCATGTATCCATGGATGCGCCTTTGATCGATGGCGAGGATTCCAACCTTTACGATGTGTTGCGTAGTGGCGAATCTCCAAACCCTGATAAGGAACTTTTGCACGATTCGTTACGTACCGAAATTGAACGTGCCCTGGAAACCCTTACTCCTCGAGAAGCTGATGTAATAAGACTTTACTTTGGATTGGCCGGCCAACATTCCATGACGTTGGAAGAAATCGGAGAAACTTTTGATTTGACCCGTGAGCGAGTTCGTCAAATTAAAGAAAAGGCGATTAGAAGGTTGAAGCACACGTCAAGAAGTAAGATTTTAAAGACATATTTGGGGTAAAACACCCAAAATCACCAACTAAAGTACAGTTAAACTATCCTTAAATTTGATTTTTGGCAGGAAAGTTGTATTTTAGTAAGATATAACAGTTTATCATGACTGTTCGTTTTTTGATTGATGAATAAACTCCGGCTGATTACCGGAGTTTTTTTCGTTTATGGATGGCCGTAATTGGCTAACTTTGTAACATGAACAAATCAATGATCGCCCCCTCGTTATTGGCATCCGACTTTGCCAATCTTCAGCAAGAAATCGAAATGGTCAACCAAAGCGAAGCCGACTGGTTCCATTTGGACGTTATGGACGGTGTTTTTGTGCCCAACATCTCCTTTGGCATGCCTGTAGTGCAAGCCATTGCCAAATATGCAAAAAAGCCGTTGGACACACATTTAATGATTGTAGATCCAGACAGATATATCAAGACTTTTGCGGATCTAGGCGTTCATAATTTATCCGTCCACTACGAGGCCTGTCCCCATCTGCACAGAACACTGCAAGCCATAAAAGCGGAAGGTATGAAAGCCGGTGTGGCGATTAACCCACATACTTCCGTAAAATTATTGGAAGATACCATTCAGGATATCGATTTGGTCATTGTAATGAGTGTCAATCCCGGTTTTGGAGGCCAATCCTTTATAGAAAATACCTATCAGAAAGTAGCGGACCTAAAGGAATTGATCCTTAAGAAAAATGCCACCACTTTAATTGAAATCGACGGCGGTGTCAATGCCAACAATGCCAAAAAACTGGTAGATGCCGGTGCCGATGTGTTGGTTGCCGGAAGTTTTGTATTTAAAAGCGATAACCCTACCGAAACCATTAAAAAACTAAAAGCAGAAACAGCGTAATGCAGGAATTTGATGTCATCATCATCGGAGGTGGCCCTATTGGAATTGCATGCGGCCTCGAGGCCAAAAAACAGGGTTTATCCTATATCATAATAGAAAAAGGGACTATTGTAAACTCACTTTTCAATTATCCTGTGAACATGCAGTTTTTTTCTTCTTCGGAAAAATTGGAAATAGACGACATTCCCTTTATCAGCAAAGAGGCCAAACCCAAACGCAACGAAGCATTGGAGTACTATCGAAGAATTGTGACCTCCAACCAACTCGACATCCATTTATTTGAAAAAGTAACGGATACCATAAAGCAGGGTGATTTTTTTGTGGTGAAGACTGACAAAAATGACTATCGGGCAAAAAATGTGGTCGTAGCGACCGGATTTTACGACTTACCCAACAAAATGAATGTTCCTGGAGAAGATTTACCCAAAGTCTCACATTATTACAACGACCCCCATTATTATGCCAGTCAAAAACTGGCTGTGGTAGGCGCCAGTAACTCCGCAATAGATGCCGCATTGGAATGTTGGCGAAAAGGCGCCGATGTATCCTTGATTATCCGTGGCCCAGAAGTAGGTTCAAGAGTTAAATATTGGGTACGTCCGGATATTATCAACCGAATCGAAGAAGGCAGCATAAAAGCATATTACAACTCCACGGTCAAGGAGATAAAACCAACGGAAATTGTACTAAATACCCCAGAAGGCGATTTAACGTTGGAAAATGATTTTGTTCTCGCGTTAACCGGATACATGCCCAACTTCGCCTTTTTGGAGAAACTTGGCATAACACTCTCCAGTGACCCCAAACGATTGCCGACCTACGATCCTGAAACGATGGAAACCAATGTTGAAGGTCTTTTTTTAGCGGGTGTGATCTGCGGAGGAATGGAAACCCATAAATGGTTTATAGAAAACTCTAGGATCCATGCGCCCATTATCATGAAAAGTATTGGACAAAAATTAAAGTCCACAACACCATAAAGAAGTTGATTTGCGTCAACATTTAAAGCTTTTGCAAAAGTGCTTTTACCCTAACATAAGTATCTTTAAACCAACACATAAAAAGTTTTTAAATGAATTTAAGTACGATGCAAAATGTATTTAGGGTCATCCTTGGCCTTTTAATGATGATGGCCGGAATAGCTCATCTCACTTTTCAAAGGGAAGAGTTTCAGGCCCAAGTACCCCGATGGTTGCCCACAAGCGAAGCTTTTATGGATTTTATAGTGGTAGCTTCTGGTGTGATAGAAATTTTATTGGGGTTATCCATGGTTTTATTGACCAAATACAAAGCAAAAGTGGGCATTGCGCTTGCCATTTTCTATGTTTTGATTTTTCCAGGAAACATTTCTCAATACACGAATGCCATTGACGCATTTGGACTGGACACCGATCTCAAGAGATTTGTTCGGTTGTTTTTTCAGCCCGTTTTAATTCTATGGGCCCTTTGGTCCACGAAAGCATTTGAACACCTTAAAGACAAAAACAAATAACCATGGAGTTTTACAATTTTGAAGCAGAACGATTGGACGGTACTACAGAATCCATGAAAAACTATAAAGGCAAAACCATTATTGTGGTGAATACTGCAAGTAAGTGTGGATTGACTCCGCAATACGAGGGCCTGGAAGACCTCTATACAAAATATAAGGACCAAGGATTGGTGGTTTTGGGGTTTCCATGCAATCAGTTTGGAAACCAAGAACCGGGAGACGCCAATGACATCAAGGAGTTTTGCCAAATAAACTACGGGGTCAGTTTTCCAATGTTTGCCAAAATCGATGTGAACGGTAACGACACACACCCGATCTTTAAATATTTAAAATCAGAATTAAGAGGATTGTTGGGAGGTAAGATCAAATGGAACTTTACCAAGTTTGTAATTGACAAAAACGGAAAACCGGTAAAACGATTCGCGCCCATATCAAAACCAAAGGCCATGGAAAGTTTTATCAGTGGCATTTTATAAACCCTGCTAAACTACTTTTAACCGAGATTGAAGAGCTCCGGACTCTTTGAGCATGGTTCTGCCATCCCTGAAGCTCAGATATGAATGACCTTGCTTATAATTTAGTATGCTTATTTCGCATAAATGGTTCCAATGGCGAGCCACTTCGCGCCAAGCCCAGAACAGCGAATGTTTGGGGTCGTAAATATGGGTCGCCTC
The DNA here is from genome assembly GCF_042134605.1 of Flagellimonas alginilytica. Classification (GTDB taxonomy): domain Bacteria; phylum Bacteroidota; class Bacteroidia; order Flavobacteriales; family Flavobacteriaceae; genus Flagellimonas; species Flagellimonas alginolytica. The sequence goes on along the minus strand of NZ_CP169638.1, from coordinate 2,428,910 downwards.
CCCGCCTGCCCCATTTATTTCGATAATACTGAATTTTTCTCCTATACAAAGTTCCTCAAAGGTATTGCAAAGAACATCCAGTCGACCATAATAAAAGCCGCTCATTTGTGTGCATACCTCATTTATGGTATTGTTCAAATCCGCATTGATCAAATGACAGATGTCCACAAATTTGGCTCCTCGGGTGTGACTGCCGTAGGGGACCAGAACAAATTCTTTTCCCAAGGGGAGAACACTGTTTAACTGATCACCAAACTTTTGTTTTAGCACCTTTAATTGAAAATGGCTCCTCGGATTACTCTTGATCAACTGCAATAAGGTACTTTTACCATCACCCGTAACCGACAAAAATTCTTTGGACACGACCCCAGTAATCTTGCCTTTGGCCTCTCCCGGTTTTCGAACATAAAAAACACCAACTTCCTTCTGGAACGGAACAAACTCTTGAACCAAAAAATGGGAGGGACTCCATTTTACATATTTTTGAAATTCATCCTTATTATGGATTTTTTCCACGCCAAACGCCTTCATTCCAATATCGGGCTTGGCTATAAATGGAAATGCGATCCCGGAATTTAAAACCCGTTCCAATGCCTGGTCGGCCGTCTCGTCCTTTTTTACAAATATTGTTCTTGGTATGTATTGGGCAGGAATCATATTGTAAATATCCATTTTGGATATCATGGCCATTCCCCCATTCTTCATGCCTGGATTGGCGGCATTAAAAAAGAACAAAGAACGTGCTCTTATCGAATAATAAAGCCAAACTGGAAACATCGGATAATAAATCAACCAGAAAGGCCAATATTCCCAATGTGTGATTTTATGCCAAGCGAGCTTTAATGGACCCATATAGTTTTAATTGATCAGCTGACCGGTGGAAAAGGGCACTTCATAATCAACTTTGTTGAGCAGGTCGAAATGACGCATTACAACATCGCTCTCTTTGTTCAATATGGCCTGAGTTACACTAAAGGTTTTTAAGCCCGATGCCCTATTGATTATAAATCCGTTCTCAAAATCGTCATGATTGTTCGAGTGAAAATCGACCACATCTTTAGAAGTTATGAAGGAGTTGCCTTTAACAAACTTTTTAAACAACGTTTGCCTGTGTTCGATCACCTTATCTCGGTAAAGTGTTGATGATGACCATATGTAACTTTTATCCTTGTTCAACGGCCTAAAGTATTTTTGATGGCCGTCCCAGCGAAACTCCAGCAATTCGGCTGTGTACAACACCAATGTAAAGGGTTCTATTCTCAATAAGTCTATTTCTTGCAACAAAGCTAAGGGATCGTCAGAAACAACAATATCCAAAAGCACCAGTCCCCTGCTCCTTTCATATTTTCCATTGGGCGGGTGACCTACAAAACCACCGTTCAGCAGCACAGCTACCGAACCGTTTTCATTTATGGCGAACCAGGTACCCCCCGCCTTGGGATCTTTTGGAAAAAGTACCTTCACCGAACCTATGGTTTCTTCTTGTGGCCGCAATGCCATAGGACGATCAATATGCTCGTCCCTGTTCGATGTAATAAAACGTTGCCCACCGGACGATATAAAACTTACTGTGCACATTCTTTTCTAAATTGTAAGGTGGAAGGAGCAACTCCAAAAGTTTCGGGCACTTTCTGGTCCGAAAAATGACATATCCCAATTTTGATCAACGCTTGATGATGAATGGTGTGTTCCAAGTTGTACATAACTTCCCGGTGGTAATTGGTATCCAATGTAAGTATTTCACCATTAAGTTCATAACTGATCTGAATGGCCTTGTTGGGCTTTTTTAAATGCATTTGTATAAAAGCCAATTTCTCAATGGCAAACGATAGGTCTTTTTCAATTTTACGGTCTCTTTTTCTTCTATCGTAGGACACATCTGCTTGATCATACCCCTTGATCAAACATAGGTAAAGCTCGATCACATGTCTTGTATGCTGACCTATACTGGCATTGGACAATATATTACATGATCGGGAGTAACAATCTTTAGGCAGTTCCAAAAGAACCTGTTTAAACTGTTCCAATGTATCCAAGGTTGATTTGAACATAGTTATTGTTTAATTATTTACGTATTTATATGCGAACAAAGCAACTCATCCAGCGATAGGATACAAAAGGTTGTCCACTCTCAGAAATCTCATGCCCTTAAAGATATTCAATTCTTGATATTCTCCCAGTTTATATCCGCTTTCGATATAAGGGAATTCGGTGATTGGTTCAACCAAAATTGGAGGGTATTGTTCTTTCCTTTGTTGTAGAATAGATAAAGTTTTCCACCTCTTATCTCAAAAGTTTCGGGATCTACATTAACCTTTTTTGAATTTACTGCGACAGCATAGGCACAATAACCCCCATACTGTGGTACATAACTATTGGGTTGTACAACAAACTTTTCCAGATTTGCCTCGCTGACAAACTTATAATTTACTCCATCAAACATGGCGGTAAATTGGTCTTTGCCCATGGTCGCGATACCATCAAAATAGGCGACCACATCATATCCATGAGCTGCATACCCTTTTTTGGTATTATAATCTATGGATTGCCCTTGAACTAAAACACCTGTTAAAAACAGAAAAACCATTATTCGATACTTCATAAATTCTGGAATTTTTATGGTTGCTTGTTGGTATTGAAGATTTTGTCTAAAAATAAAGGTGTTCCTTTCATTTTTTTTTAAAAACACCAGGATTAGTTAGAATGAAACCCTAAACCGATTATTGACAAACTATTATGCATCTGGTTTCGAAGAAATGAATTCAGGCAGGTCATGGTTTAAAAGCTGGTTATGCTGCTTAAAGTCAAAAATCAGTGTTTTCATAGTAATTGGACTAATTGACAAAAAGAGCCATCCAGTAAAAGTAATTTTTAAGATTCAGGAAACAAGGAATCAAAGCACAACCAAATAATTGTTGTAGGTATTTTACTTCAAAATTATGTTCAGGCTTTTCCAACTGTATTATTCGTCAATTCAAAAGGGGCATTTGTCAATTGAACCAAAATCATACATGTATCCCATCTTAATTTTGACCTATTATTAACTATAAACATACCCATACTTGGAAGCAATAATGAATGTTGCGATAGCTGAAATTGGCAATCAAAAGACCTTTGTCAAAAGATTTAATATTCCTTCCCAACAATTTCGTTTGATCCTTCCGAAGTAAAATCCTTTATTAATCTTGAAACATTTAATTATGAAAACAACACGTTTTAATTTATGGAAAATGGCCTTTTATCTATTCATAGGCCTAAGTATTACCCTAACATCTTGCTCTGGTAAAGATGGGGAAGATGGCCTTGATGGGATGGACGGCATAAACGGTGAACAAGGTCCCCAAGGACCCGCAGGTGAAGATGGCAATGCCAATGTAATTGCCTCTGATTGGTTTAACATCAACTGGACCGAATCAGAGCCCGCTATAAGCTCAATGCAAATTGAAGTTCCAGAACTAGATATAGAAGAGTTTACTGCCAGTGGAGGTGTAGTACTCGTGTATTTAAAAATAATAAATGATGAATATACCACAACCTATTTGCTACCTTTTGAATTATACAATGCGAAGTTTGAATATGGAGTTCTAAATGTCTCTGAAGGATTTAATGGTATTCTCGTATTATTGACTGACCCCGATACTAGTGGTCTTTATTTAGAAATCTTGAATAACCCAGCCTTTACAATTCGCTATGTCTTGGTGCCTGCGAATGTGGCCGACCAAACTGGATTGTCCTCAAACATACCACCAACCTTTGAGGATGCTAAAACCCTTTTTGGGTTGGATTAGTATCTGATACCCAAAAACCAATTTGTTGATTTTATGCAGTTGGTTGAAAGACATTGAATATAACACAAAAAAGTCTGGAAATACATCCAGACTTTTTGCTTTCTACTGTCTTTGTGACCCAGGGAGGATTCGAACCCCCAACCCTCAGAGCCGAAATCTGATATTCTATCCAGTTGAACTACTGGGCCATTTATAATCTATGAACTCAATTTAGCCTTGACAATTGCAGAAATGGTCTTTCCATCCGCCTGTCCGGCCAATTCTTTGGAAACAATTCCCATTACTTTTCCCATATCTTGCATACCGGAAGCTCCAACGGCATCGATGGTTTGCACCACTACTTTTTCAATTTCTTCTTCTGTAAGCTGCTCGGGCAAAAACTTTTCAATTACGGCCACTTGCGCCAATTCGGGCTCTGCTAAATCCTCGCGGCCCTGTTCCTTGTAAATGGCCGCACTATCCTTACGTTGCTTAACCAATTTTTGAACCAATTTGATTTCGTCCTCTTCCGATAACTCTGCTCCCGCACCTTTATCGGTCTTGGCCAACAAGATTGCCGATTTAACAGCACGCAAAGATTCTAGGGCAACGGTGTCCTTGGCCTTCATTGCGGCTTTCATTTCTGTCATTATCTTTTCTTGCAAACCCATCTATTCCGATTTAGATCGCGAAGATAAAAAATAAACCCGAAAGTAGACGTACTTTCGGGTTTATGCCTTCCACAAAAATGGAAGTTAATTTAAACACTACTAATCAACATTATCGTGCAAAAAAGAATTATTGGAACGCAACTGTAGATCATCGTTGCTATCTTCCCCCAAGGTAGTCCTTGATACTTTCTGTTCTCTGGGAACATCGTTCAAATCGACACCCTGGCGCTTATAAGCGGGCTCCTTTTCAATATCGTCTATGCTATTCCTATTGTTTTGAAACTTGTAATTAAAGTTTTTCAACTTTCGCCTACGCTCATCTGCCCTATCTTTTAGGATATCGCTGATGGAACTGTTCATCGGATCTAAATTGGCTGTAGTTTCCTCGTTTTTACCGGCTCCTTGATCTTTTTCTTCTACCCTGACGGTCTTTTTCTCGAATACAATTTCGTTTTCGACCATTTTTGGTTCGTGGGTCTCTGCTTTTGACTTGGCTCCGGTCAGTTTTTCCTCCAACTCCATATACTCTTGCAAGTCGTAACGTGTCTCCCCTTCTTTCTTGTATTCCAAAACGGGCTTAACTTCTACGTAATCGTTTACTTCCACATCACCTAAGCCATCATCATCTAGGTTAAACGTTATGGTATGCTCTTTTTCTTCTTCTTCTACCTCATTGTTCAATGGCATATCAAAACTCAAGGTAAATTGGTCTTCATTGCTTTTTGTGGACACCTCTTCCGCATCAACAACGTTTATATTGTTGATTACATTTTTGGCCTCGATAATTACAAAGTCGTCCTCCACATTCTCTGGGACCACTTCTTCGTAAAAAACATTAAAGTTTCTGATATAGCTAGTGGTCGGTATCAAGTCCGGGTCTCTTAATTGTATTTTTTGAGGGACTATTTTGGGCTCCTCTTCCATTTCCAATGTATGCTTCACCACTTTTGGCCCTGGTTCGGGAGTTGGTTCTTGAGTTACCGTATTCTCCACATTCACTTCTTGCACCGAAGTGGATTCGGGAGTTAAATCCTGTTCTGCGGTTTGCTCATCCTCCAAGGTATAGAATACTTTTTTGGACTCGGTGTTCACAATATTATCTTGTTGATCTACATTAAAGCCTGTAGCGATCACGGTAACAGCAATTGCCTCTCCCAAGTTCTCATCTTCTCCTACCCCCATAATTATGTTGGCTCCATGTCCGGCTTCAATCTGGATGTGATCATTGATCTCCCCGATTTCGTCTATTGTAATTTCCTGCGTGCCGGAAACTATTAACAGAAGTACATTTTTTGCACCATTGATTTTGTTATCGTTCAGCAATGGCGAATCCAAAGCTTTCATAATGGCTTCGGTGGCCCTTGCAGAACCGGAGGCTGCAGCCGACCCCATTATCGCCGTACCACTGTTGGAAAGTACGGTCTTGGCATCCCTAAGGTCGATATTTTGTGTATAGTGGTGCGTAATTACCTCTGCGATACCCCTTGCCGCCGTGGCCAAAACTTCGTCTGCTTTAGAGAAACCGGCCTTAAACCCAAGATTTCCGTATACTTCTCTTAGCTTGTTGTTATTGATGACTATTAAAGAATCTACATTTGCGCGCAATTTCTCTATCCCCATTTGCGCTTGCTTATTACGCATGGCCCCTTCGAACTGGAACGGCATGGTAACTATACCTACCGTAAGAACATCCATTTCTTTGGCCAACTTGGCAATAACAGGAGCAGCTCCGGTACCTGTACCTCCACCCATTCCTGCTGTGATAAAGGCCATTTTTGTGTTATTGTCCAACATGGCCTTAAGGTCCTCCATACTTTCCAATGCGGCTTGCTCGCCTATTTCTGGATTGGCACCAGCTCCCAGCCCTTCCGTAAGGGATACCCCTAACTGGATTTTGTTGGGTACGGAACTGTTTTGCAATGCTTGTGCATCGGTGTTACAGATTACGAAGTCCACACCGTTGATTCCGGCCTGGAACATGTGGTTGATGGCATTGCTTCCGCCACCGCCCACGCCAATAACTTTAATTACGTTGCTTTTGTTCTTGGGCAAATCAAAAGCGATGTTGTCAAACTCAGTGTTCTTACTCATGACAGTCGTGTTTCTCTACTGGGGTTATTATTCTGCATTATCCAAAAAGTCCTTCAACTTTTCAGACCATTTGTCAAAAATGGATTTTCTCTCCGTTTGGGTCACCGTAGCTTTGTTCGCCTGTGCTCCCAAATCGTTTTCTTGGCCTACCAAAATTTCTTCTTCTTGGTGTACTTCTTCTTGGTGCACCTCCTGATTCTTCTTTTTTGCTTCCAAAGAATTCATCAGTAATCCTACCGCCGTGGCATATAGTGGACTGGCTACTTCTTCGTCCGAGTCCCCTGCAAGGTGCTCATTGGGGTATCCTATTCTGGTATCCATTCCGGTAATGTATTCGACCAATTGCTTAAGGTGCTTTAATTGGCTGCCTCCACCGGTCAAAACAATACCTGCTATCAATTTTTTCTTTTGTTCTTCATGGCCATAGTTTTTGATCTCCACATACACCTGTTCCACGATTTCCACCACGCGGGCATGAATGATCTTGGAAAGATTCTTTAATGTAATTTCCTTGGGTTCCCGACCTCTTAACCCTGGAATGGAAACTATTTCGTTATCCTTGTTCTCGCCAGGCCATGCGGAACCGAATTTTATCTTCAATAGTTCGGCCTGCTTTTCGATAATCGAGCAACCCTCTTTAATGTCATCCGTAATTACGTTCCCTCCAAATGGGATAACAGAGGTATGACGGATAATGCCATCCTTAAAAATGGCAAGGTCTGTTGTTCCGCCTCCTATATCGATCAAAGCAACACCGGCTTCTTTCTCTTCTTGACTAAGAACGGCATCTGCAGATGCCAAAGGCTCCAAAGTGATGTTGCCTAGGTCCAAACCTGCACTTTTAATGCACCGTCCAATGTTTTTAATGGATGATACTTGACCCACCACTACATGAAAATTAGCTTCCAAGCGCCCACCGTACATTCCCACAGGCTCTTTGATTTCGGATTGGCCATCCACTTTATATTCTTGTGGCAACACGTGAATGATTTCCTCGCCCGGCAGCATGACCAACTTATACACTTGGTTGCACAGTTTATCCAAATCCACGTGATCTATAACTTCTTCAGAATTTGGTCTTGTGATATAATCACTGTGGTGCAAACTCCGGATATGTTGACCTGCAATACCAACCACAACGGAACCGATCTTTAAACCGGAATTGAGCTCCGCTTGTTCAACAGCTTGCTGAATAGACGATATGGTCTGTGTTATATTATTGACCACACCGCGGTGAACGCCCAAACTTTTAGAGCGCCCTATACCCAATATTTCAATCTTTCCATACTCATTTTCCCTACCAATGATCGCTACGATCTTGGTAGTTCCAATATCCAACCCAACTGAATAATTACCCTGTTCCATAATTTAAATTTTGGTGCAAACCACTTGATTGTTGAATTCCAAACTAACTGTTGCATAATCCTCCAAGGAATTGTCCTTGGCCGCCTTTGCATAAAAGGCCATAAAATTTTTGAACTTCTTGTTCAAATTGTCCACTCCTCCCAAATTCACAACAAAATTTTCCATGCGAAATCTGAGCTGATAATTTCCTTCTTCCTCAATATGTATCCCGATGACGTTCTTTCTCAGAAAATCATCTTGATTGATATAATCCAATATCACGTAGGCATCCTCGAGGGTTTTTCCTGTAATTTTTCCTGTAATTATTGGTACCCTGGCCGAATGATACTTTGACAGCGGCATGCGTTTGCCCTGATCATCCAAATAAAACTTGGAGACACCCTCTATTCTACCAATTGGCTTACGCTGAACAATCTTGGATACAAGCTCCCCATTTACAGTAAGATACACCTGGGCATTTTTGACCATATCGTTGGATAAAAGAATCTCCTCTATGGTATTCAAAACTAACTGTTCTTTGGGCGTATTTTTTAGTGGTCCGTAATTTTGTATTAACAATTTATTAACCGCATCCTCAGTTAAATACAAATTGCTTTCACCAACAAATTTTACGGTCACATTTTCGACTTTTTTCTGTTGATTTCTGTGTCCGGCAAAGCCATAGAGTGCAACTACGGCCACGGACAAAAATGTAAGTTTTATGTAATCCCAATTAATGCGCATAGCCCAATGCTTTTTTAATTTTTGGAACCTCAAGTCCAATATCCCCTGCTCCAAGAGTTACCAGTACTCCTGATTTGCAGTTACTTGCCTCCCCTACCAATTCCGATTTGGAAATCAGCTTTTTATTGGGGTTCTTTATTTTTTCCAACAGCCATTCCGATGATACTCCCTCAATGGGTTCTTCCCTGGCCGGATAGATGTCCAGTAAAATGACATGGTCAAAATCCGAAAGACTATCTGCGAAATCATCGGCAAAATCCTGTGTTCTTGAAAATAAATGTGGTTGGAAAATTACAGTGACCTGTTCTCCTGCATGCATTTCTCGGACGGCTTGATGCACTGCATTGATTTCGGTCGGGTGATGTGCATAATCATCTATAAAAACAAAATCCTTGGTATTTATCTGATACGAGAATCTACGCTGAACCCCTTTAAATGTTCCTAAAGCCTTTGCAAGGGCATGCGAGGAGCAACCGGTTTGTTCCGCCATTGCAAAAGCGGCCAATCCATTGAGCAGATTATGTCTTCCCGGCTTGTTGAACGTTACTCTCTTGATTACTTCCGAGGGCGTCACAATGTCAAATATGTAGGCTCCTTGTTCAATTTCGATATTTTTAATGCAATAATCGGCTCCATCTTCTATCCCAAAAGTGGTTCCCACCAAAGGCAACCCCTTTCTCACAAATAACTTTCCTTCTGGTTTGATTTTTCCAATGAACTCATGAAACGATCGTCCCAACTCCTCTTTGCTACCATAAATATCCAAATGGTCAGCATCCATAGATGTGATGCATGCGACCGTCGGTGTCAAACGTAAAAATGAACGATCAAACTCATCGGCTTCAACAACAGAGTATTCAGTGCCATCCAACACAAAATTGCTATCGAAGTCTTCCGAAATCCCCCCTAAAAATGCAGTCATCGGCAAGTTACACTCCTTGAGCAAATGCGCCAAAATACAAGTCGTGGTTGTTTTACCATGTGTCCCGGCCACTGCTAAACAGAATGAGTCCTTGGTTATAATCCCAAGCACTTCAGAACGCTTTTTTATATCAAAGCCGTTGCTTTTATAAAACTGATATTCAGAATGTGATGTTGGAACTGCAGGAGTATACACCACCAAAGTTTGTGGGTGCTTGAACGTATCCGCAATCAAATCCACATTGTCCTCAAAATGAACCGAGATACCTAAGGATTCCAAACCTTCAGTTATTGGGGTTGGGGTTTTATCATAGCCGGCCACTTCTTTCCCTATAAAATTGAAATAACGGGCAAGAGCGGACATTCCGATTCCACCGATACCGATAAAATAAACGCTATGTATATCCTTCAAATTCACTTCAACAACTTTTCAATTTCGTCCACAATATGTTCCGTAGCCTTTGGCATTGCCATTTTTTTAATGTTTGTCCCCAACCGTTCTTGTATGCTTTCGGACTTCAGCAATTCGGAAAACTTGTCTTCAAACACAGCATCCAACTGATTTTCCTTGATCAAAATGGCAGCTTCCTTTGCGACCAGTGCTTTGGCATTCTGGGTCTGATGGTCCTCTGCCACATTTGGAGACGGTATAAATATCACCGGTTTACCTACCAGACAAAGCTCTGACACAGAGCTCGCTCCTGCCCTAGATATAATTACATCGGCTATTGAATAGGCTAAATCCATCCGGTTGACAAAAGCCGATACTTTGACGGCTTCGGAGTTATGTTTTTTGTAATCATCGAAATACAGTTTTCCACATTGCCAAAGTACCTGTAACTGGTTTTTTTGAAAAAATCCCAACTCTTTTTCGATCAACTGGTTAATTCTTCTTGCCCCTAGGCTACCACCCAAAACCAGAACAGTTTTTCTATTGTCATCTAATCCAAAAAAATTAGCTGCTTCTTGTTTATTTTCCTTCAGTTCTATCAAATCTGTTCTGATGGGGTTTCCGGTCTTCACTATTTTCTCTTTCGGAAAAAAACGTTCCATCCCATCATAGGCTACGCAAATTTTCTCCGCTTTGCCCGCCAATAGTTTGTTGGTGATACCTGCAAAAGAATTCTGTTCCTGCAACACACATGGAACGCCAGAACTTTCGGCCATTCGCAACAAAGGGCCACTAGCAAACCCACCTGTTCCTATAGCAACATGGGGCTTGAACTCTTTTATTATTTTGCGCGCTCCTAACAAACTACTCATCAGTTTAAATGGAAACATGAGATTTTTAAATGTCAGTTTCCGTTGTATTCCACTAATCCACAATCCTTTTATTTCATATCCGGCCTGTGGCACTTTTTCCATTTCCATTTTATCCTTTGCCCCCACGAACAAAAACTTGGCATCCGGGTACCTCCTCTTTAGCTCGTTGGCAATGGCCACTGCGGGATATATATGTCCCCCTGTTCCTCCTCCAGATAGTATAAATCTATAATTGCCCACTTAATACTTCTAAAGGGTTTGTATCTTCTATGCCTTGGGATTGCTCCTCCAAATTTTCCTTTTTATTGCTTGCGCTCAAAACTATTCCTATCGCCATACAAGTCATCCAAATAGATGTTCCTCCCATACTGATCAACGGTAACGGCTGACCGGTAACGGGGAACAACTGGACCACCACCGCCATATTGATGAATGCCTGGAACACAATAGGCAGACCCACCCCAATCACCAGTAATTTCGAAAAAACTGTTTTGGACGAATGTGCGACTACCAGAATGCGAAAGAGCAGCAGTAGATAAAAAAACAGCAATGCTCCGCCGCCGAGCAAACCATATTCTTCGATAATAATGGCAAAAATGAAATCGGAAGTACTCTGCGACAATAAGTTTTTCATCACACTCTTGCCCGCTCCCTTTCCTACAATGCCCCCTTCCGCCACGGCAATCTGAGCCAATGTCAACTGGTGCAGATCGTCCTTGTCCGCTTGTTCCGGATGGATAAAGGTCTCTATCCTCGATTTCCAGGTTCCGGCACGTTGCGGCAATACTTCGGGCGCCTTGAACAGTACGAACAAGAACATTCCTGCAAATACAATCCCTGTGGCTACCATGGCAAACAAATACTTTAGGGGATATCCGCCCAAAAAGCACAGAACCAGAGCCATAAAACTTATAATGGCTGCGGTTGAGAAATTTTCTGGCAAAATCAATAGCACTACTAAAGCTACCGGCAACCAGAGTGGCAGAATACTTTCCTTAAAAGTTATCTTTACGTCTTTGATCTTGGTCAGGTATCTGGCGATCCAAATCATTAAGACCACTGCCGCCAAGGTGGATGTTTGGAAATTAACACCTACCAACGGAATTTTTATCCAACGATTGGCCGTTACCCCACCTATGCGGGTTTCCACGGTCAAAGTATAGATCAGAAGCAGAATAACAATAGGCATAGCTATTATGGACAGCCCTTTAAAGTAATGGGTAGGAATTCTGTGTACGGCATAAATTATCCCAAAACCCAAAAACAGTAATACAGCATGCTTTACCAGGTGACCCAAGGTTGTTCCGTCTCCATTAACATAAACCAAATTGGTACTGGCGCTGTACACTGGCAAAAATGAGAAAAGCGCCAATAGGGCCACAACACCCCAAATGGCTTTATCACCTTTCAGATTTTTGAATACTCTCAACACTTTTTACAACTTTTTTACTGCGTTTTTAAATTGATCTCCCCTATCCTCATAATTGGAAAACAGGTCAAAACTTGCGCAAGCTGGGGACAACAAAACGGCATCTCCACGTTCTGCAATCTTATAGGCCACTTTTACGGCTTCTTCCATAGAAAAGGTCTCGACCACCAAATCGATTACATTCCCAAAAGCATCTTTTAACTTGGAGTTGTCCACTCCCAAACAAACAACGGCCTTTACTTTTTCCCTCACCAATGGCATAAGCTCGGAATAGTCATTGCCTTTGTCCACACCGCCTGCAATCCAAACAATAGGTCGTTTTATACCGTCCAAAGCGTAAAATGTAGCATTTACATTGGTCGCTTTGGAATCGTTAATGTATTCCACATGGTTTATCTTAAGTACCTTCTCCAATCTGTGGGGTACTCCCTGAAATGACTGGATACTTTGGCGAATAGTTTCTTTTCTAACTTTTACCAACATAGCCGCCATACTGGCCGCCATGGTATTTTTTACGTTGTGCTGACCTTCCAAGGCCAAAATATCTTCGTTCATCTCCAAGGTTTTATGTTCTAATTTCATTTTTATCTTTTTGTTTTCTAACCAAGCTCCCTCGTCCAGTTTTCTTTTTACAGAAAAGGGAAACAATTTGGATCTAACTGGGTGTTTTTTTAACCAATCAAGGATTACTTGATCATCGGCATCGTAGATCAGGTAATCATTTTCATCTTGATTCATGGCTATTCTGAACTTGGAAGCGATATAGTTTTCGAATTTATACTCATATCGATCCAAATGATCGGGTGTTATATTGGTGATCATGGCTATATGGGGCTTAAAATCCACAATACCATCCAACTGGAAGCTACTTATTTCCAATACATAATGATCGTAGTCCTCCTCGGACACCATTTTAGCATAACTATCTCCAATATTTCCGGCCATACCTACATGCAACCCTTCATTTTTCAATAGATGATAGGTTAACATCGTGGTAGTGGTTTTTCCGTTGCTTCCGGTAATCCCGATTAGGTCCGCACCTGTGTACTGTGATGCAAATTCTATTTCCGAAATAACTGGTACACCTTTTTCAAGGAGTAACTTTACCAACGGCACCTTATCCGGTATACCCGGGCTTTTCATCACTACATCGGCATTCAATATTTTGGATTCGGTATGCTTTCCCGATTCCCATTCAATCTCAAAATGTTCAAGAACTTTCTTGTACTTATCCTTTATTTCGCCTTTGTCGGATACAAAGACCTCAAATCCTTCTTTTTTTCCCAATATGGCCGTACCTACGCCACTTTCGCCTCCACCGAGTATCACCAAACGACCCATTATCTGATTTTTAGCGTAACTATGGTAATTATGGCCAACAAAATTCCAACAATCCAAAAACGGGTCACTATTTTACTCTCGTGGTAGGATTTTTTCTGATAATGATGGTGCAATGGCGCCATTAAGAATATTCGCCTACCTTCGCCATACTTTTTCTTGGTATGCTTAAAGTACCCAACCTGTAACATTACCGACAGTGATTCCGCGAAGAAGATTCCGCACAAAATCGGTATCAATAATTCCTTTCTAACTATAATGGCGATTACTGCAATGACTCCTCCTATGGTTAAACTTCCTGTATCCCCCATAAAAACCTGGGCGGGATAAGCATTGTACCATAGAAAACCTACCAGGGCGCCAACAAAAGCCGCGATAAAAACTACCAATTCCCCCACTCTGGGCAAGTAAAAGATGTCTAGATAATCGGAAAATTCAATGTTCCCCGATACCCAAGCAAAAATTCCCAGGGTCAACACAATAATAGCGGACGAACCAGCGGCCAGACCATCAATCCCATCGGTTAGATTGGCCCCGTTGGACACGGCTGTTACGATCAAGATCACTACCGGGATAAATATGAGCCAGGCAAAATCTTCCGCTCCCTCTCCCATCCAAGAAATAAAATCTGCGTAATCCAACTCGTTGTTCTTAAAAAAGGGCACATTGGTCCGTACAGACTTGGTCTCTTCACCAAAAACATTTTCTACCCGAAAATTCTCGGTTATGGTTGTGGTATCTTTCTCCTTAATGGTAACCTCGGGATGGAAATACAGTGTCAAGCCAACAATCAACCCTAAAACAACTTGACCCATTACTTTAAAGCGCCCCTTTAATCCCTGTTTGTCCTTTTTAAAGGTTTTTATATAGTCATCTATAAAACCGATTATCCCCATCCAAATGGTGGTCACAATCAGTAGAATCACATAAATATTCTTGATATCGGCAAAAAGAATTACCGGCAACAAGGTGGACATAATAATGATCAACCCTCCCATTGTGGGTGTTCCAGCTTTCTGTTTTTGTCCTTCCAGACCCAAATCCCGAATGCTTTCCCCTATCTGTTTTTTTTGAAGCAAAAGAATGATTCGCTTTCCGTAGACCATGGCGATCAATAGCGATAACAATACGGACATGGCAGCCCTAAAGGTGAGGAACTGAAAAAGTCCTGCTCCCGGCAATTGGTATTGTTTCTCTAAAAATTCGAACAAGTAGTATAACATGGACTACATTATTTTTTTAGGCTCTTAAGAGCTTCTTTCACTTCTTTAAAATCATCAAAATCCACCCGGACACCATTGGTTTCCTGATAGGTCTCGTGGCCTTTTCCGGCCACAAGGATTATATCGTTGGCCATTGCCAATTTACAAGCTGTATTTATGGCCTGCCTCCTGTTTTCAATGGACAACACCTTTCTGGTATTTTGAGGTTCCACACCCGTTTCCATTTCTTCAATAATGGTTTTAGGGGATTCCGTTCGTGGATTATCGGAGGTAAATATGGCTTGGTCGCTCATTTCTGAAGCGATATGACCCATAACCGGACGCTTTGACTTATCACGGTCACCACCACACCCCACTACGGTGATGACGTTTTCATTTCCAGTCCTCAAGGCGTTGATAGTAACCAACACATTTTTGAGTGCATCCGGCGTATGGGCATAATCAACTATTGCCGTTATTCGCTCTTTTGATATATAATATTGAAACCTTCCATCCACATTTTCCAGCTCGCTCATCAACCTAAGGGTCTCCATTTTTTCTAGACCTAGTATATCCGCGGTGGCATAGATGGCCAACAGATTGTATGCGTTAAAATCTCCAATAAGTTTGGACCATAGTTCGTTCTCATCAACTTTCAACAATTGACCATTGAACTGTTTCTCCAAAATTTGCGCCCTGTAATCGGCGAAGGATTTTAATGCGTAGGTGTATTTTTTTGCCTTGGTGTTCTGCAACATAACAGGCCCGTTTTTATCGTCGATATTTACCAGCGCGAAGGCCGTTTTTGGCAACCCATCGAACAATTTTTTCTTGGTATCCCGATATTCGGCAAATGTTTTATGGTAATCCAGATGATCATGGGAAAGGTTGGTAAAGATGGCACCTTCAAAAAAAAGTCCCTCTGCCCTTTTTTGATGAATACCGTGAGAACTCACCTCCATAAAACAATACTCCACACCAACATCGTTCATTTTGGACAAATAATCGTTGATCGTTATTACATCGGGAGTGGTATGCGTAGCCTTATGCTCGATATCATCCACCAGCACTTTAATCGTTGAAATAAGCCCGACCTTGAATCCTGCTTTTTTAAACAGATTGTACAGCAGGGTCGTTACCGTTGTTTTTCCGTTGGTGCCGGTTACCCCAATAAGTTTTAGGTTTTTGGAGGGGTTTTCGTAAAAATTGGATGCTATTACCGCCAATGCACTATTGGAATCGTTCACCTGAAGATAAGCGACACCGTTCACAACAAGTTCGGGCAGTTCTTCACAGACAATGGCCCTAGCACCTAAATCTATAGCCTTTTGGATGTACTCATGCCCATCTGTCACCGTACCTCGAATGGCCACGAACACATCGTCCATTTCCACTTTTCTGGAATCAAAGTGGATTTGGTTCACCATGACACTGGTATCCCCGCTCACTGCGGAAAGACTTACACCATATAATATGTCCTTCAATAACTTCATGAAAGCTCCAATATTATTTTCTTTACTTGATCAAGACGGGTGCCTTGATCAACAGATTGTTTCTTCACCTTTCCATTTCCATGCACCTCAACCTGAATACCAAGGTTCTCCAAAAGGGAAACGGCATCCATTCCACTCATACCCCTTACATTGGGCAAGGTGCTGTGTTTTTTTTGTACTTGTGCAAAATATTGTTGGTAGTCCTTGTCCAAATCGGAATCTTTAAAACTCCCACCGTCCACTTCGTCTACCATGGGCGAAATGGCATGGATCTTCTGGGCCATGGACTTAAATACCGGACCGGATACATCGGCTCCATAATACCCTTCTTCCTTATCTGGTTCGTGAATCACGACAATGCAGGAATATTTGGGGTTGTCTGCCGGAAAATAACCCGCAAACGATGAGATATAAGCCAACTTGTCCGGGTTTTTATCTACGTAATTTTTCTGCGTGGTACCTGTTTTACCGGCCATAGAAAAATTCTTGGAGTATAATTTATGGCCTGTCCCGTAATCTTTCTCCACCACATCCTTTAATAATTGTTGCGCTTTTTTCACAGTTTCTTTGGAACAGATGGAGGAGTTGAGCACTTGTTTATCAAAACGCTTAACCACTTTGTTGCCGTCCTTTACTTCTTGGATCAAACGAGGTTTCACATATTCTCCATCATTGGCAATGGCATTGTAAAAAGCCAATGTTTGAATGGGTGTCAACGATACTTCGTAACCATGGGACATCCATCCCAAAGATATCCCCGACCATCCTTTGTCACCGGGATAACGGATAACCGGTTCGCCCTCCCCTATAATGGGCAGATCCAACTTTTTGTGAAGCCCCATGTTCATTAGGCGGTTTACAAACTTTTCGGGCTCTTCTTTATAATTTTCATTAATGATTTTTGCGAATGCCGTGTTGGAGGATACGGCGAATGCTCTGGATACGGTAATTTTTCCATACCCGCCCCATCTGGAATCTTTAACCACACCATCATAAATTCGATACCTTCCTTTTTCCGTATCGATGACAGAACTGGTATCCACCACCTTATCTTCCATAGCAGCGACAAGGGACATCAATTTGAATGTAGAGCCTGGTTCATGTGACTCGCCAACGGCATAATTCAATTTCTCGTAATATTTTCCCTCAGAAGTTCTACCCAAGTTGGAAATCGCCTTGATTTCCCCTGTTTGGGTCTCCATCACCACTACGCAGCCATGATCGGCCTTGTATTTTTCCAGTTGCTTTAATAGTTCGTGATGCGCTATATCTTGAATATTGACATCGATTGTGGAAACCACATCCAATCCATCCTGTGGCTCCACAATATTATCCAAACCAACGGGTTTCCACTGCCCTTTAGCTATTTTCTGTTTTAAGCGTTTGCCTTCTTTACCTCTTAAATAGGTTTCGCCAAATGCCCCATCGAGGCCTACGCGGGTATAGTAACCGTTTTCGTCAACACGTTCGTAACCAATGCTACGGGCGGCCATTTTACCCAAAGGATATTCGCGCACAACACGATGCGTTTCCACAAAACCTCCTTTATAGGGTCCCAGGTTAAAGAGCGGGAATTGTTTGATCCTAACATAATCCAAATAACCCACATTACGAGCGACCAGTTTATACCTATTGCCATTGGCCCTGGCCTTACGGAACAATTGTCTGTAATACGAAGATGGACGATCGAACAATTTGCCCAAAGAATCTGACAAGGCACCTACGTGGTTCTCAAAATTTTCTTGTGATACGGTCTTGGCATCGAACCTGATTTCATATTTTGGAACCGATGCCGCCAACAGACTACCATCTTCTGAATAAAGATTGCCCCGATTTGGTTCAATAGTGAACATCTTCTCGGTTTTGCTGAGCGCCAATTCCTTGTATTTTTCGCCCTGCACCATTTGGATATCCACCAATTTCACCACCACTGCTATGGCCAAAACAACAAGCCCCGTTGCTACGAGGTACAATCTGTTCATTATATTTTTTTCGGTGATGGCCACTATTCCGATGATTTAACTTTAATTTTTTTTGGTGGATTTTTAGAAGGCACCAAACCTTTTTCCGCTACAACCTCGCGCAACGTTGATTCCAATTTTAACTGTTGCACACTGGAACGAGCTTCAAAAAACTCACTTTTAAGTTTACGGACCTCCTCGTTCAATTGAGCGATCTCCAATACTTTTTTATCGGCATTATGACTACTGGAAATCATCATTGCTGCCAAAAACGAGGCAAACAACAGGAACATCCAATTCTTGGGAGCATCTCCGCTCACCAAAAATTTTCCTTTTAATATGTCCAGCAATCCTTTTCTCATTTTGTGTTCGTTTTGTTATTCCCATCTTCGCGGGAATCTACTATATGCGTTCCGCAATGCGGAGTTTTGCACTTCTTGCCCTATTATTGACCTTTACTTCTTCTGCTGATGGCTTTATCAATCCCCCTACTTTTTTTAACGGGACATTTATGTTCCCGTAAAAATCCTTCTCTGGCTCTCCATCGAATTTGCCTGCCCGTATAAATCGTTTTGCCAACCGGTCTTCCAAAGAGTGATAACTGATCAAGCTCAACCGACCACCCTGGACAAGCACTTCGGGAACTTGCTCCAAAAATTCCTTGAGCACCTCAATTTCTTGGTTCACCTCTATCCTGATAGCTTGATAGATCTGTGCCAAAATCTTGTTCTCTTTCATCTTGGGCAAAAATCGTTTGAGCACCCCTTTAAGGTCATCCGTTGTTTTGATAGGCTCTTCCGACCGGGACGCAACAATAGTTTTGGCCAAGGTATTTGCATTTCGCAATTCACCATACTGAAAAAGAACCGATGCTAAATCTTCTTGGGAATAGGCATTGACCACCTGATAGGCCGATAATTGGTTGCTTTTGTCCATTCGCATATCCAAATCTGCGTTGAACCGAATGGAAAAACCACGTTCGGCCTCATCGAACTGATGGGAGGAAACCCCAAAATCCGCCAAGATTCCATCAACTTTCCGAATGCCATAGAACTTTAAAAATTGTTTGAGATAGCGAAAGTTTTGATTGATCAACTGGAACCTACCATCTTCCAGCGCATTTTGGAGCGCATCTTCATCTTGATCAAAAGCGAACAACTTTCCACTTTCCCCCAATCTTTTCAAAATTTCTTTGGAGTGTCCGCCGCCCCCGAAAGTAACATCCACATACACTCCATCTTCTTTAATATTCAATCCGTCCACCGATTCTTTCAACAAAACCGGATTGTGATATGCACTACTCATCATCATCAAAAATCTCCTCGGCCAGATCGGCATAATCCTTCTCCCCTTCTGCCAAGACTTTTTCGTACATATCCTTGTTCCAGATCTCGATTTTATCAAAAACCGCATTTAGAACCACTTCTTTTTCGATTGCAGCAAACTCCACCAAATTTTTTGGGATTTGCAGCCTTCCCGAATCACCATCTATGCTCACCTCTTTCATTCCGGCAACAAAATTTCGGACAAACGCATCGTATTTGCGATTGATCTTGCTTTTCTTCATCACTTTCTGCATCAAAACATCAAACTCCGCTTTGGGATACAATTCCAGACATTGCTGAAAAACCGATCTTTTTATCACAAACCCATCTTTTAGAACAGGCAAAAGCTGATTCTTCAAAGAAATGGGCAATAAAACCCTTCCCTTGGAGTCTGCTTTGCAATCATGTTGTCCTATGATATGGGTCACTAGAAATCAATTGGTTAGTTAATACAACTCAAATATATAGATTTTATTTCCACATTTCTCCACTTAATACCACTTTTGTTAATAAATTCTCCACTTTTAAGAAAAAAGCAGCAAAACTAGGAGAAAAATTAGAAGAGCAACATGGTCCTCTTTTTAGAAGAAGAACCACTGGATTAAGAAAAGTTATTTTAGATATGACAAAATCCTAAAATCTTTGTGATATGAAATTCCTATATTTGCCGCTCTTACTACCAACTAACTATTGATGGAGGAGCATTTAATCGATGATGGCAAATACCGGTATATAGAAAAAGGAGAAGGTACTCCTATGATTATATTACATGGTTTAATGGGAGGCCTGAGCAATTTCCAAGGGGTTTCCGAATATTTCCCCTCCATGGGATACAAGGTCCTTATCCCGGAACTGCCCATTTACGATATGCCTTTATTAAAGACTACGGTAAAGAACTTTGCTACCTTTTTAGAAGGCTTTATTGAACACAAAGGCTTAAAAGATGTAATATTACTTGGGAATTCCTTGGGCGGACATATTGGACTCCTACACACCAAAATGTACCCCGAAATGGTAAAGGCACTTGTAATTACAGGTAGTTCGGGACTTTACGAAAGTGCCATGGGGGACGGATACCCCAAGCGTGGCGACTACGAATTCATAAAAAAGAAGGCAGAAGATGTTTTCTATGACCCAAAAGTAGCCACCAAGGAAATCGTGGACGAGGTTTTTGCTACGGTAAACGATAGAATGAAACTGGTAAAAACATTGGCCATTGCCAAAAGTGCCATTCGACACAATATGTCGAAAGATTTACCGCACATGAACACCCCAACCTGTATTATTTGGGGAGAAAACGATACCGTAACTCCGCCCAACGTAGCCACAGAGTTCCACGAATTGTTGCCAGACTCGGACCTATATTGGATAGAAAAGTGTGGCCATGCCCCCATGATGGAGCACCCCAATGAGTTTAACCGTATTCTTGAGGCTTGGCTCAAAAAGCGTAACTTCTAAACATGAAAATTACATCGGCAGAATTTGTAATGAGCAACTCCAATGTTGCCAAATGCCCCAATGAACCCATACCAGAATATGCGTTTATAGGACGGTCCAATGTTGGCAAATCATCGCTGATCAATATGTTGGTAGAGCGAAAGGCTTTGGCAAAAACATCTGGAAGGCCAGGAAAAACCCAACTCATCAATCATTTTAAGATCAACAACAATTGGTTTCTGGTAGATTTGCCGGGTTATGGATATGCAAGAGTCTCGAAAAAAGACAAAAAAACCTTTCAGAAATACATTACCGAGTATTTTCAAAAAAGAAAGCAGTTGGTTTGCGCCTTTGTTTTGGTAGATGTTCGCCATGATCCGCAACCGGTGGATTTGGAGTTTATGGAGTGGCTCGGCATTAATCAGATTCCATTCACCATAATTTTTACCAAAGCGGACAAACTTAAGCCCAATGCAATAAAAAAACAGACCGCGGCCTATCTTCAAAAGTTATTGGATGGCGTATGGGAAGAAGCACCCCCACATTTTACCACTTCATCCTCCAACCGAATGGGACGAGAAGAGCTTTTGAATTTTATTGACGGGATCAATCAAGATTTTTTTCAAAACAAGAGCTGACTTCTTCTGCACCAACTCGGCCATTACACAACACCTATTCTATATCCCCAATACACAACTTGTTAATCTAAACGTCTCTATCTTGATATATCTCAGTGCAAATATGTTTTACAAAGCACTGGATTAATAAAAATAGTTAGCAAAGCAAACACACAATTCCGTACTTTAGACCACCTAAACCACAAAAATGCTATCCAACGATACACGATTCTCCCCAGCAGGATTTATTAAGATAATGTCATTATTGCACTTGGGCATTTGCGCAACGCCCATTGTTTTAGGAACACTTTTTTACTTCAACACTGAGAATGCGATATTCGATATTTCCAGTACAGATGACTTTTTTTTGGCGCTAGTACCCTTGGGCGCTATTGGCAGTATCTTTTTTGGCGACTTGGTTTTCAAGAAAATGACACGCAATTTACCGGACAGCATAGATCTACGCACCAAGCTGGCAAGGTTCCAAACCGCCTCGATCATAAAATATGCCTTATTGGAAGGGGCTGCTATCCTCGGAATTGTAGTCTTTATCCACACACAAAACCTGATCTATTTGATCATTGGGGCCCTGGTGGTTTTTTACCTAGCATTGCTCCATCCTACCAAGCAAAAAATTGAAAATTCACTTTCCCTAACCGGCGAGGACAAAGCAAAATTTGACCGTGTAAACGCTCCTTTGGACTAACGATCCTTTTTCAATTCCAATTTTTCCGCAAAATAGTCGCAGAAATCCTTCATGGTGGCCGTCATTTTTTCATCTTGGGTAGCCTTATAAAAAGTATCGGCCATTGTTTCCAAAGTTTGATGAAAAAATACCTTCATCTCATCTACGGGCATATCCTTGGTCCACAGGTCGATTTTTAGGGATTCTTGATTTTTACTATCCCAAACGGACAATAACATGGCTTTGGCCTCTTCCTCGTTAATTCCACCATCTTGTGCCGACCATTTTAACTCCTCGGGCACTCTGTTCTCGTCCAGCCCAACCTTCAATGTAATCTCCGAAGTATGTTTTACTGCCATTTATCTTTTTGGTTTGTAATTTGATTGTTTTAAAATTTCATCTGCCGGCGTATCCAATAACTGTTTTAGACCTTCACCGGTTTTTTCCATATATGCCCTAACGATCTGCCAGCCCATATATCGCCCCAATCTTGGTGGCGACTCATTGTCCAGTTCCAATCCAAATTTGGAAAATGGAGCGGGATCTAAAAACTTTCTATCCAGACCTGCATCTGTACTGTACAATAATTCTCGCTCAACAAAATATTTCCACATTTGCTCTTCGTTTGCGCCGGCCCACTCCATTTCCTCATCGGAATATCCAATCTTTTGGGCGTCAGTTGCAAACGGGATCAGTTTATCCTTTAAGTATAGTTCTTTACCGTAGTATACCATTCGGGAAAGTAATGTTCTGTTACGTGGATACGTAAGTACTTTTTTGGAAAATGCGCTGGATACATCCGACACTAAATACTTTTTATCCAGATTTGATGCAATATACCGCTGTATCCCTTCATAAAAATGATGGTCCGCCCCGAGATAATTGTCCAGTCCTATCAACAACAGGGAATCTGTTAAGATGATCCTATTTTCATATCTCACATCCGAAGTTAAGGTTACCACGTGGGGCACTCGAATTCCCGGAAAATAATATTTTATATGTTTAAAAAGGGATTCAAGTTCTTCCGATTCCTTATCGAAATCGGGAAATGCCTTTTCAACTTCGTTCGATAATTCCACCTGAAGGGTATCCGTTAGTTTGGCTACCCAAACACTGTCCGTAAATTGTTCGGGGAACAAATATGGATACTTTGTTTTTAATTTAGGGATATCGGTCTCGGACGCCCTTGCAAATTCTTGGTCAAACCTGGAAACCTTTAAATCTATCGTAATTTTCTCGATTTCCTCTTCGGTTTTATCCGTTTCGGCACATGCTGCAAACAGAAAAACCACAAATACAGAAAAGCTTTTATAAAAGGTATTTCCAAAGTATTTCAACAAGCACTTCATTTTTAAGGGCACAGGGTTTAAATTTACAGGGCACAAAGGTAATTTATTGAATCTAAATAGTAGAACATGCAAACAGAAAAGGTAATCGACCATATAGTCAAGTGGCTAAAAGAGTATGCTTTAAATGCAAAATGCAAAGGTTTTGTAATCGGTGTTTCCGGAGGAATAGACTCCGCTGTAACTTCGACCCTTTGCGCAAAAACAGGTCTCGACCTTTTGTGTTTGGAAATGCCCATTCACCAAGGCAAAAACCAAGTGACCCGTGCAGACAGGCATATAGATTGGCTGATGGAAAATTTTTCCAATGTTTCCCGTCAAGCGGTCGACCTTACCCCCGTGTTCGATAGCCTCGTGGATTCCTTTCCAAAAGTGGAAAACGAAGAAGAGCGATTTATGTCGCTAGCCAACACGCGCGCACGCCTGCGGATGACCTCCCTTTACTATTTTGCAGCTCTTGAGGGCTATCTGGTTGCTGGTACCGGAAACAAGGTCGAAGACTTTGGTATAGGGTTTTACACAAAATATGGTGATGGAGGTGTGGACCTAAGCCCAATTGCCGATCTTTTAAAAACAGAGGTTTATGAAATAGGAAGGGTTCTTGGGGTAAACCAAGATATTATGGAAGCAGCGCCAACTGACGGGCTCTGGGGCGACAGCAGAACAGATGAGGATCAGATCGGAGCATCTTACCCCGAACTGGAATGGGCCATGGAAATGGATGATAAAGGAAAAAAAGCCGATGATTTTTCTGGCAGGAAAAAAGAAGTTTTTCTAATCTATAAAAAATTCAATACCGCCAACAAACACAAGATGATTCCCATTCCCATCTGCGATATTCCAACTGACTTAAAATAACACTTTAACCCAAAAACCCCAGTTTAAGACGAAAAAAACCATAGTTTTTCTATGGTTTTAAGAAAAAAATTACAGTTTTACATGAATTAATTGTTATCTTGCCTGCTAGTTATTGTAGGTATTTAGCCACTAACCATTCATTAAATTAAACCTAACAAAATGATAAAAGTATTGATAGCTGATAACCATCCTGTTGTAAGGCTTGGTATCAAAAAGGTACTTGAATCCAGCACAGACATTGAGATTATTGCTGATGTTTCAACTACCGAGGAGCTTTTTAATACATTGAAAAACTTAACCCCCGATGTAGTGATTTTGGAAATGGACATTCCCGAAATCAATGGAATTGCTACCCTTAGAAAAATGAAAATGGAGTTCCCGGACATTAAAACTTTGATGTACAGCGGGCAATCCGAAGATGTTTACGCTCTGAGCACGATCAGGGCAGGTGCTTTTGGTTACCTTTCCAAAACTGCCGACTTGGATTACATTGTATCTGCAGTAAAAAAAGTGAGCGAGGGGAACATGTTCATCACAAATGAACTGGCACAACGTCTTGCTTTTGACGAAAGTACCCAAAAACCGCGTAGGTTCTTTAGAAAACTATCGTCCAGAGAAGTAGAAGTTTTAAAACTACTGGCCAGCGGAAAAAGAAACAAGGAAGTGGCCGAAGGCCTAAATCTAAACGAAAAAACAGTAAGCACCTACAAGGCAAGGCTGATGAAAAAACTGAATGTGGACAATTTGGTGGACTTACTGCAACAGGCAAAGGCACTGGAATTATATTAGGAATACCCAACCAAACCAACTATTGTGGTAAATCCCTTTCAATCTTGTATTGGAAGGGATTTAATATTTTACGAAAGAACTCGGTTCAACTTAGCGTTCAATAACTTATTTAGTTGGAGATAGTTTACTATTTCTTCCAAAACCTCGGTATTGTCCCCTTGCTGGTCCTGGGTCTTTTCCTGTAGCTTTTGTATCCGGTTTTTGATCAAATTACAACGTAAGGTCAAAATAGTTTCTCCAACCAACTGGGCCACCCCAATATTTTTACCTTTCGGATAAATATCCCTTCGCTCCCAGTCGTGAAGTACATATTGCTCTTCTTCCATTAAAATGGAAGACACTTGCGATACTGTTTCTTGATCTAGTTCGGACAAAAATGTACTTATCGAAAAGTCGGTATCCTCGTTCAATTTTTCAATCAATTTATAATAAATGGTCTTGAACTGTTCGTTGGAAAGCTCAATTTCATCATCCTGAAGATCTAAAAATACTTTTTCATATACTTTCGCCTGTATGACCTCAGGTTCGAGCACCAGTTCACCTTCTTCGTTCTCCTTGAGTACTAAATCCTCAAATTCTTGTTTTTGATTTCCATATAACAGCAGTACTTCAATTATTTTTCGCTCCAGTTCGTACTGCACATCCACCTTTTCCACCACCCGATCAGTCTTCACAACTTCAAAGGCCTTTTGTTCCTGCTTTACTTTTTTGGCTGTATCGGTTTGCAGTTTTTTATCGATCTGGGCCAAAGTATTATAAAGCACATCTTCCGAAACCTGCATAATTTTTGCGCATTCTTGCACATAAATTTCTTGCCGAATTCGGTCCGGGATTTTACTAATACTATTAACAATATCCCTAACCGTATCTGCACGTTTTATAGGGTCGCTTGCGGCTTCTTCTGCGAGCAATGAAGTTTTGAACTGTATAAAATCCTTGGCATTCTCACTCAAGTATTGTACTAAATCCTCGTAAGTATTGTTCTTGGCAAAGCTATCGGGATCTTCGCCTTCCGGAAACGTACAGATTTTCACGTTCATTCCCTGTTCCAGAATCAAGTCGATTCCACGCAGCGATGCACGTAGACCCGCGGCATCACCGTCAAACAGTACAGTGATATTCTTGGTCAACCGGTTTATAAGACGAATCTGCTCGGGAGTAAGCGCAGTTCCACTAGAGGAGACTACATTCTCCACACCACTTTGATACATCTGGATGACATCCGTGTACCCTTCCACCAAAAAACAGTTGTCCTCTTTTGCAATGGCCTGTTTGGCATAATAAATCCCATAAAGCACCTTGCTCTTGTGGTAGATTTCGCTTTCAGGGGAATTCAGGTATTTGGCGGCTTTTTTATCGTTGGAAAGTATCCTCCCACCAAAGCCCAAAACCCGACCACTCATAGAATGGATAGGAAACATTACCCTGCCCTTGAACCTATCGAATGTTTTATTTTCGCCCCCAGCCTGTTCCTTTACAATGGTAAGGCCTGTCTTCTCCAGAAATTCCAACTTGTACCCCTTCCCCAATGCTGTTCTGGTAAAAGCCTCCCATTCGTCCAAACTATAACCAAGACCAAACTTTTTAATAGTATCATCGGTAAACCCCCGTTCTTTGAAATAGGTTAGGCCAATCGCCTTTCCAGGCTCGGAATCCCATAGGGTCCTTGTAAAATACTTCTGGGCATACTCGGAGACCAAATACATACTCTCGCGTTCATTGGCCTGCTCTTTCTGCTCATCGGTCTGTTCAGTTTCCTCTACTTCAATATTGTACTTTTTTGCCAAATATTTAATGGCTTCGGGGTAGGTAAAATGTTCATGCTCCATTAAAAAGGCCACCACATTCCCCCCTTTTCCACTACTAAAATCCTTCCATATCTGCTTAACCGGGGAAACCATAAAACTTGGAGTGCGTTCATCCGTAAAAGGGCTCAATCCCTTAAAATTGGAACCTGATTTTTTCAATTGCACAAAATCACCGATTACCTCCTCCAATCGGGCGGTTTCATATACTTGGTCTATAGTAGTTTTTGAAATCAAGGTATTCTCTTAAAAATAGCTGTTAAAGGTAATAAAAACAATATTTTCCATATTTCGAAATTCGACTGCCTATGTAAGATTTAGTATATTAGAAGCAAATTCTTACAATACTGATATTATCGGTACACGATAGTACGGAAATAAAATTATAGAGGATTATGATGCTGAACAAAACACAAAACTTTTGGATACTCACCGCCTTGCTATTTCTCTCCATCCAATTTGCAACAGGACAAATGGAAGAAAAAGCCAGACCTATCATCGAAAATGGTGAAGCACAGGTAGTCCAAGCTTTTTCGGACCCTAGTAAATGGATCCGTCATGATCTTTGGGTCGAAACCAACTTTGATTCGGACGGAGATGGTAAATTAGACCGCATGCATGTGGGTGTTACACGGCCCGAACAGACCGAGACAGAAGGTCTACAACTGCCCGTAATCTACGAATCGAGCCCGTATTACGCTGGAACAGCAGGACTGGACAAAGGTATTTTTTGGGACGTAAAACACGAGCTGGGCAAACCTGGCAAACCAAGAAAACATCCCAATGTTACACGTTTGGGCGAACGTCCAATCATCTCCAACTCACAAATCCAAACATGGGTACCCAGAGGTTTCATCGTGGTACACTCATCCTCTCCAGGAACAGGTCTTTCCGATGGTGCACCAACCGTTGGTGGCCAAAACGAATCCTTGGCTCCAAAAGCGGTTATCGAATGGTTGTGCGGCAAGGCCAAAGGCTATACCGAGCGCGAGGGCAACCAAGAGGTTAAAGCCTATTGGTCCACTGGAAAAGTAGGTATGACGGGCACCTCGTACAACGGAACCATTCCTCTAGCTGCTGCGACAACGGGGGTTGATGGGTTGGAAGCCATAATTCCCATAGCGCCCAACACTTCGTACTACCATTATTACCGATCCAATGGCCTGGTCCGATCGCCGGGAGGGTATTTGGGTGAAGATATTGATGTCCTTTATGATTTTATACATAGCGGTGACGAATCAAAAAGGGAGCGAAACAACAGAGTGGTTCGGGATACCGAAATGAAGAATGGATTTGACCGAATTACCGGAGATTACAATGATTTTTGGGCAGGAAGGGATTATTTAAACCAAATGGGTTCCATGAAAGCAGCCCTACTAATGTCCCACGGTTTCAACGATTGGAACGTTATGCCCGAACACAGTTATCGCATTTACAAAAAAGCCAAAGAAATGGGACTGCCCGTCCAAATCTATTATCATCAGAACGGGCACGGTGGACCACCACCTATCTCCATGATGAACCGCTGGTTTACTAGATATCTTTATGGGGTGGAAAATGGAGTGGAAAACGATCCTAAGGCATGGATCGTTCGCGAAAACGATAAAAAAGATAACCCTACACCTTATGAGGACTATCCCAATCCCAAGGCCGAAAACATCAAATTTTATTTGACAGCAGGAGCTCCGGCAAAAGGTAAATTGACCACCACCAAACCCAAAAAACAAGGAACGGAAACCTTGGTGGACAATTATTCTTTTTCAGGTTCTAGTTTGGCCAAAGCTGAGACCACAGAACACCGGTTGCTCTATATTACCCCACCTTTATCAGAGGACACCCATATTTCCGGTGTTCCCAAAGTCAAGATTAAAATGGCCAGTAGTAAGCCTGCTGCCAATTTATCCGTTTGGTTGGTTGCTCTACCTTGGACCAATGCTTTGAACACCAAAATAACGGACAATATAATTACAAGAGGATGGGCAGACCCACAAAACCATAGCTCGTTGACGAAAAGCGAACCTTTGGTCCCCAACAAATTTTATGAAGTGGAATTTGATTTGATGCCGGACGACCAAATAATTCCAAAAGGACAACAGATCGGCCTGATGATTTTCTCAAGTGACAAGGAGTTCACCCTATGGCCGGAGCCCGGAACCAAATTGACCATAGATCTGGACGGCACAGAGCTAACGCTTCCGGTAGTAGGTGGAAATCTATGATCGTCAATAGGGTAAACTGACTAAGATCATTGGAAATATTGAAATTATTCTTTGTATTTAAGGTTGTTTAACCAACACCTTATTTTACATGAAAGTTTTAATTATCTATGGCACTGTAGAAGGCCAAACTCGGAAAATAGCCCGTTTTATGGAGGAGGTCCTTCAGGAGAACGGTATGCAGGTAACCATTGCCAATGCAGTGGAAGAGCCTCCATCTCCCGATAGTTTTGATGTGGTATTGATCGGAAGTTCCATCCATATCAATAATTATAATACGCTCATCAAAAATTATGTGGAACAACATATTGACATCTTGAACAAAAAACCTTCAGTGTTTTTCTCCGTTTCAATGGCCATCGCCTCCAACATTAAAGAGGAGCATGAAGAAGTTGCAAAGGTGGCGCATGATTTCTTGGAAGAGACCCACTGGAACACAAAAACCATATGGCATATTGCAGGAGCGTTGAGATATACTCAGTACAATTATTTTAAAAAATTGATCATGCGCTCCATTGCAAAAAAAGAGGGCGGCTCCGTGGACACCACAAAAGATCATGAGTACACTGATTGGAACCAGGTAAAAGAAATGACATTGAATTTTATAAACCGTTTAAAATAACAACCCAAATGAACAAACACAGTTTCGACACCCTTTCACAAGCCGTGAACACATTAACGGAGGAAGGTTTCAATGAGGATTTTGAAGCAGATGAATCGTGCATTAAAGCATTATATTCCAAAAAAGAATATCAGCCCAACGAGCTAAAGATCATTGATTCTTACCGATTTGAAGGTATGACGAATCCTAGCGATGAATCCGTAGTTTTTACGATTGAGGCCAACGATGGCGCCAAAGGCACCTTGGTTATGTCCTACGGTGCATCAACTGCCCAGAACGAGGAACTCATTCAGCAGATTCCATGTGTGAAGAACTGATCAAACGAACAATGTTCCCACTGAAGAAGGTTGGTACAATAGCCATCCCGTTAAACTAAACCTACTTTTGTGGGCTTTTAACACAGCGTGGGGCACCACAGCGCTTTTAAACATTACGCAACGTGCGCCAATTGGCTGTACCAGAAAACTAGTACCGTTCTTTTCAAAAATTTCCAATTCACCGCCATCACCATCTTTCCAATCATCATTTAAATAAACGATCATAGAGATCATGCGGTTGTTCCGGTTTTCAAACTGATCTAAATGCTTATCGTAATGCCCTCCCGATGGGTAATGTGCCAAATGAAACTCGTACCCTGATAAACTCAGGTAGCAATAGCGGTTAAATATTAAAATGGTTTCATCCAGGACATCCCAATAGTTCTGCAATTGGACATCACGTTTTCTATCCAGCCAGTAGGTAAAGTCACCTCGTACCTTGGTATCTACCTGAAAATCGGAATGGGCACCTATTCCAGCTTCCTTAAAATTGGGGAGCTTTCCCAGAAAAAAAGATTTTATCCCGGAATAGAGTTCCTCCCGAAAAAAATTATCGATTATCACATAATCCTTACTGGAGATGTTGTCCATCCAGGACAACCAATCATCCAAACTGTGGTAAGTGCTCAATGCTTTAAAAATGTGGGCGAAGGTAATTCATATTTAAAAACAAAAATGATTTTTCTTTATTCAAATAGGAAAACTCTACCTTTGAACAACTGTAACATTAGAATATAATGATCCTTTTTTTTGGTACTAGAACTGGTAAAAAAGCAACTAAAGTCCTTAGAAATGTTACGTGTCCCTATTGCCATCAAACTGGGACATTGACCGCTGTTACCCAACCGAACTATGCCCATTTGTTCTGGATTCCACTTTTTACCCTTAATACAATTAGGTTCGCAGAGTGTTCGCACTGTAAAAAAGTATATTACAAGGAGGAGTTTACCCCAGAGATGGAACAAGCGTTGTCCTTATAAAAAAACGGCCGGGGAAACCCGACCGTTGTGTAAAACCAAAACGATTAGATATCGAACCGAAGGCCCAGTGAGATATTGTTCTGTTTTATTTCTGCATCCATAAAAATGGGATTTAGGTCGTATTTTATATAAAGCAGTACACCGTCTACGCCCAAATATCCGCTCACACCATAAATAAGGTCGCTTGTGTTGTAGTCTCTTTTTAGTTTATCCTTTACATTTTCCCCGTCCCTATTGTATTTTAATTTTTGGCGTGTTCCCAGATTAAATCCACCATAGCCACCGAATCCCACTCTAAATTGATCACGAATGGAATATCGTATGGTACGTTCTTTTTTATGCAATCGAGAGGGGCCCACCTCAAAATGAACAGGAAAAACAAGGTTGTCCATTCTAAACTTGGATTTATCCAGATCATACTCGAACTCTTGCAATACGGTCTGATCTCCGTCTTGCACAAAAACCTGATTGTCGTCCGGCTTTAAACCATTGAACTGAAACGAAAAACCGTAGTTAACACGTAGCCAGTTAGTATTCCGGAACACACGTGTCCGCCATTGCCAGCCCATCTCAAAAAAACGGCTTCCACCAATTTTATAAGGAGAATCGGACAGGGACTGCCCCTCTATCAAAGCATTGTTAAAACCGATGGCCATAACAAAATCCGAGTAAGTTCGCCTATCGTATTTTAAGTCTCTTTGTCTTTGGCGGGAATTAAAAGTTACCGCCGGTTTTCCATCAATGAGCAATCCAATGCGCATTCTATCACCATAAATGGTATCGGATTCGGACAAGGTAAGTACATCTCCTTTGTTGCGCTCCAGCAAAGCGATCTTATTCTCTATAATCGCGACCCGATTCTCAATGTTCAGAGCTCTTTGCTTTGCCACTTCCTCCTTAAGTATTTTGGCTTCATTTTCGGTAACATCACCATCTTCCAATCGTTGGTTTATGTCCCGTACCTCAATCTTTAGGGCTTCTTTTTCCTGATCGATTATGCGTTGTTTTTCCAGCTTAAGCGTTTCGATTTTCTTTTGATAATCTTCTTGTGCAAAAAGAGATTGAGAAACTAGGAACAGGAGCAAGATTGCTGAATAAAATGTAATTGTTTTCATGATTGTTTTGATTTGCAACCCTCCTTCCCTCCTGTCCATTGTTAAGGACAGGAAGTATTGAAAGGTTTATTTTGATTGATGAATAACTTTATTGGTTTCGGTCCGCCACGGCAGTACGCAATTTTAGGTAACCGGATTTTAGTGCATCAAAGATCTGGTCACGGAAAGATTCGTCCAACTCATCCTCCACTTCGGCCAACAAGGACATGGCATCCACAGTCCCGCTCTCTGAAAATAGTTTGTCGGTTAAAATCTGTCGCTGTGCGGCACGCAGCAAGGAATCGACTTCGGCATCGGAAACATCTTGCCGTACACTTTCCATGAGCTCTACTTGTGCCACTACTTCTTCCACTTTTTGTGCGATCAACTTATCTGGGTTTAGGATCATGTCGTCCTTTAAAGGTTGTCTATTGTCCTTTGTGGCGATTGCAGTATTTGGATTTACATTGGGCAATGGTGTTTCTACCAGTTTTTGCATTTTAGTTACTTTCGACTTAGTCTCCGCAACGTCTATTTGGTTATTTTCTTTTGCCTTTATTTCTTCCGCCTCAATTACCTTCTCATGTTTGATTTCGGTTCCTACCATTTTCATTTGCTCTGTTGGGCCATTGTCCTTGGTAAAAAAGAACGCAGACACCAGTACAACCCCTACAACACTAGCGGCCACCGCGTACATAAACCATGTATTCCTTTTCTTTGGCACGGGTTGTTCCAATTGCGATGCAATCTTGTTCCAAGCCCCATCCGATGGGACAATGGTTCGCTCCTCGAGCTTTTGTTTGATATGTTTTTCAAGTTTAGCCATATCCCTTATTTTTTGTTCGCCGTTTTTGAATTGGGCGACATTCCTTTTAAACTTAAATTTTCTTGAAGCATTTTTCTGGCCTTGAAAAGTTGCGATTTTGAAGTTCCTTCGCTAATTGCCAACATCTCCGCTATTTCCTTATGTCCGTATCCTTCAATGGCATACAGCAAGAAAACGGCTTTGTATCCTTCTGGAAGACCATCTATCAAGTGTTGCACATACTCCATATCCAACAGTCCATCGGATATGGGTCCTAACACCTCTTCCCTCACTTCGACCGCATCATCATCGTAAACAACAAACTGTTTTTTACGTAGAAAGGAAATACTTTCCCTTACCATAATGCTCCTGACCCAGCCTTCAAAACTACCTTTATATTGGTAAGAGCCGAGGTGGTTGAACATCTTGACAAAACCATTTACCATAACATCTTCCGCAAAATGAAGGTCCTTGATATACTGTCTGCATACCCCGAGCATTTTGGGCGAGAACTTCTCGTACAACAATTTTTGAGCCTGCTGATCTCCCTTGATCGATTTTTTAATCAGTTGCTTTTCGTTGTTATGTAGCGAGATGATTTTCAAAAAAAATGGTTTACAAAAGTGCTTCTATTTAAATAGACGGGATATAAACGTAAATGGTTGCCCGAAAAATAAAAATTTTCGACATTTAATTGATAACCAACCTTATAAATACCTATTTTTTACGGTCTACCACGTAATTTACCATTAGGGTGAGGGCACTTTTGTATTCGGAATCGGGGTAATTGTCCAAAATGGCCAACGCTTCATCCTTAAACTCCAACATTTTGGTAACTGCATATTCGAGGCCGCCTTTTTCCTTAACGTACTCTATAACCTCTTTTACACGTTTTTTGTTCTTGTTGTGTTTTTTGATGGAATTGATCAACCATTTTTTACTTTCCTTATCACTATGGTTCAATGCATAGATCAATGGCAGTGTCATTTTTTGTTCCTTTATATCGATACCCGTAGGCTTTCCAATTTTCTCGGCACCGTAGTCAAAAAGGTCGTCCTTAATTTGGAAGGCCATTCCACAAAGCTCCCCGAACTTCCGAAAGGCTTCCACCTCATCCGAATCCGGTCTCACCGAACATGCCCCCATACTGCAACAAGCGGCAATAAGAGTGGCTGTTTTTTGGCGGATAATGTCGTAGTAAACCTCTTCGGTAATATCCAAAAGTCTCGCTTTTTCTATCTGGAGCAGTTCCCCTTCGCTCATATCGCGAACGGCATTGGAAATAATGTGTAGTAAATCGTAATCCTTGTTTTCCAGAGATACCAACAAACCCTTAGAGAAAAGAAAATCCCCGACCAGAACAGCAATCTTGTTTTTCCACAGGGCATTGATGGAAAAAAAGCCCCGGCGTTTGTTACTGTCGTCCACCACATCGTCGTGGACCAGGCTTGCAGTGTGTATCAACTCAATTATGGAAGCTCCTGTGTATGTACGTTCGTTGACTTCCCCGTTCAATAATTTGGCGGTAAGGAACACGAACATTGGGCGCATTTGTTTGCCCTTGCGGTTAACAATATAGTAGGTAATCCTATTAAACAGTGCAACCTTGGAAGACATGGATTTGAGGAACTTTTCCTCAAAAAGCTGCATCTCATTTTCTATGGGTTCCCGTATCTGCGAAACGATTTTCAACGTAGCGGTGTGGTGTTTGGTTTTAAAACCCTAAAAGTAGGGAAAATGCGAGAGTTGTTAGAACTAAATCGAAGTTTTAAGATAGAGTTCTAAAAGTATCGTTGTTTTACCTACCAATGTGGATGGCCAATCAAAAATTAAACTCTAGCTTTTGTTGGCCAATTGACCGCAAGCGGCATCGATATCCTTGCCTCGCGACCTACGTATGGTAACCGTGATGCCGTTTTGCTCCA
Organism: Flagellimonas alginilytica; assembly: GCF_042134605.1. Taxonomy (GTDB): domain Bacteria; phylum Bacteroidota; class Bacteroidia; order Flavobacteriales; family Flavobacteriaceae; genus Flagellimonas; species Flagellimonas alginolytica. Next base: position 2,393,865 of record NZ_CP169638.1, on the reverse strand, counting down.
AGGTATTCTTGTACATGTCAATGGCACTATTGGGTGCTTGTTGAAAGTCACCATCATCAATGGGGTTGTACTCGATTATGTTGACCTTGGATGGTGCAAACTTGCAAAACTTGAC